>NZ_JCANNB010000001.1:0-485102 GCF_059553435.1 Micromonospora sp. PRAS1
TACGGCGGCACCCTGCACGAAGCCGTTCAGGATGCCCCACATCAGGCCCAGCACGGCCACGTCGTACAGCGCCGACAGCCCGGGATCGTCGCCGACGTGGATCGCCGGACCGAGGCGGCCCAGCGTCGAGGCGTACCGGTCGAAGACCGGACGCGGACCACCGTAGAGGAGGGCGGCCCGGTCGCTGCCGATCTCTGCCGGGCCGGCCATGATCGCACCGTCCAGGTAGCTGCCGCCCCGCTCGGCCACCCACTCGGCGGTCTCGCGGGCCGCCGCCGAGTCGCCCGAGGTCAGGTTGACCAGGAGCCGACCCTCCAACGCCGCGCCGAGCGGTTCGAGGATCTCCCGTACCGCGTCGTAGTCCGAGACGCAGACGACCACGAGCGGACTGGCCGTGAGCGCGGCCTCGGCCGAGTCCGCAGATCGGGCACCCTGGGCGACGAGGTCGGTCGCCTTCCCCGCCGTACGGTTCCACACCGTGGTCAGATGCCCGTCTGCGAGCAGGGCCGTGGCCAGTGCCCGGCCCATCAGGCCCAACCCGAGCACGGTCACCGGGGTACGGCTGCCATCGTGGTCGTGCATCATCTGCCCCCTCGAAATCCGGTCCTGATGGGTATCGTCAACCTTCACATCGATATGAAGGTCAAGGGAGCCGCTGTGCTGATCGGGGAGTTGAGCCGACGGACCGGCGTCAACCCGCACCAACTGCGCTACTACGAGAGTCAGGGCCTGCTCGAACCGACACGCGGCCCGAACGGCTACCGGGAGTACGCCGAGGACGCCGTGCTGACGGTGACCCAGATCCGGCGGCTCCTCGCGGCCGGGCTGTCCACAGAGGACATCGCGTACCTGCTGCCCTGCGCCACCGGCGAGGGCCCCGACCTGGAGCCCTGCCCTGAGCTGGTGGCCGCCCTACGCGCCCGCCTGCACGCCCTGGACGAGCGCATCAGCGCCCTGACCCAATCCCGCCGCACCCTCCACACCTACCTGACCGCCACCACCCCGCCCCACCCCACCCCATCCCCCTGACCCCGCCTACCCCCGCCTGCCCCCGCCTGCCCCGCGCGATCTTGCACTTTCCGTCCCCGCATAGCGGGATGAAAGCCGCAAAAAGGCGACACGGAGTGCAAGATCGGCGAAGCCGGCGGGGTGGGAGTGGGGCGACACGGAGTGCAAGGTCGGCGAAGCCGGCGGGGTGGGAGTGGGGTGGGGCGGAGTGCAAGATCGGCGAGGACTTGGCGGGTGGGGCCATAGCACGGATGGGCGGCGGGCGGGGGTTATCCACAGAAGGGATGGTTGTCCACAGGGAGGCGGGGTCGGGGTGGCGCGTTCGCCCGGGGGCGGCGGATGGTGCCGGGGTGACTGCTCAACTGTGGCGAGTGGAAGATCTGATGCGGACGCTCAGCGCCCGACGGCTTCGGACTCGGCTGGGTCGGGAGGAGTTGCGCCGCGTGCGTCGCGGTGTCTACACCGATCAGCCCTTCGACGACGAGGACGAGTTGCGGGCTCTCCTGCTCTGCCTGCCGGAGGGCGCCATGTTCGCCCGGCAGACGGCGGCCAGAAGGTACGGCTTCGGCGTGCTGCGCGACGATCTCGTACACGTCCAGGTGCCGGTCAACGTGCCGAAACCACGGCTGCCCGGTCTGGTTGTGCATCATTCCGTGTTGCCGGTGCAGCCAGTGTTCGTGCAGGGGCTGCCGTGCGTTCCGGCGGCACGTTGCGCTGTCGACCTGGCGCGTACGGTACGGCGGCTCGACGCGCTTCCCGTGCTGGACTGCGCCCTGAGAACCGGCGCGGTCACTCCGGATGACCTGCTGGCTGAGGTCGGCGTCCATCGAGCGCTACGCGGCGTGCGGCAGGCGCGCGAGTTGGTGCCGTTGGCCGACGACCGGGCGGAATGCCGCCAGGAGAGCCAACTCCGGTTGGTGCTGCTGGACGGGCGACTTCCGCCACCCGAGCCGCAGTTGTGGGTCCACGATGCGTACGGCTTCCCGCGCTATCGCCTGGACCTGGGCTACCGCGAACGCAGGATCGGCATCGAGTACGACGGCGCCTCCCACCTTGATCGGGAAAGTCTGCGCTACGACCGGGATCGCATGAACTGGCTCGACGACCAGGGCTGGCGGATGCGCTACTTCACCGACCGCGACCTCTACCGCCGTCCCGCCCACATCGTGGCCACCATCCGCGCCGCCCTCTCCTGACTCCCCCACCCGGTCCGACTCCATCGATCTTGCACTATCCGTCGGGACAAAGTCCCCCTTTCGGACATTTCAGCGACCAGAAGTGCAAGATCGAGAGGGCGGAGGGGGGTGGAGGGGGGCGGAGGGGGAGAGGGGGAGAGGGGGCGGGGGGCGGGGGTCAGGTGGGGGTGGGGGTGGCGCGGAAGATGATTGTGTAGGTGAAGGAGGTTCCGTCCACCTGGAAGGCGTAGCAGCCTGGGCCGGTGACCGTGGTGGTGGCCGGCAGGTCGGTGTCCGGGCGGGTCAGCACGGCATGGTGCCCGCCGTCGCGAGGCTCACCGAGGTAGGAGAACTCCACCGAGGCGGCGCCCGGCCCGTCGATGCGCCCGGCCCGCACCAGCACCGATCCGGTGTAGCCGGCGGAGAGCCAGCGAAGCTTCACGGTGTAACTGCCGTCCGGGTTTCGGTGGCCCTCCCGCAGGGGCAGGGCGTTGCCGGGAAGATAGTCGGCGACCGGGTAGAGCGGGCCAGGCCCGAGCACCCGGCTTGCCTGACCGGGGTTGGCCCAGGGCTGCGGCTCGGCGACCGGGCAGGCATCCCCCGGCGCCAGTCTGGGCAGCCGCAGGGGTGGGGCCGGGAACTCGCCGGGCAAGGCGGAGGCCGGGGAGCCGGGAGGCGCGGAAGCCTGCGGGGAGCCGGGCAGCGGGGAGCCCGAAGGCGGGGAGCCGGGAGGCGCGGAAGCCTGCGGGGAGCCGGGCAGCGGGGAGCCGGTCGGGGCGACCACGGGTGTGCCGTCGCAGGCCGTCAAGGCCCACCCGAGCGTCACTGCCACCGCCAACTGGGCACGTCTCAGCACAGTCCCAGTATCGACCAATCTGAGCGGCGCCGCTGCCCACCGCCTGGTCCGTCCGGCCGGTGGTGCTGGCCGCGCTGCGCCCGACCAGGGGTGACGCCCGGCCTGGAACGTCACCCCTGGGTACGGGATCAGGCGATGGTGCAGGTGGATCCGTTTAGGGTGAACGAACTCGGTCTGCCGCTGTTGCCGGTGTGGGTGGCCTGGAAGCCGATGCTTACCGACGCGCCGGCGGCGATGGTGCCGTTGTACGACACGTTGCGCGCCGTCACCTGGCCGGAGTTGGGCGAGTAGCTGGCGTTCCAGCCGCCGGTGATGGTCTGCCCACCCGGCAGCGTGAAGACCAGCGACCAGCCGTTGATCGCGCTGCTACCGGTGTTGGTGATGGCGATGTCCTCGGTCAGGCCGTTGTTCCAGGCGTTGACCGTGACCGCGACCCGGCAGGCACCGGTGCCGCCGGGCGGCGGGGTGGTCGGGTTCGGCGGCGGGCTGGTCGACGGCGGGTTGCTGGCGCCGAACTGGGTGAAGAAGTTCCAGGTCTCCCCGGGCAGCCAGGTGCGGGAGCCGCTGTCGCCGGGTGCGCCGTCCTGCGGGGCGGCGATGTGGCCGCCGTCGAAGGCCGCCCAGACCACCGGATACCCGGCCCGGCATCCGGAGTAGGTGGTGGTGCGGTGGGTCAGGCTGCCCCCCGCCGGCTCGGGCGGGTTCTGCGCGGCGCAGCCGTTGTTGCGTACGAACCGGTCCCGCAACGCCCGGCCGGAGGTGATGTTGTCGCTGATGCCGTGCGCGCCGAAGTACGCGATCGGCTGCGTGCCACCGCTGCATCCGCTCAGTTCCCGGGGTGCGCCGTAGACGGCGACCGCACGGAACACGTTCGGCCGGGCGCAGGCCAGGGCGTAGCTCATCGCGCCGCCGTAGCTGAACCCGACAGCGAACCGCTGCGTGGTCTCCACACACAGATTGGCCTCGATCTGGCGGAGGATGTCGTCGACGAATGTCACATCCGAACCGCCGGAGTTCGCCCAGCCGTTGCCGATGCCCTGCGGTGCGACGAAGATCGTGCTGTTGTTCGCCAGCCGCTGCAAGCCGTAGTACGACCACACGTCCCGCTGCACCGTCTGACCGGTGTCCACGTCGACAGCCGTACCACCCCACCAGTGGAAGCCGAGCACCAGCCGGTATGGATGGTTGTTGTTGTAGTTCGCCGGGATCCGCAGGATGTAGCTCCGCGACTGCCCGCCGCTGGAGATGGTGCGGGTACCGCTGGTGAGCCCCGGTGCCCGACCGCAGCCGGCCGTCGCGGCCAGCGTGCCGACCTCGTTGGCCGCGACGCTGTCGGGGGACGCGGAGGCACTTGAGTGGCCGGCCAGTGCCGTGCCGCCCAGTCCCACTGCGAGCAGGGCCGCGAGCGCAGCCGACCCGAAGAGGGACCTCGGCCGGAGCTTCACCCGGCCGCCGTCGGCGGAAGTTCTGGGGACGGACGATCGTAAGCGCATGATGGTCTCCTTCGGCGTCACGGCGACGCGAGGACGGCGCGACACGCCGTCGATGGTGGTGGAATTGCGCGGGTCTCGCGCCAGGCGCTGCCCGCGACGGGAGCCGCCCGGCGGACATGGCCGCTGCCGGATCGACGCCCTGACCGGGGTGCCCGGAGATCCCTCAGCCAGCGGTTCGGCGACCGGTCAGATCGGGTCGGTCGACCGCCACGGGCGGTGGAGCGTGCCCTGCGCCCCTACCGGGAAAGGTATCGTGTTAGCGATAACATAGCAAGATGTAAATGCGTTAGCTCGCCCGCCTCGCCGACGCCGGGCCGCACACGCACTCGCGCCCCGGCACGCCCGATTTCCGGGGCACCGGGGCGCGTGTGCGCGTCAGGGGCGATCAACCGATCGCGTACGCCCGGATGATCGTCACGTCGGTGTAGCCGCCGTTGGTGACGGCGACCCGGGCTTGCAGCGAGACCGCACCGGAGGCCGGGTTGCCGACGATCGCGGTCCACTTCCCGTTGATCTTCTTGACCTTCACCGAGCGCCAGGTCTTCCCGCCGTCGAACGACGCCTTGGCGGTCACCGTCTTGACCTTCGGGTTCTTGCCCAGCTTGGTCTCGGCGTACATCTTGGACCGGTTCAGCTTCAGCTCGACGTTTGTGGTGCTGCCCGGCTTCGCCCGGTTGTGCAGGTCCAGCCCGGCCGGCAGCATGGCGATCCCGTAGACGGGCGCGACCACAGCGGTGTTCGGCTTCGCCTTGAACTTGTAGGTGACGCTGGTCTTCGGCGAGAGCATCCCGGCCGGGAGGGTGACCTCGGGGTAGTACCGGGTCGCCGTGTTGGTGAGCTTGTACCAGCCGGCCTTCTTCACCTTGTAGTTCAGCTCCGTCTCGCCCGGCTCCCAACCCCGGTCCTTGACCGTCTTGACGGTCTTGCCGCCGAAGGTCAACGTCGCGGTCGCCTTGTCGCCGCCCTCGACGTTGCCGCGCGGGTAGCCGGGATCGGCGAACATCTCGTTCAGCGAGTAGCTGATCCGGCCGTAGACCGTGGCCGGCACGTACGCGGACGGACCCCAGGCGGAACGGTAGAAGTTCAGGCTGTACGACTTGGCCGCGACCAACTTGCGCGGCGAGTAGTAGTGCCCGATCACCGGTGAAGAGCCGTCCTTGGCCGTGCCGGAGCTGTGCACCGGGAAGTCCCACTTGCCGGCCGATACCTTGATCTTCGTCCGGTACGGCTCGTTGCTGTTCACCAGACCGTGGTACATGTCGCCGCACGGGCGGTCGATCGGCTGCACCGCCAGGCTGCTGTAGTCACCGACGGAGGGGCCGCGCCGGGAGGTCACGTTGACGGTGGCGAGCGAGGACTGCTTGATCGTCCGCGACGGCTTACTCGGCACGCCGGTGGTCGCGTACATCACCGCGTACTGGGTGGAACCGGGGTAGCCGGAGCCGTCGGCCCAGGTACGCATCGCGGCGAAGGCGTACTTCTTTGACGAATTCGGAATGACGTAGACGGTGCCGTTGTGATCCGAGCCCTCGACGGAGTAACTGGCGGAGTCGGACCTGGTGCAGATCTCGACAGTGGTCTGCGCGTAGAGCGCCGGGGCGGGTGCCGGGCTGAGGCCCACCGTGACCTTCCTGCCCTTACGCGCGTCCACGGTCGTCCTGCTGGTGCCGGAGACCTTCACCGTACGCGCGCCGAGCGTCACCGTGGCGCCGGTCTTGACCGAGGCGAGCACCGCGTAGTTGCCCTTCGGCAGCTTCTTGGGCTTGTTGGACTTCACCTTGTAGCTGGAGTTGGTGGCGAGGTTGACCGCCGTCGCGTTGACGGTGACCTTCTTGCCGTTGCGGTCCAGCGTGGTGAGGGTGAGCGTGTTGCTCGCGGCGACCGCCGGAGCGCCGGCACCGAGCACGATGGCCGGCACGAGAGCCGCCGCGAGCACCTTGCTGGCCGTGCTGCGGCGGAACCGGAACGACGGGCCCAGGCTGAGCCTGGCCCGGGTAGGCAGAGAGAACAATTCCACGATCCCCATGGGTGGAGGGTGATCCCGGCGTACGACAACGACGGGAGATTGATCGTAGGTCAGGTTCGACCGGCCGCGCTGTCCCGTTTCCCCCGCTGCGATCAGCGCACACGCTCGTCGTACCGGTGTGCGATCATGCTGGCCTGGCGTCCAGCGACGCCGGTCCATAATGGGGGATCTACATGCCTACCTATTCGGGCATTCATCGTTTTCTGACGCTGACAACGGCGACCGCACTGGGCATCGGCACGGCCGTGGCCGTCGCCGCCACCCCGGCCGCCGCCGCGGTGACCGCGCCGACCGACCTGAAGAACGCCGACCAGCCGTGCGCCTCCGTCGCGCCCGGCCCCTACCTGAGTCCGGATCGGCTCAACGCCGCGCAGGCGGTGGTGCTGAAGGGCACCTTCGACCGCACCGGCTCCGGCGCCGATCTGCGGGCCGATTTCCAGGTGTGGGACGTCGCCGACCCGGAGCACCGCCAGCAATGGCTCCGCACGGTCGGCGCGCAGAGCAACGAGGTCTACGTCCAGCTTGAGGACCGCGACCGGCAACTGGACGGCGTCACGTACGCCTGGCGGGTGCGGGTGCTCGACGGCGCGCAGGCCGGGCCGTGGAGCGACACCTGCCACTTCACCGTCGATCGCAGCGGCGGACCGGCGCCGGTCGTCACCTCGGCCGAGTACCCCGCCGGCAGCTGGAACGACGTCGGTGCGATCGGCATCCCCGGCGTGTTCAAGCTGACCGCGGCGGCCGACGACACGGTCAGCTACCGGTACCGCTTCTACTCAGGTGAGGCGGGCGGCGACGACGACTACTCCACTGTGGAGGCGGATGCGCTCGGCGGGACGGCCACCATCCGGTGGACCCCGCAGGTGGCCAGCTACCACGCGCTCACCGTCTACGCGGTCGACCGGGCCGGCAACTGGTCCGAGCGGACCGTGCACGAGTTCTCCGTCCGGGAGACCCGGCCGTCGATCTTCTCGGCGGCGTACCCGGACTACGGCGCGAACCTGGACTACAACGTCGGCGTGCCCGGTGCCTTCGAGCTGAGCAGCAATCTGCCCGACACGGTCTCCTTCGGCTGGCGGATCGACGACGACGGGCCCTCCGGCACGGTGCCGGCGGACGCCGACCGCAAGGCGACTGCCATGATCGCCCCGACCCGTGCCGGCCGGCAGACCCTCTACGTGCACAGCATCACCCGCGACGGCACCGCGCACCCCGCCCGCGCGTACCCGTTCCTGGTCGACGACGGCCCACGGCTCACCGGCGACACGGACCGTGGTGTGGTCCTCGGGTCATCGCTGACCTTCCACCTCACGCCACGGGCAGCCGACGTGCGGGCGTACCTCTACTGGCCGGAGTACTCCGGCCTGGAGGAGCGGCCGATCCAGAAGATCACCATTCCGGCCCGCGCGGACGGCACGGCCGACCTCACCTGGACGGCCACCGAGACCGGCCTTTACGGGCTGCGCTTCCAGAGCCGCAGTGCGGACGGCACGCTATCGGAGCCCCGCTGGACCTCCGTCTCGGTCGACGGGGCGGAACCGACGCTGACCCGCACCGGCGGCACCGACCTGGGCACCACGGCCAGCTTCACGGCCCGCACCCGGATGGTGAACGTGGACAGGTTCGTCGCCACCCTGAACGGCGATCCGGCCACCGAGAAGGTCGTCAAGCCGACCGCCGACGGCAGCGCCACCTTCACGTTCACGCCGACGAAGGGTGGCCACACCTACGTCCGCGTGTTCGCCCAGAACGCCGCCGGGGTGCGGACGGAGGAAGGTGGCACCTCCTGGACGGTCCTCGACGGCCCCCGGGTCACCTCGACCGACTTCCCCACGACCGGCAGCGGCCGGCTCGCCGAAGGCACCTTCACCCTGACGCCGCGCCTGCCCGGCACCACCCGGTACGAATACTCGATCAACTACGGCACGTTCTCCACAATCGCCGCCGACCCGAGCGGTACCACCACGCTGACCTGGACGCCTGGCTGGGAAGGCCGGCAGAGCCTGGTCGTACGCAGCGTCACGGCGACCGGCACCCGCTCCGGCAACACGGTGTACACCTTCACGGTCGAGGCTCCCGGCGTCACCACGGTCACCTCGGTGACACCGACCACGCTTCCCGCCGGTGCCGTCCGGACGATCACCATCAGCGGCACCGGTCTGCATCCGCGCGACAGGATCGAACTGGCCCCGGCCACCGGACCGGTGCTCACCGCCACGGTGAAGACGGTCTCGTCGGCAGGTACGACGACGACCGCCGAGGTGAACCTCGCCTCGGCACCGACCGGCCCGGCCACGCTGACCCTGCGCCCGTACGGTGCGGCTGATTCGCTGGTGCCGGTCGGCACCGTCACCATCGCTCCGCCCCCGGCGCTGCGCGTGGTGAAGCAGCCGACGATCAGCGGCACCGTGGCGGTCGGCAACACCGTCAAGGCGAGTCCGGGCGAGTGGACGCCCACGGCGACGTCCTACAGCTACCAGTGGCTGGCGAGCGGCAGCGCGATCAAGGGCGCGACTGCGCCGACGTACAGGATTCCCGCTTCGCTGCTCGGCAAGCGGCTCACCGTCACCGTGACCGCGAGCCGCAGCGGGCACACCGCCGCGAAGGCCACCTCGGCCGCCACGGCGGCGGTCGCCAAGGGCAAGGCGCCAAAGGCCACCAAGAAGCCGAAGATCGTCGGTACGGCCAAGGTCGGCCGGACCGTCAAGGCCGACGTCGGCGCCTGGTCGCCGAAGGCGGACTCGTACCGGTACGAGTGGCGGCTCAACGGGAAGCTGATCAAGGGTGCCACCGGTCGCACGCTGAAGCTCAAGTCCTCGATGCGGAACAAGAAGATCACCGTGACCGTGGTTGCCCGCAAGACCGGGTACGCCGACGGCCGCGCCACCAGCAAGGCGGTTACCGTCCGCCGCTGATCCACTGCGTTTCGGCGAAGTGGTGGTATCGGCAGGGCCGGTCACCGCCACTTCGCCGGAGCGACGGACTCAGTCGTGCGCGGACGGCGGACTTGGCTCCCGGTTATCGGCGGCGCCCAGCCAGGCGCGGACGATGGCGATCTCCTCGTCGGAGAGGGGCAGTTCGGCGGCCTCGGCGCGGTTGAGGACGTTGTCGAGGAAACCCGCGCCGATCTCGGCGGCGGTGGGTGGTGGCTGGCGGTGCAACGGGGCGCCGCCGAACGACGTGCCGCGCACGACGAACGCGACGGCGTTGCGGCTGACCGGTACGCCCTGGTCGCGTAGCTGGTCCCGGCACCAACTGGTGCACTGGGTCAGGTTGAACCGGTGGGACTGGGCGTAGTCGGCGAGCGTCTGGTAGATCGCCGGCCACCAGGACTCGGGCAGCCGGGGCAGGTCCAGCTGGTCGACCAGGCGCTCGACGGGCTCCGGGAACGCGCTCAGCGGCGACGTGGCGGCCGCCCCGGGGGCCTCGTGGCGGCTGTCGTCCCAGAGCAGATGCTGCGACATGCGCAGATTCGGCAGGGCCAGGCTCTGCACCGCCCGGGCGAAGCTGCCGAAACCGAACCAACCGCTGGCGCTCACCGAGCGCCCCAGTTGAGTCCGCAGCCGGTAGGCAAGCGAGGCCATGTTCAGCGGCTCGACCGCCGCGTCGTACTCGTGGGTCACGACCGAGCGGAATTCCTCGTACGCCTCGCGCTGGTCGGCGGCGGCCACCGCGCCCTCGCCCTCGAACTCGGTGCTCACCTCGTCGGTGGTGTCGTCGTCGAAGTCAACCGACTCGCCCTGAATCAGCGCCAGCAGATGCTGGCTGCCCAGGACCTGGTCGGCGATGGAGGTGAAGGCCTCGGCCGCGTCGGCCGGCGAGACGATCATGGTGCGACGGTCGGAGCGGCGCAGCCGTTGCAGCAACGGCGTCATGTCGGAGTCACCGGAGGCGATGACGAACTCGTCGTACCGGGTGTCGGCGGTGAGCGCGTCGAGGGCGTCGACCACGATCCTGATGTCGGCCGCGTTCTTGGTGCCGCTGTAGCGCGGGCAGTCGATCACCTCGAAGCCGGCCCGGACGAACGAGGGCCGGAACCGGGAGAAGAAGAGGCGGGGCTGCTCACCCGTCGAATCCGGGTGGAAGACCCAGCCGGCGGGGTTGAGGTAGCAGCGCAGCACCAACCAGCGCCGGGGCGCCTGGGTCGCCGAGGTGGTGGCCAGCTGGCGCAACCACCCGCCCGGATCACTTGCGAACTGGACCGCCACCTCCGGGTCCAGCTTGTAGAGCCCGCCGAAGACGTTGTCGAAGTCGAGGTAGAGCGCCGCTCGGGTGTGGCTCATGACGGGAACCTACCAACGTCGGACCTGCGTACGGTCACGCCACCACCGGCGGTCGGCCCGTGGACCGGCGGCGATAGCGTCTGGGTCGATGCGTACCCCTGGCGAACCGGCCGCCCTCACCACGGCCGAACGCGCGATCGACGCTCGCTTCCACGCGGCCCTGGCCCGGCTGCCCCGGCGCGGACCGGCCGCCTGGCTGACCGAGTTCGTGGTGTTCGGGCTCAAGCAGGCCTGGGCGTGCGTCTTCGGCGCAACGATGCTGGCGGTCATTCTCGCGGCGCACCTCTGGTACCCGACGGAGGCGGCCCTCGCCCGCAACGACTTCCTGACGCTCGCCGCGGTCGTCATCCAGATCGCGATGGTCGCCGGGCGGCTGGAGACCCTGCGCGAACTGCGGGTGGTGATCCTGTTCCACCTCGTCGGCACGGTCATGGAGGTGTTCAAGACACACATCGGCTCGTGGACCTACGAGCCCGACGGCCTGCTCCGGATCGGCGGCGTGCCGCTGTTCAGCGGCTTCATGTACGCCGCGGTCGGCTCCTACCTGGTCCGGGTGAACCGGCTGTTCGACCTCCGGTTCACCCGGTACCCGAGGCGGTGGCTGACCGCCCTCGTGGCGGTGGCGATCTACGTCAACTTCTTCACCAACCACTACGTCCAGGACGTCCGATGGCTGCTGATCGCGGTCGTCGCGCTGGTGTTCGGGCGCTGCGTGATGCAGTTCCGGATCTTCCGGCTCCGCTGGCGGATGCCGCTGCTGCTGGCCTTCCTCCTCGTCGCCTTCTTCATCTGGTTGGCGGAGAACATCGCCACCTGGTCGAACGCCTGGCTCTACCCCACCCAGCTCGACGGCTGGCACCCGGTCTCGCCGTCGAAACTCGCATCCTGGTTCCTTCTCATGATCATCTCCGTGGTGCTTGTCACCTGGGTCGCGCCGCCTCAGCCACCCGAGGAACGGCAGCAACCGCAGCTGGCACCGGACCAGTCGGCCGCCGGCTGACGCGCCCGGGTCAGAACGAGGCCACCACGGGCCGACGTCGCCTGGTGACGACCAGCAGGAGCGCGCCCGCGACCACGCTCGCGGCGCCCAGTTGGCCGAGGGACCAGGCATCGGCTCCGGTGACCGGCAGGCCCTCCTTCGGCGTTCCGGTGGCCGGCGGCGACCAGGCGCTCTGGCCGGCACCGGGTACGTCGACCGCGGCGACCTCGACCTCGTACCGCACACCGCCGCGCAGTTCCTTGATGAACGCCTCGCGCTTCGCCGAGTCGACCTCGCCGGCGGGGACCGAGGTCCACGGTTCCGTCCCGACTGCCCGGTAGCGCACCACGTACGACTGCACCGGCACGCCGCCGGTGTCCGGCGCGGCCCATCGAACCAGCAGCGCGCAGACCTTCGGAGTGACGGTCGGCTCCGGCATCGCCAGCGGGGTGTGCCGGACGGTGAAGAGGATCGGCAGCGCCCCACCCGGACCCGCCGCCGACAGCGCGGTCACGGTGTAGGTCACCGAGGTACCGTCGGGCACCGATTCGAGGCTCGGGTCGACGAACTGCCGCACCCCGGCGCCGACGGTTCCGAGGACGGTTTCGGGGCCACCGCCCACCGACCGGGCGATCCGATAGCCGGTGACCAGGCCGGCGTTGTCGGTCGGCGGCCCCCAACTCACCACCCCGGCGTCGCCGTCGAAGCCCATCCGTACCTTGCCGTTTGTCGGCGTGCTGGGCACGCCGATGAAGATCTGGGCGATGGGTTCGTTCGCGCCACCTGCGTCCGTACCGGCGAGGCTGATCACGCGGTAGTAGACGTCGGTTATCCCGGTGGGCAGGCCGGTGACGGTGTCCACGTAGCTGGCCCCCGTCTGGGTGGCAACGATGACGGTGAACGGGCCGGTGGCACCGATCCGCCGCTCGATCCGGTAACCGGTCAACAGGGCGGCATTGACCTCGGGGCCGGTCCATCGAAGTGTCACCCGGTTACCGCTGGTCGTGACGTCGATGGTGGCGGGTCCACTCGGCACGTTCTGGTAGATGGCGGACGGAATCGCGGTGGTCGAGGTGATCTCCGTCGCGCCGGCGAGCGCCACGATGTTGTAGGTGAAGAGGTGCACACCGGTGGAGACGCCGGTCAGCGGGTCGGTGGCCGACCTGGCGTTGGGCCCGACGCTGGCGACCGGGGTGACCACCGCGCCGTCGACACGGTCGACGCGGAAGCCGGTGAGAGTGGGATCACTACCGCTGATGCTCCACGTGATACGCACGTCGCCGGTTGCTTGCTGGGCTGCTGTCGCGCCGGTGAAGGCGAGGGGCGCCGCAGCCTGTGCCGGCGAACCGAGGAGCAGGAGCAGGGCCAGCGGCGTCAGGGATGCCAGCAGCATCGCTCGGGTACGAAATCGTACGGTTTTCATGCCTTCCCCCGTCATTGGTGTGCCGCGCAGAGGGGTGCACGAGCCCGAGCCGCGCGGCCCGGAGCTTCCATCATGAGAAGCTCCGGGCCGTTTGTCCCGATTTTACCGTTTACGGGTCATTACGTGGCCACAGCGATCGGGGCGGTGAACGCGGAGCTGCCCGCCGCGTTGAACGCCTGGATTCGGTAGTAGTAGGTGACGCCCCGGGTCCGACCGGTGTCCGCGTAGCTGCGCGCGGCGGCCGGCAACGTGATGGTCGCCAGGTTCTGGGTGAAGGTCGCGTTCGTGGCGCGTTGCAGGGTGAATCCGGTGAGCTCGCCGCTCGTACTCTCCGCCCAGGTCAGGTTGATCGTCGCGGTGGAGCCGACGACGACCACCGACCCCTGGAGATTGGTGGGCGCGGGCGGAGGGGTGACGGTGGTGGTCACCGATGCGGTGTTCGACCAGGGTGAGGCCGCGCCGAGATAGGTGGTGCGGACCCGGTAGTAGTAGGTCGTGTTCGCGGCGACCGTGGTGTCGGTGTAGGTGGTCACGACCCCGAGGGTGACGGTGACCAGGCCGGTGGTGAACGCCGCGTTCGTGGCCCGTTGCACCTCGACGGCGGTGGCGTAGGACGTGTTGATCCAGTTGAGCACCACCCGCAGTGGCGTGCCGGCCCCTAGCGTGGCCGTCAACCCTCTCGGCGCGATGAGCGCCACGCTGGCCGACGCGGTGTTCGACCAGGCCGAGTACGCCACCGCGTTCTCCGCGCGCAGCCGGTAGTAGTAGGTGACCGAGGGGACCACGGTGGAGTCGGTGTAGGTGGTGACGCTGGCCGCCAGGTTGACGGTCACCAGCCCGGCGGTGAAGGCGGCATTTGTGGCCCGTTCCAGCACCAGCCCGGTTGCGGCGGGCAAGGTCGCGTTGTTGGTCCAGGCCAGCACGATGGCCGGACGCACGGTCGGCGAGCCAGGCGCAGCGGTGGCGGTCAGCCCGCTCGGCGCGGCCGGGGAGACCCGGATCGTCATCGGCCGCATCATGTCGAAGTCCTCGTGACCGAGCAGGTGGCAGTGCCAGACGTACTCCCAGCCGAAGTCGTACGGCACGTTCGCGACCACTGCCGGATCGCCGGTGGTCGGGTCGACCTGCGCGAACCCGTTCGTGGTGCCCGGCACCTGCGTCGGGTCGAGCAGCCGTACGCTGTCGCCGATCTTGAAGGGCAGGGTGTACGGGACGGCCGGCCGCATGGCGACGATGGCGTCCTGCAACGGGTTCATCCGCACCGTCTCCTTCCAGCCCAGTTCGTTTGGGTCGGGCGGAGAGTAGGCACCGTCCCAGCCGACCCGGTTCACCAGCTGGACGTTGAAGTAGTGGAAGTGGATGGCGTGGGTGTCCACGCCGTTGTGGGTGACCTTCCACAGCTGGGTGCCGTCCCCGGTCGAACCCACCGGCGTGGCCAGGTTGGACATGTGGAGAATCTCGGTCGGCGGATTGATGTACGGCAGCGGGATGCTGGTCTGGATGAACGCGCTGGTCTTCGGCAACTCGGTGCCCAGGTTGGCGTTCATCCGGCCGTAGGTCGGGTCGAAGTCCTCGACGATTGCCTTCGGGCCGAGGTCCAGGGTCACCGGCCTGGTCCCGCCGATCGGGGTGAAGGTGATGTCGGTGGCCTGGATCGGCACGTAGGTGTTGCTCGGGATGTGGAGCCCGAACGCCTCGTTGTACGCGACCTCCGGCACGATCGGCAACGGCTGACTCGCGCCGTACGCCTGCGGCAGCCGGGCCTCGAGCCGGGCCAGGTCGAACGGCGCGGCGGGGGTACCGCCGACCCGGAACTGCATGATCGTCCGAGTGTTGGGACCGTACCCGGGCAGCGTGCTGGGCGCGCCGCCGGTGTCGGTCTGGTCCGGGTCGCCGGTGTAGTAGTCGTACCGGGGATCGAAGCCGGGGATCGGCGCCGGGCAGTCGTTGTAGAGGATGACGTTGGTGCCCGGGGGCACCGAAGAGAAGTCGACGATCACGTCGGCCCGCTCGGCGGGGCCGAGCAGGAGCGAGTGGTCGGTGACGTTCAGGACCGTGATCGACCGGCGGTTGTAGTCGTAGTTGATCGGCTGCGGCGGGATCACCGCGACGTGCGGCAACAGGCCACCCTCGCTACCGATCTGGATCCAGTCGGGTCCACTGGCGGCCGGGTTCGGCACTCCACCCGCACGGCCGTCCGTCGGCCAGGTGGGCGGGAAGTCCGGGTTGGGGCAGGCCTCCACCATCGGCACCTCCCCGGCCGCGCCGTCCCGCAGGGTGCCGTTCGAGTTCCACATGGCGCCGTTGGAGGCGGCGTAGTAGAGCTGGAGGTTGAGAAACCGGTCATTGCACGCATTCAAGATCCGGAACCGGTACGCCTTCGGCTGCACCTGGAGGTACGGGTACGGGCAGCCGTTGATCAGCGGCGTGTCGTGGAACGCCTCCGGCGTCACCGACGGAGTCGGCGTACCGGGTTGCAGCGGCGGTTCCCAGGGCCGGGTCACCGGATCGTAGTAGGGGTTCGGCACCGGACCCTGCTCGATCCCGGTGAACGGCGGCCAGAACCAGGGACCGTAATCCCACCGGCCCATCGGGTTGGCGCCCGCCTCGTTGTACGGGTTCTGGTTGGGCATGTAGACGTGCGGGAACCACAGGTACGACTCGCCGCCCCAGTTGGCGGTGTCCCACGTCGGGTCCTGGCGAGCCAGTTGGGCGGCATCCGGTACGAACGTCTTGTCCTGGATCACGAGCGGGATCTGATCGGCCGGGATGACTCCGTCGGTGATGAGTTGCTGCTCCACCGGGTCGTCGAGCAGGTAGAGCGCCAACTGCCCGGAGTAGACGGTCAGCCGGGTGATCCCCTCGCTGTGGTCGTGCAGCCACATCATCCGGCCGCTCTGCGCGTTCGGATAGTAGAGCGTGACCGCGCCGGCACCCGGCGACGGCATGTCGGGCACGGTCGCGTAGCTGGCCCCTCTGGGATACGAGGTGCTCTCGCCGGCCGGGGTGAACCACTGCAACGGTGTCCCGTCACTTATCCACGGCGTCTCCGAACCGTGCAGGTGCATCACCGTGCGGTTCTGGGTGTACATCTCCGTGCCACCCAGCGGCCCCAGGCCGGCTCCGCCCACTGTCGTGTCGACCGGCAGGAAGAGTTTCCCGGCCGCGCCGACCGGCAACTGGTTGACCAACTTGATCCGAACCGGGCGCCCCCGGTGGGCAAAGATGATGGGTCCGCCGTAGAACGGTCTGGGAGGTGGCGCGATGGTGTTCTGCCCAGTGGCGTCCGTGCCGTTGTTGAGCTGCTTGTAGCCGCGAAGCCGAGTGCCGTTCAGATCCTTGTGCAGCCGCTGCCCGTACTGCTGGACGCCAAGTTCGTAGTAGTCACTTCCGGGATAGGTGATCGTGTCCGGAGTCGCGATCGGCAGGTACTGGCCGAGGTCGTTGAGGTTGTTCCGGCCCGCGCCCGGCAGGCTGTCGACGAACTTGCGGATCCCCGTGCCGACCTGGACGACGCCCCCAACCACCACCGGCAGGGGGCTGTTGGCGAAGTTGGGCACGAACCCGAAGTAGTCCGGCGGCGTAGCCGCCTCGATCACCGCCACTGTCGACTCGTCGTCCGCCGCACCGACGCGCTCCTGGCGCGGGATGCCGGCCGGCGACGTCATGGGCTCCGCGCTCGGACCCGGCGCGTCCGGTCCCGTCTCGGGCGGGTTCTTTCTCCTGGCCATGGTTCACTCCCTCCCCGGCGAGCCGCGACCCCACCACCCCGGCTGCACGACTCGACGACTACTGTCGGTAGGGAGTTAACTACTTCCATTGATCGACAGGTAGCCCGACCACTCCACCTACATGCCCTCTGAGCAGGAAAAACGACAATCCAGCCCGATGAGACCCGAGACGCCGAGTGCGGGTCGGGCGCACCCAGGTAGCGCATTGTCAACGCCGGGCCGATGACTCACTCTCGCTGCGGACCCGACGGCACGATGCCGCCACCCAGACATCGCTGCCAAAAGATTTTGTCGGGTTCCTACAATCGGGGCCGCCCTGGGTTCGGCGATTACGGTATGGCGCGGCCGGGCCGCAGGCAGAAAGGTGATGACTGCCGGGGTTCGACGTCCACCGGCGTTCGTCGTACGTCTACCGGAGGGGTCGGTCGGGTGTTCAGCCGTATCGCCATCGTCAACCGTGGTGAGGCCGCCATGCGGCTCATCCACGCGGTCCGAGAGCTGGCTGCTGAGACGGGAGCGCGGATCGAGACCGTCGCCCTGTACACCGACGTCGACCGTACCGCCACCTTCGTGCGCGCCGCCGACATCGCCTACGACCTCGGTCCCGCGTCCCGGCGTCCGTACCTGAACCTGAAGGTGCTGGAACGCGCGCTGGTGGAGACCGGAGCCGACGCCGCGTGGGTCGGTTGGGGCTTCGTCGCCGAGGACCCGGCGTTCGCGGAGCTCTGCGAGAAGCTCGGCATCACCTTCGTCGGGCCGCACGCGGAGGCCATGCGGCAGCTCGGCGACAAGATCGGCGCGAAGCTGATCGCCGAGGAGGTCGGCGTGCCGGTCGCGCCGTGGAGCCGTGGCGCGGTCGAGACCCTGGACGCCGCGCGGGCGGCGGCGAGCCAGATCGGCTACCCGCTGATGCTGAAGGCGACCGCGGGCGGCGGCGGGCGCGGCATCCGCGTGATCAACAACGAGGCCGAGCTGGCCGACGCGTACGAGCGCACCAGCCAGGAGGCGGCCCGGGCGTTCGGCAGCGGCGTCGTCTTCCTGGAGCGCCTGGTCACCGGCGCCCGGCACGTCGAGGTACAGGTGATCGCCGACGGCCAGGGCACCGCCTGGGCGCTCGGCGTCCGGGACTGCTCGGTGCAGCGGCGCAACCAGAAGGTGATCGAGGAGTCGTCGTCACCGGTGCTCAGCGCGGAGCAGGCGGCCGAGTTGAAGGCGTCGGCCGAGCGGCTGGCCGTCGCGGTCGGCTACCGGGGCGCGGCGACTGTCGAGTTCCTCTACCACCCCGGCGACCGCATGTTCGCCTTCCTGGAGGTCAACACCCGCCTCCAGGTGGAGCACCCGATCACCGAGGCGACCACCGGGTTCGACCTGGTCAAGGCGCAGTTGCAGGTGGCGCTCGGCGAGCGGCTGGTGGGTACGCCGCCGGTGGAACGCGGGCACGCCATCGAGGCCCGGCTGAACGCCGAGGACCCGGACCGCGACTTCGCGCCCTCCCCCGGCCGGATCGCCCGGTTGGACCTGCCCGCCGGGCCGGGCATCCGGGTGGACACCGGCGTCAGCGAGGGGGACACCATCCCCGCCGACTTCGACTCGATGATCGCGAAGATCATCGCGTACGGCCGGGACCGTGACGAGGCGCTCGGCCGGCTGCGCCGGGCGATGGCGGACACCACCGTGATCATCGAGGGTGGCGCGACGAACAAGAGCTTCGTGCTCGACCTGCTCGACCAGCCCGAGGTGATCGACGCCAGCGCGGACACCGGCTGGATCGACCGGGTCCGTGGCGAGGGCCGGCTCGTCGGGTACCGGCACTCCGCCGTCGCGCTGGCGGCGGCCGCCATCGAGGCGTACGAGGAGGAGGAACGCGCCGAGCGGCAACGGCTGCTGGACACGGCGGCCGGCGGTCGTCCACAGGTGCGGCACGCCAGCGGCCGGCCGCTGGATCTCAAGCTGCGGGGCGTCGCGTACCGCACCCGGGTGGCGCGGATCGGCGCGCACCGGTTCCGGGTCGGCATCGAGGCGGGCGGCACCGTCCGTACCGCCGACATCGAACTCGACCGCTTCGACAGGCACACCGGTCAGATCGTCGTCAACGGCACCCGGTACCACCTGCTCACCGGGACACACGGGCCGGAACACCTGATCGAGGTGGACGGGGTGACGCACCGGGTCAGCCGGGACGAGGGCGGCGTCGTGCGCTCGCCGATGCCCGCCCTGGTGGTCGCCACGCCGCTGGAGGTCGGCGCCGAGGTCGAGGCGGGGGCACCGGTGCTGGTGCTGGAGGCCATGAAGATGGAGACGGTGCTGCGCGCACCGTTCAAGGCGCGGTTGCGGGAATGTTCCGTCTCCGTCGGGAGCCAGGTGGAGGCCGGCGCGGCGCTGCTGCGCCTGGAGCCGCTCACCGACGGGACCGCCGAGACGGCTGAGGCGCCGAAGGCCGCCGCGGTCGAGCTGGACCTGCCCACCGTGCACGGCACCGTACCGGCCCCGGAGCGCATCCGGCGCTGCCTGGAGGATCTGCGCGGCCTGCTGCTCGGCTTCGACGTCGACCCGCACGACGACCGCCGGGTGCTTGACGACTACCTCGCCGCCCGGCAGGCCGCCGCCGAGGACGGGCACCGGCCGCTGGCCGAGGAGGTCGACCTCGTCAACGCCTTCGCCGACCTTGCCGAGCTGAGCCGCAACCGGCCCACCGGCGAGGACGGCGGTGCCCACGAGCACAGCGCCCGCGAGTACTTCCACACCTACCTCCAGAGCCTCGACGTCGAGCGGGCCGGACTGCCCGACGCCTTCCAGGCCAAACTCGCCCGGGCGCTCGGCCACTACGGCATCGCCGAGCTGGAGCGCTGCCCCGAACTCGAGGCCGCCGTCTTCCGGATCTTCCTCGCCCAGCAGCGCGGGGCTACCGACGCCACGATCGTCGCGGCGCTGCTGCGGACCTGGCTGCGGGAGCCGCCGCCGGACCAGGCGCTGCGCGAGCCGGCCGGTCTGGCGCTGGAGCGGCTGGTCTCCGCGACGCAGGTCCGCTTCCCGGTGGTCGCCGACCTCGCGCGGGGCGTCGTCTTCGCCTGGTTCGCCCAGCCGCTGCTGCGTCGCAACCGGGCCCGGGTCTACGCCGAGGTACGCGGACACCTGCGCCACCTCGACGCGAACCCGGACGCGCCGGACCGCGCCGAGCGGATGGCGGCGATGGTCCGGAGCACCGAGCCGCTGGTCCGGTTGCTCGGTCAGCGGCTCGTCCGCGACCACCTGGACAACGCGGTAATGCTCGAGGTGCTGACCCGGCGGTACTACGGCAACCGGCGGCTCAACGCGGTGCACACCCGGACCGTAGCCGGCTGCACCTTCGTGGTCGCCGAGCGTACCGACTCCAGTGTGGTCTCCGCCGCGGTGAACTTCGACGCACTGGGTGGTGCCCTGCGCGGGCTCGCCGAGCTGGCGAGCGGTGGAGACGCCATCGACGCCGACATCTACCTAGCCTGGGAGAACCAGCCCGAGGACTTCGACGCGACCGTCGCCGCGCTGCTCGACGTCATAAACGCGCACCCGCTGCCCCGCCAGGTGCACCGGCTCACCACCACCGTGGCGGGTCGCGGCGGCGCGGTGATGCACCACCACTTCACGTTCCGGCCGACAAGTGCCGGGATGGCCGAGGAGCGGCTGATCCGCGGCCTGCACCCATACATCGCGCAGCGGATGCAGCTGGAGCGGTTGCACAAGTTCGACCTGACCCGGCTGCCGTCGGCGGACGAGGAGGTCTACCTCTTCCAGTGCGTGGCCCGGGAAAACCCGTCCGACGAGCGTCTCGTCGCGTTCGCGCAGGTGCGCGACCTGACCGAGCTGCGCGACCAGGACGGCCGGCTGGCCGCGTTGCCGACGGCCGAGGACACCGTCGCCGCCTGCCTCGACTCGATCCGCCGCGCCCAGTCGCGGCGACCGTCGAAGACGCGCTTCAACACCAACCGGATCGTGATCTACGTCTGGCCGCCGAGCGAACTCACCCGCGCCGAGATGGAGATGATCGCCGGGCGGGTCCGCCCGACGACCGCGGGCGCCGGGCTGGAGGAGATCCTGTTCATCGCGCGGCAGCGCGACCGCACCACCGGCGAGCTGCTCAGAGTCGCCGTACGGATCTCGTTCGACGCCACCGGCGGGGCGGAGCTGACGATCAGCGAGCCACCTGTCGAACCGATCGAGCCGCTCGACGACTACCGGCTCAAGGTGCTCCGGGCGAGCAGCCGCAACACCGTCTACCCGTACGAGCTGACCCGCCTGCTCGGCGACTTCGTCGAGCACGACCTCGACGACGACCACGCGCTGGTCCCGGTCGACCGGCCGAAGGGGCACAACAGCGCGGCCATCGTCGCCGGTGTGGTCAGCACGCCGACCTCGCGGCACCCGCAGGGCATCACCCGGGTCGTGCTGCTCGGCGATCCGACGAAGTCGCTTGGTGCCCTTTCCGAGCCGGAGTGCCGGCGGGTGATCGCGGCCCTGGACTTGGCCGAGCGGATGCGGGTGCCGCTGGAGTGGTACGCCCTCTCCGCCGGGGCCCGGATCTCCATGACCTCGGGCACGGAGAACATGGACTGGGTGGCGGCGGCACTCAAGCGGATCGTCGAGTTCACCCAGGCCGGTGGCGAGATCAACATCGTGGTCGCGGGCATCAACGTCGGCGCGCAGCCGTACTGGAACGCCGAGGCGACGATGCTCATGCACACCAAGGGCATCCTGGTGATGACCCCGGAGTCGGCGATGGTGCTGACCGGCAAGCAGTCGCTCGACTTCTCCGGCGGGGTCTCCGCCGAGGACAACTTCGGCATCGGCGGCTACGACCGGGTGATGGGCCCGAACGGGCAGGCGCAGTACTGGGCGCCGAACCTGACCGCCGCCCGGGACGTACTGATGGCGCACTACGACCACACGTACGTCGTACCGGGCGAGGCGGGGCCGCGCCCGACGACCACAAGCGACCCCACCGACCGCGACATCTCCGACTACCCGCACGTCGTAGCCGGCAGCGACTTCACCACCGTCGGTGAGATCTTCTCCAGCACGGCCAACCCGGAGCGCAAGAAGCCGTTCGACATCCGTACGGTGATGCGGGCGCTCGCCGACCAGGACCACCCGGTGCTGGAACGCTGGGCGGGCATGGCCGACGCGGAGACGGCGGTGGTGCAGGACGTGCATCTCGGCGGCATCCCGGTGTGCCTGCTCGGCATCGAGTCCCGGGCGGTCCCCCGGCGTGGCTTCCCGCCCACCGACGGCCCGGACACCTACACGGCGGGCACGCTCTTCCCGCGCTCGTCGAAGAAGGCCGCGCGAGCGATCAACGCGGCCAGCGGCAACCGTCCGCTTGTGGTGCTGGCGAACCTCTCCGGCTTCGACGGCTCACCCGAGTCGATGCGGAAGCTGCAACTGGAGTACGGCGCCGAGATCGGCCGGGCGATCGTGAACTTCCGCGGTCCCATCGTGTTCTGCGTGATCTCGCGCTACCACGGCGGGGCGTTCGTGGTCTTCTCGAAGGCGCTGAACCCCAACATGACAGTGCTGGCCCTGGAAGGCTCCTTCGCCTCGGTGCTCGGCGGTGCGCCGGCCGCTGCCGTCGTCTTCGCCGGCGAGGTCAAGTCCCGCACCGCGGCCGATCCACGGGTACGCGAACTGGAGGCCCGGGTGGCGTCCGCAAGCGGTGCCGACCGCGCCGCGTTCACCGCCGAACTCGACGAACTCCGCTCCTCGGTGCACGCGGAGAAGCTCGGTGAGGTGGCCACGGAGTTCGACCGGGTGCACAACATCCAGCGTGCCGTCGAGGTCGGCTCCGTCGACGCGGTCATCCGCGCCGCCGAACTCCGCCCCCGCATCATCGAGTCCATCGAAACCCGCATCTCCCCGTCCTGACCTCCCCTGCCCTCATCGTCGATCGAAGTTGTTGCCCCGGCAGCGCCTGCCGGGGCAACAACTTGATGATCAACCAAGGGGTGACTCGGACAGCAACGTGCGGCTCAGGGGATGGCGGGCCGCGGTGAGCAGCTCGCCCGCCGGCCCCTCCTCGACAACTTGGCCGTCGTTGAGGACGACGACCCGGTCGGCGAGTTGAGCGATCACCTCACGCTCGTGGCTGATGAGCAGCAGGGCGAGACCGTCCGCTCGGCGCAGCTCGTCGAGCAGCGCCAGGATCGAATCCCGGGCGACCGCGTCCAACCCGGCGGTGATCTCGTCGCAGATCAGCACCCAGGGCTCGGCAACCAGGGCGCGGGCCAGGGCTGCCCGGTGCAGTTCGCCTCCGGAGAGCCGACTCGGATCCCGGGTGACGAGGTGACCGGTCAATCCGACCCGTTCCAGGGCGGCGCGAGCGGCTTCCCGGGCCGCCGACACCGGTCGGCCGTGCAGCCGTACCGTCGGGCGGGCCACTTGGTCGAGCACCGGCCGCCAGGGATCGAAGCTGGCCCGGGCGTCCTGGAAGACGTACTGGATGGCGGCCAGCGTGGCCCGGTCCCGGGCAGCCAGGGTCGCGGCGAGCGTACGGCCGGCCAGTTCGACGGTGCCGGCATGCGGCTCGTGCAGGCCGGCGACGCATCGGGCCAGGGTGGTTTTCCCGCTGCCCGAACGACCGGCCAGGGCAAGACACTCGCCTGCCGCGAGGCTCAGGTTCACCCGCTCCAGGGCCGTACGGCGGCGGCCGTCACCGCAATGCCCGGCGACCAGCCCGGCCACCCGGAGTATCGGTGGACTCGCCCCGACGGCGGTCCGGATCTCGGCGGCAGGCGGGGTGAGCAGGCGGCGGGTCAACTCGTCGCGAGGGGCGGCGAAGACCGTCTCGGACGGACCGGCCTCGACCGACCGGCCCCGGTCCAGTACGAGCAGTTCGTCGGCGACCGCGCGGACCAGTCGCAGGTCATGGCTGAGCAGCACGACGGCCATCCCGCTGCGGGCCATGGCGGTCAGCTCGGCGGCGACCTCCCGCCGGGTGAGGTTGTCCTGCCCGGTGGTCGGTTCGTCCGCCACGAGCAGACGGGCCCCGGCCAGCAACACGTGGGCGATGACCAGTCGCTGCTGCTGCCCGCCGGAGAGCTGGTGGGGAAACCGGCGCAGCAGGTCCCGGTCGGCCGGCAGGGACACCCGGTGCAGGGCGACGCGTACCGCCTGGCGTAGCCGCTCCCGGCGGGCGGCGCGGCTACCACCGGCCGGCAGGTGCCGGCGGGCGATCTCGTGCAGCACCGGGCCGATCCGGCGGACCGGGTTGAGCACCGCCGACGGCTGCTGCGGCACATACCCGACGGTGCCGGGCGGGGGCGGCTGCGCCACGGTGATCGCCTGGCCGGCGATCTCCACCCGGCCCGCCAGTCGGACTCCGACGC
Source organism: Micromonospora sp. PRAS1 (assembly GCF_059553435.1). Lineage (NCBI taxonomy): Bacteria > Bacillati > Actinomycetota > Actinomycetes > Micromonosporales > Micromonosporaceae > Micromonospora > Micromonospora sp. PRAS1. The sequence continues at coordinate 24,330 of NZ_JCANNB010000001.1, forward strand.
CGGCTTCGCCGAGCAGCGCCCGACCGAGAGTGGTCTTACCGCTGCCGGAGGCACCGACCACGGCGAGCACCCGCCCGACGGGCAGTTCGAACGACACGTCGTCGAGCAGGCGCCGGCCGCCCGCCTCGGCCCGGAGCCCGACCACCCGCACCAGGCCGCCGGTCACCGGGCGGCCTGCGCTTCCAGCTTCACCGACGGCCGACCGCCCGACACGGTACGGCCAGCGAGCATCCGGTCGGTCAGCAGGTTGACGCCGACCGCGAGGGCGACCACGAGTGCCGCCGGGACCACCACCGCCCACGGTTGCAGAGCCAGCCCGGTGCGGTTCCGGTCCACCATCACCGCCCAGTCGGCGGCGTCGGGGGCGACCCCGATGCCGAGGAAGCTGGCCGTGGCGACCAGGTACAGGGCGCCGATGAACCGGACTCCCGCGTCGGCGAGCAGCACCCCGCGTACCCCGCGTCCCACGTGGCCGACCGCCCGCCGCCACCAACTCTCCCGGTACAGCCGCATCGCCTCCATCGCCGGGCCGTGCGCCAGCGGCAGCGCGGCGGCCCGACTGATCCGGGCGACCTCGGGCAGGCCGATCAGGGCGACGATCACCACAAGGGTCAGCGGGCCACGTGGCACGCTCGCGGAGAGCAGGATCAGCAGCAGCAGCGTCGGCACCGCCAGCATCAGGTCCAGGGGGCGCATCAGCAGCTCGTCGAGCCAGCGCCGCCGGGTGGTCGCGGCCCAGAATCCGAGCGGCACCCCGACCAGGTACGCCAGTACGGTGGCCGCCACCGCCACCCCGACCACCGAGCGCCCGCCGAGCAGCACCTGACCGAGCACGTCACGCCCGACGAAGTCGGTGCCGAGCGGACCGTCGGCGGTGAAGGGTCGGCCACGTTCGGCCGGCCCGGTGGCCAGCACCGGCCCGATCAGGGCGATCATCAGTGGTACGCCGAGCAGCACCAGACCGACGACCATCCTGGACCGTCGGTGCCGCCCGACCGTCCCGTTCACCGGGCCACCCGGGTACGCGGGGCCAACCGGAACGCCACCAGGTCGGCGGCGAGGTTCACCAGGACGGTGACCACGGCGATCAGCACGCAGAGCCCCTGCACCGTCGGTACGTCCCGGGCGGTGACCGCGTCGACCAGGGCGGTGCCCAGACCGGGAATCACGAACACGGCTTCCACCACGATCACCCCGCCGAGCAGCCAGTCCGCCGTTCGGGCGAGCTGCTGTGCCACCGGCGCGAGCGCGTTGGGCAACGCGTGACCGAGCCAGCGCCGGGTGCCGGACAGGCCGAGCCGGCGGGCGTGTGCCAGGTACGGCGAGTTTGCCGCTTCGATCAGCCCGGCCCGGGTGAGCCGGCTCAGCGAGCAGATCGGTCGGGCCAGCAACACCACCAACGGCAGGACCAGCACGGCGGGCTGGGCCAGCAGGTTCCCGCCGGTACCGACGGCGGTCGGCGGGAACCAGCCCAGGTGCACCCCGAAGAACGCGACGAGCAGGATGGCCAGGGCGAACTCGGGTACCGCGTAGAGGCCGACGACCACCGCGGACAGCGCCCGGTCCAGCCGGCCGCCCGCGTGTCGAGCTGCCAGCAGACCCACCCCGAGCGCCAACGGTACGAGCGGCAGCAGCGTCGCCACGGCCAGCATCACGGTGGGCGCGGCGTTGGCGGTGAGCACGTCGACGACCGGCCGGCCCGACACCAGCGAGACACCGAGATCGCCCCGGAGCAGGCCACCGAGCCAGTCGAGGTAGCGCTGCCAGGCCGGCAGGTCCAGTTCCAGCCGGGCCTGGATGGCCGCGATCCGCTGCGGGTCGGGATGTTCACCGGCGATCACCACTGCCGCGTCGCCGGGCAGCGCCTCGGTCAGCACGAAGACGACGGTGGCGGCACCGACGATCTGGGCGAGGCCGAGCAGCAGCCGGTGGCCGGCGTAGCGGGGCAGGCTCAACCCAACCAGACCTTGTCGAAACGCGCCCAGTTGAGCGTGTTCGCGGGTGCGTTGCCGGCCACGCCACCGACCGTCGGCCCGGTGCCGACCAGGAAATCGGCGAACCCCCAGATCAGGAAGCCGCCTTCGGCGTGCAGCATGCGCTGCATGTCGTGGTACGCCCTGCTGCGGGTGCCCTCGTCGGCGCTGGAGACGGCGCGGGCGTACAGGGCGTCGAAGGCGGGACGCCGCCAACGGGTGGCGTTGGTGGTGCTGTCGCTCAACAGCCGCTGCGAGATGTGCGTCTCGATCGGCATGGCGCCTGACCGGTAGCAGGCCAGTGCGCCCTCGGTGAGGATGTCCCGCCAGTAGGTGTCCTTGTTCCCGACGGTCGGTACCACGTTCAGCCCGGCCCGCTTCGCCTGCTCGGCGAAGGTGCTGGCGGCCTCGACGAAACCGCTGGCCACGGCGGCGGTGTCGAGCTTGACGGTTAGTCCCTCGGCGCCTGCCTTCCTGATCAGGGCACGCGCCCGATCCAGGTCGGGGGCGCGCTGCGGGATGTCGGCGGCGTAGTACTGGTAGCCCTTACCGAACAGGTCGTTACCGACCTGCCCGGCACCGGCGAGCACCGTGTCGACGAGTTGCTGCCGATCGGCCAGGAGGAACATCGCCTCGCGCAGGTCCCGGTTGTCGAACGGCGGTCGGTCCACCTTCATGGTGAAGCCCTGCATGCTGCTGTTCGGCATGCGCACGATCGACACCCGCGCGTCGTCGGCGTAGGTACGGGCCGTGGTCGGGGTCAGATCGTGCGCGTACTCGACCTGACCGGCGAGCAGGGCGTTGATCCGGGCCGACTCCTCGTTGCTGATCAGGTACTCCAGCTCGTCGAGGTAGGCCGCTCCCTGCCAGTAGCCGTCGTACCGCTTGAGCAACAGGCGCCGGCCAGGTTCGAACGAGTCGAAGCGGAACGGGCCGGAGCCTACCGGTCGGTCGAAGTTGTCCGCACCCTCGGGCACCACGTACGCGCCGAAGGCGGCGAGCATGTTCGGAAAGTCGGCGAAGGGCCGGGTCAGTCCGAACTCGATGGTCCGGTCGTCGATCGCCCGGCTGCCGCGCAGGTTGAGCAGGCCCAGGCTGGCGCGGGCGCGGAACGCCCGCTCCGGGTCGGTGATCCGGCTGTAGCTGTAGAGGACGTCGTCGGCGCGTACCGGCCGACCGTCATGGAAGGTGGCTTCCCGCAGGACGACCCGCCACCGGGTCAGGTCACCGTTCGGCTCCCAGCTGCGGGCGAGCCTGGGCTCGATCGACACGTCCGCGCCGTAGTCGGCGAGCTTGTCGAAGATCGCCTTGGCCCGGGACGCCTCGTTGAACAGGTTGGCCTGGTGCGGGTCGAGCGTCTCGTTGCTGCCGCCCCCGGCGAACGCGACCCGCAACCGGCCGCCCCGACGTGGCGTGCCCGACCCGGCCGGAGCGGCGGCGTCACTCCCGCAGCCGGCCCCCAACGCTGCCGCCGACACCGCAACCGCGCCACCGAGCAGCGCCCGCCGGCTCAGGCCGGCCACCCGCCTGACTGTGTTCATTCGGTTCTTCTCTCTTCCGTCACCTGAAATCTGGCCGGTGTCCCGGCTGGTACTGAGCCTGGTCGAGACGGGCCGGTCAGCCACGGACCGCACCGGGTCCGACCGCGACCGGGTGGACCTCCGCCGAAAGCGGAGTCAACCGTCCGGCGCGGTGCAGCAGCCATACCGCCGCCGCCGAGGCCAGGCCCAGCCCCGCGCAGAACAGCCAGGCCACCGCCGGCACACCGGCGGTCGGGTCACCGATGTCCATGACCCGACCGACAGCGGCCGTCGCACCCGCCGCCACCACTCCGGAGACCAGGTAGAACAGGCCGAAGTAGGTGCCGGTCAGCCCCTGCCTGGCGAACGCCGGGATGAGTTCCAGCACGAACGGTTGGGCGATCAGCACACCGACGGCGAGTAGCACCGCCGCGCCGAGCACCGGCAGCAGGCGGACCGGCGCCGGGCCGGGTAACGACACCAGTGGCAGCAGGAAGCCTCCGCCGAGCACGGCCAGGCCGAGCGCGATGGCCCGTCCCCGGGACACGCTCCGCTGCAACCACGCGGTGACCGGTACCTGCCAGAGCAGGGTGATCACGGTGGAGACCACGAACAGGGTGGCGATCGCCGCCGGTTGCCCGGTGAGCTGCTCGGCCTGCACCGGCAGCACCAGGTAGAGCTGGTTCTGCGAGGCGTACAGGGCGCTCAGCGCGAGAGTGAAGGCGAGGAAGCGGCGGTCGGTGATGCACTCCCGCCAGTCACCGAGGACGCTCTGCCTGCTGGGCACGGTCTGTTGCGGCGGCAGCACCAGCGCCTGGGCCACGGTCAGCACCGCGAACACCCCGGCCGCACCGAGTGCGGCAACCCGAAAGTCGATCAGCAGCAGCGCACCGCCGAGCACCGGCCCGACCAGGGAACCGGCGCTGGCGAACACGTTGAACAGGGAGAACGCCTCGGCCCGTCGTTCCGGCGCGGCCTGGGCCAGGTACGCCCGGACCGCCGGGTTGAACAGCGCCCCAGCCAGGCCGGACAGGAGCGACGCGGCCACCAGCAACGGCAGCGACATCCCGACCGCGAACAACCCGAAGCCGACGGTACGCAGGGCGCAGCCGGCGATGATCACGCCGCGTGCGCCGAGCCGGTCCGAGGCGGTGCCACCGATCAGAAACAGCCCCTGCTGACTGAGGTTCCGTACGCCCAGGATCAAGCCGATCATCGCGGCCGAGAGCCCGATGTCGTCGGCGAGGTGTCCGGCCAGGAAGGGCAGTAGCAGGTAGAACCCGACGTTCACCCCGAACTGGTTGATCAGCAGCAGTTGGACGGGGGCCGGAAAGCCGCGCAGGGCACGCCCGGTCGCACCCACCCCACCTCCGACGGCCAGCAGACGGCCCATGACTAACCACCCCCGGACGACATTCTTACTGGAAATGGTTTTCGTTGTAAAGCCGCACTGAGCCGCAACGAGAACGGCCAGCGCCGCCTCGCCCTGGACCAGCTCGGACGTCAAGCGAGCCGCGATAACCGAAGTCGGTCGGCTCCAGGACGAGCCGGTCGGCGACGACGGCGGTGGAGGTGGCGTCGGCGGTGGAGGTGGCGTCGGCCGACGCCGGGGCGGCCTGCGCAGCCGGCGCTCCGATCGAGAGCCCGGTGGCGACCCCGCTCAGGCTGGTGGCAGGGTGACGGTGACGGTCAGGCCACCGCCGGGGCGCGGTGCGGCCTCGGCGGTGCCGCCGTGGGCCCGCGCCACCGCCCGTACGATCGACAGGCCCAACCCGAAGCCACGGGCACCGGCCAGCCGCTCCCGGCTCAGCCGCCGGAACGGCTGGAACATCGTCTCGATGTCGTAGCCGGGCACCACCGGGCCGGTGTTGACCACCACGAGCGTCGGGCGGCCGGCTGTGATCCCGGTCCGCACCTCCACCCAACCGTCGGCCGGCACGTTGTGCCGTAACGCGTTCTCCACCAGGTTGAACGTCAACCGTTCCAGCAGCACCGGGTCGCCCTGCGTCCGGGCCGGATCCAGCGAGCGGCGCACCGGGACGCCGGGCGCGGCCGTCCCGGCCTGGTCGATCACGTACGCGGCGATCTCGGCCAGGTCCACCCTGGCCCGCTCGGTCAGCTCGTTCTCCGAGTCGGCCAGCGTGAGCAGGCCGTCGATCAGCCGCTCGTGCCGCTCGTTCACCGCCAGCAGCGCCTCGCCGAGGCGACGCACGTCGGCCGAGGCGTCCGGCCGGCTCACCGCCAACTCCACAAGCGCCCGGTTGATCGTCAGCGGGGTACGCAGTTCGTGGGAGGCGTTCGCCACGAACCGCCGCTGTCCGTCGAAGGAGCGGTCCAGCCGCTCCAGCATCTGGTCGAACGTGTCGGCGAGTTCGCGTACCTCGTCGCGGGGGCCGGTCAGCGCGATCCGCTCGTGCAGCCCACGACCGGCGGAATTCGCGCCCGCGATCCGGCGGGCCGTCCCGGTGATCTGGTGCAGGGGTTGCAGGGTCCGACCCGCGATCAGCCAACCGATCGCGACCGCCGCCGCCGAGACCACCACCAACGCCAGCCCACCCTGGGTGAGCAGCGACTCCAGGGCGTCCCGCTTCGCCTCGCTCTGCACGTTCTCGATCAACAGCCGGAACCGCTCGAAATCCTGTTCGGTCGGCATGGTACGGGCGACGGCACGCCGGTCCAGGAACTCGGTCTGGAACGGCTGCGGCGTCCGCTGGTCCACCAGCACGTACGTGACGCCGAGCAGGACGACCCCGGCGAGCAGGAAGAGACCGCCGTAGACCAGGGTGAGGCGGGCGCGGAGGGTGAGTCGCTTCACCGGATCCGGTACCCCACTCCGGGCACGGTCTCCACCACCGCTGGGTCGCCGAGCTTGCGCCGCAGCTTCATCACGGTGACCCGGACGACGTTTGTGAACGGGTCGATGTGCTCGTCCCAGACCCGTTCCAGCAGTTCCTCGGCAGAGACCACCGCGCCGTCCGCGCGCAGCAGTTCGGCCAGCACCGCGAACTCCTTGCGGGTCAGCGGCACGTACCGACCGTCGCGGTGCACCTCGCGGCGGGCCGGTTCGAGCACGATCCCGCCCCGGCGCAGTGCCGGTGGCGCGGCCGGGCCGACCCGTCGGGTCAGCGCGTGCACCCGGGCGGCCAGTTCCACAAGCGCGAACGGCTTCACCAGGTAGTCGTCGGCACCGAGTGCGAGGCCAGCCACCCGGTCGCGGACCGCCGCCGCCGCGGTGAGCATCAGCACCCGGGTCTCGCCACCGGCGTCGACGATCGCCCGGCACACGTCATCGCCATGCACCACCGGCAGGTCCCGGTCGAGCACGACCACCGCGTACGCGTTCACGCCGAGTCGTTCCAGCGCACCGTCCCCGTCGTAGGCGACGTCCACCGCGAACGCCTCCCGGCGCAGCCACTCCGCGATGGCGTCCGCCAGCACGTCCTCGTCCTCCACCACCAGCACTCGCACCCACCAATGGTGCCGCACCCAGGGATAACGCCGCCGTAAACGGTTTTGGTTACGCCCGCGATACGCGGCCTCGGCTGGACTGGCCGGGTGCATCCGGCGGCTGCGCCGGGCGCACCGACCCGGCGCGGCCGCCGGGCGCACCGTCCGGCGAGGGTCGCCGGACGCCGGAAAGGACACCGACGATGCGACGGAGAACACTCTTGCTTCCCGTGCTGCTGGCGCTCACCCTCGCCGGGTGCGCCGCCCAGGATGACGGCGGGACCGGTGTGGCGACAGCCGGCGGGGCCGCAGCCGACGCCTCCGCCTCGGCGAGCGGCGGCTCGGGGGGCAGCGAGGAGGAACAGCGGCTCGAGTTCGCCCGTTGCATGCGGGAGAACGGCGTGAACGTGCCTGATCCGGGGGCCGACAACGGTTCGAGGTTCCAGTTCGACGGCGACGTGGACCGCAGCAAGGTCCAGGCGGCCATGGAGAAGTGCCGCGAGCTGATGCCCAACGGCGGCCAGCCGCCCCAACTCGACGCCCAGCAGCTCGAACAGATGCGGACGATGGCCAAGTGCATGCGGGAGAACGGCGTACCGGACTTCCCGGACCCGGCAGCGGACGGTCGCATCCAGATCCAGCGGGACAGTTTCCAGTTCGACATGAACGACCCGAAGTTCCAGGCGGCGATGGAGAAGTGCCGGCAGCACGCGCCGCAGTTCGGGGGCGGCCGGTGACCCCGACCAACCGCCGAGCCCGCCTGGGCGGCATCGCCGGCGGCGTGGCACTGCTGCTGGTCGCGGTCGCCGGGGTGGCCGCCTCGGTCGGCTTCGGGGGCGGCGTGGACGATGACGCCACCGAGCCCGGCAGCGCGCCGCCCGCCAGCGCCACCGTCACCCGGCAGACCCTCGCCGACGCGGAGACCGTCGACGGCGAACTCGGGTACGGCCCCAGCCGGACCGCCGCCACCCGGCTGCCCGGCACGATCACCGCGCTTCCGGACACCGGTGCCACCGTGCGGCGCGGCAAGGCGCTCTACGCCGTCGACGGCGATCCGGTGGTGCTCCTGTACGGCAAGGTGCCGGCGTACCGGACCCTCCAGCCCGGGGTCGAGGGGCCGGACGTCAAGCAGCTGGAGCGGAACCTGAAGGCGCTCGGCTACACCGGTTTCACCGTCGACGACGAGTACACCTCGGCCACCGCCGACGCGGTCCGGAGCTGGCAGGAGAAGCTCGGCGTGGCCGAGACCGGCCGAATCGAACTGGGTCAGATCATGTTCGCCGACGGCGCGGTCCGGGTGGCGGGACATCAGCTCGATGTCGGTGCGGCCATCCAACCCGGCCAGGCGGTGCTCACCTACACCGGTACCGATCGGCTGGTAACCACGGAACTCGACGTCAACGATCAGCGCCTGGCCAAGCAGGGCGCGCCAGTCGAGGTCACGCTCCCCGACGGCCGATCGGTGGCGGGCAAGGTAAGCACGGTCGAGACCGTCGTCACCAGCGGCGCGGCCGCCGACTCCGGCACCGAGACGAAGATCGAGGTGGTCGTCACCGTGGACGACCAGAAGGCGTTGGCCGACTTCGACCGCGCCTCCGCCGAGGTGAGCTTCACCGTCAGCGAGCGCCCGGACGTACTGACCGTGCCGGTCGCCGCGCTGCTGGCCCTGGCCGAGGGCGGGTACGGGCTGGAACTCCTCGACCAGGGGTCGAGCCGGATCGTCGCCGTCACCACCGGGTTGTTCGCCGACGGCCGGGTCGAGGTCACCGGCGACGGCGTCACCGAGGGCACGACCGTCGGGATGCCGCGATGAGCGGAGACGTCATCGTGCTGGACCAGGTCGGCAAACGGTACGCGGGCGGCGTGGTCGCCCTCGCGGACGTGTCGCTGCGGGTCGGCCACGGTGAACTGGCGGCGATCGTCGGGCCCTCCGGCTCGGGAAAGTCGACAATGCTCAACGTGATCGGCACGCTGGACCGGCCCACCTCGGGCACCGTGCTGATCGACGGGCACGACGTGGCGAGGCTGACCGACCGGCAGCTCTCCGCGCTCCGGGCCACCCGGATCGGCTTCGTGTTCCAGCAGTTCCACCTGGCTCCGGGCGTACCGGTGCTCGACAACGTGGCGGACGGGCTGCTCTACGCGGGCGTACCCCGGCGCAAGCGGCGACAGCGCGCGGAGGCTGCGCTGCACCGCGTCGGTCTCGAGCACCGGCTCGGGCACCGGCCGCACGAGCTCTCCGGCGGCGAGCGGCAGCGGGTCGCGGTGGCCCGCGCGGTCGTCGGCGAGCCGGCCGTGCTGCTGGCCGACGAACCGACCGGCAACCTCGACACCAGCTCCGGTACGGCCGTGCTCGACCTGCTACACGGGCTGCACCGGGCCGGAACCACGGTCATCGTGATCACCCACGACCGGGAGATCGCCGCCAGCCTGCCCCGTCAGGTGCAGATGCGCGACGGACGGCTGCGCGCCGACTCGCGGCCGGTGCCGAGCGGGGTGAGTTGAGATGGCGCTGCTCTCCCCGGACCGGGCCCCCCGGCTCGCCCCGGCCCGGATGCCCGCGGCCGACGTGCTCCGCGTCGGCGGGGTCGGCTTGCGGACCCGGCCGTTACGGGCGTTCCTCTCCGCACTGGGCATCGCCATCGGCATCGCCGCGATGATCTCCGTGGTGGGCATCTCGTCGTCGTCCCGGGCCGAACTGGACCGCACGCTCGCCGCGCTCGGCACCAACCTGCTGACCGTGTCACCCGGTCGGACCATGTTCGGCAGCGACGCCCAGCTTCCATCCGACTCGGTGGCGATGATCGGCCGGATCGGCCCGGTGACCCGGGCGACGGCCACCGGCCAGGTCGACGGCAACGTCTACCGGACCGACCGCATCCCGGCGGCGGAGACCGGCGGCATCGCCGTCCGGGCAGCGCAGCTCGGGCTGCCGGAGACCGTCGGGGTCGAGGTGGTGAGCGGTACCTGGCTCAACGCGGCCACCGCCCGGTATCCGGCCGTGGTGCTCGGCGCGACCGCTGCGAAGCGGCTCGGGTTGCCCGCCGCCGGCCCGGACGTGCAGGTCTGGCTCGGTGGCCGCTGGTTCACCGTGGTCGGCATCCTCGCCCCGGCGCCGCTCGCGCCGGAGTTGGACAGCTCGGCCCTGGTCGGGTGGGAGGTGGCGGGCAGCCGGTTGGGCTTCGACGGCCATCCGACCACCGTCTACACCCGCACTGAGGCGGACCAGGTCGAAGCGGTCCGCGCGGTGCTCGGGGCGACCGCCAACCCGGAGGCGCCGAACGAGGTGGACGTGTCCCGTCCGTCGGACGCCCTGGCCGCCGCCCAGGCCACCGACGAGACGTTTACCGCGCTCCTGCTCGGCCTGGGCGCGGTGGCTCTGCTCGTCGGCGGGGTCGGGGTGGCCAACACCATGGTCATCTCGGTCCTGGAACGGCGTGCCGAGATCGGTCTGCGCCGCTCGCTCGGCGCCACCCGGGGGCAGATCCGAACCCAGTTCCTCGCCGAGTCGCTGCTGCTGTCGGCGCTCGGTGGGATCGGCGGGGTACTGCTCGGCATCCTGGTCACCGGCGGCTACGCGCTCTGGCAGGGCTGGCCGACCGTGGTGCCGGCCTGGGCGACCTTCGGCGGCGTCGGCGCCACCCTGGTGATTGGCGCCTTCGCCGGCCTCTATCCGGCGATCCGCGCCTCGCGCCTGGCACCCACCGAAGCGCTCGCCACGGTGTAGGGATCGGCACGACAGAACGGCCCCCGATGCCTCGCCGGGCATTCGGGGGCCTTCTGCCGTGCTGCGCACGGAGCGCGCCGGGACTCTGCCGGTGCCGCGTAGCTGAGCTGCACCGTGCGCCGGCCGCCGGTGTCGCGCGGAAGCGGTCCTCAGCTCCGTGATCGCGGGCCGTTGGAGCCGCGTCTGTCGACCGTACGGCGGCGGGTTGCACACGCGCTCGATCGTCGCGCCACGAGTGCTGCGCGGCGCGGTCTGGGTAGCGTGGATGCCGGTTCGGCGGCCGCCGTCAGGATGGCGATGCCGCTGCCGGCGAGCAGGGCGGAGGCGGCGCCGAGCACGGCACCGGGCAGCCCGAAGCGGAATCCCTCGCCGAGCAGCACGATGCCGATCAGGGCCGCCGCAGCGGGATTGGTCAACGTGCTGGTGGCGAGGGCGGCACCGAAGCGGCGGCGGTAGGAGACCTGGGTGAAGAGCACCCCGGAAAGCGCGAGCGCTGCTGTGGTCGTGAGGGCGGTCAGGGTCACCGGGTGGCGGAGGTGTTCGGTTCCGCCGGTGCTCAACGCGAGGGTGACGGTCTGGGTCAGGGCGGAGGCGACGCCGAAGCTGATGCCGGCGGCACCGGCCGCCCAGAGGTTCGATGCCGCGGGCCGACGGCTGACGGCGGTGAGCGTCAGCAGCACCACGGCGGTGGCGGTGAGCAGGACGGGCAGTTGGTCCGCCCGCAGGGTGGTGGCGTGGCTGGCATCGATGAGGGCGAGGAGGCCGGCCAGGCCGACACAGGTCAGGCCGAGCCCCCGCCATTCCCGGCCGGTGACCGGCCGGTTGTGCTCGATCGCGACGATGACGACGGCGAGCACCAGGGTGAGCAGCCCGAACGGCTGCACCAGCAGCAGCGGTCCGTATCGCAGGGCGGCGACGTGCAGCGCCGCGCCAGCGCCGTTGAGCAGCAGGGCGTACCACCAGGACGGCCTTCGGGCGAGGGTGGTGAGCGGGTGGGGTGCCAGGCGACGTTGGAGAAGGGCCGCGACGGCGTACGCGATCGAGGACGCCACACAGAGCCCGATGGCGAAGGCGAGGGTCACCGGATCGCTTCACCGGGTCGGACGAGCCGGCTCTGGTAGGCGATGACGACGAGTTGGGCACGGTCACGGGCGTCGAGCTTGTTCATGGCCCGGTTGACGTGGGTCTTGACCGTGAGTGGCGAGAGAAACAGCCGCTCGGCGATGTCCTCGTTGGACATCCCGTGCGCGACCAGGATGACGATCTCACGCTCCCGATCGGTCAGGGAGCCCAGGGCGGCTCGGTCGGGCCGCTCGTCCGCATCGATCGTGGCGAGAAAGTGGCCGATCAGACCTCGGGTGGCCTGGGGGGAGAGCAGAGCGTCACCGGCGGCGACGACGCGGATGGCCCGCAGCAACTCGGCCGGCTCGACGCCCTTGCCGAGAAAGCCACTCGCGCCGGCCCGCAGTGCCCGTACGACGTTCTCGTCCATTTCGAAGGTGGTGAGTACGAGCACCCGTACGCCGGCGAGGTCCTCCTCCGCCACGATGCGCCGGGTGGCTTCGATGCCGTCCATTCCCGGCATGCGGATGTCCATCAGAACGACATCGGCGCGGGTGCTACGGGCGCGGGCGAGCGCCTCCCGGCCGTCGACCGCCTCACCGACCACCTGCATGCCGGGCTCGGACTCGATGATCATCTTGAAGCCGGCCCGGATGAGAGCCTGGTCGTCGGCGAGCACTATCCGGATGGTCATGGCTGCCTCTCGGCCGGGGCGTGATCATCGGCAGGTAGGGGAAGCACGGCCCGGACGACGAACTGGTGGTCGGCTCGGCGGCCCACGCTGATGACACCGCCGGCGGCGGCGGCCCGTTCGCGCATACCGATGATTCCGTAGCCGCCGATGTCGGCCGATCGGTGCTCAGCAGGTGCCGGGTTCGTAATCTCGATGATGATCTCGTCGGAGGAGTAGGTGATGTCGAGGGCGGCACCGCCGGTCCCGTGTTTGTGCGCGTTGGTGAGGGCCTCCTGCACGATCCGGTAGGCCGCGAGGTCGGCCACCGCCGGCAGCTCTCGGGATACGCCGTGCTGCTGGCGCTGTACCGTCAGGCCGGCCGAGGCCAGCATGTCCAGCAGGTCCTCGATTCCCGTCAATCCTCGCGTCGGTTCGGTGGACACGTCGTCGGGCTGGCGGAGCACACCGACCACGGACGCCAGTTCCTTGATGACGGTGTCGGCGGCTCGGCGGATGTGCGTCAGGGCCGGTGCCGCCTTTTCGGGCTGGTCGTTCAGGACATGGGCGGCGGCACCCGCCTGGACGTTGATCACGGCGATGTGATGGGCGACCACGTCGTGCAACTCGCGGGCGATCCGGATCCGTTCCTCGGCCACCCGCCGACGGGCTTCTTCCTCGCGGGTCTGTTCGGCGCGGTGGGCGCGCGCCTCGATCTCGGCGACATAGGCCCGGCGGTTGCGGGTGGCGTCGCCGAAAGCGGTGGCCATGCCGACCCATGCCACCGCACCGAGCGCTTCCGGCGCCCACCAACCGTCGCCAAGCGTGATCACCCGGACCAGATAGACGGCCAGAGCGACAACCGTGCCCACGAGCCAGGCCGACCGACGATCCGCCCGGGAGGCCATCGTGTAGGTGGCGATGACGAGAGCGCCCATCAGGATCGGCTGCTGCTGGCCGAGCACGACGAAGACGAGCGTGCCTGCCGTCACCACGAGCAGGGCCGGCATCGGCCAGCGACGCCGGCCGCCGATCGCCAGAGCCGCCACCACGGTGGCGGAGAGTGCGGCAGCCAGGTGGGGACGTTCCCCGCGGCCCGGGTGGGTGAAACCGGAGAGGGTGGCCACGAGGTAGGGAACGGCGAGGCCGACGGCGAAAGCGCCGTCCACCAGCTGCGGATGCCTCCTGGCGGCCGTGACGGCCCGGTGCCGCACTGCGCTCGCCGATATCACAGGGCTGACGTTACGCTGCGGACCTACCCGAAAACGTCCTCTCGCGGTAGTAGTCCGGGGCCCGCCAGGTACCACCAACGTGGTAGGCGCTATCTGCCCGCAGACGATGTGGCCACCCTCGGCGGAACGCACGATTGACGCATGATCGAGGTAGCGAATCTCACCAAGCGGTACGGCGAGAAAACAGCCGTCGATGCGCTGACGTTCACCGTCAAGCCAGGCATCGTCACCGGTTTCCTCGGCCCCAACGGCGCTGGCAAGTCGACGACCATGCGCATGATCCTCGGGCTTGACCGGCCGACCGCCGGCATCGCCACCATCAACGGTCAGAAATACACCGACCTGACGGCGCCGCTACGCCAGGTGGGCGCTCTTCTCGATGCCAAGGCCGTGCATCCCGGCCGGTCCGCCTACCATCATCTGACCGCGATGGCCGCCACCACCGGCGTGCCCCGCGCCCGGGTTGACGAGGTGATCGACCTGGTGGGTCTGCATGGCGTGATCCGCAAGCGGGCCGGCGGGTTCTCCTTGGGCATGGGCCAGCGACTGGGCATCGCCTCCGCGCTGCTGGCAGACCCCGAGGTGCTGATTCTGGATGAACCGGTGAACGGGCTCGATCCGGAGGGCATCCTGTGGATCCGCACCCTCATGCAGGACCTGGCAACCCAGGGGCGCACCGTATTCGTCTCGTCACACCTCATGAGCGAAATGGCGTTGACCGCCGAACACCTCATCGTCATCGGTCGGGGCAGGTTGATCGCTGACGTGTCGGTGCGGGAATTCATCGCGCAGGCATCGCCCGAAACCATTCGGATCCGCTCCAGCCGGGCCGCAGAACTGCACCGAATAATCGCCGGACCGGAAACGACGATCCGCACCGTCGAACGCGACCTGCTGGAGGTTTCGGGCATCACGGCCGAGCAGGTCGGCGATGCGGCCGCCGCGCACGGAATACCGCTGTACGAACTCACCCACCAACGCCCCTCGCTGGAGGAAGCCTTCATGGAGCTGACCCGAGACGCGGTCGAATACCAGGCGACCGCCAGCATCGGGGTACCGACGGGAGCCGCAGCGCGATGACCACCGCCATCAGCATGCCCGACCTGCGCGTCACCCAGAGACGCGTCATCCGGGCAGAGTGGATCAAGTTCTGGTCCCTGCGATCATCGATCATCACGCTCGGCGTCGGTGTCCTGTTCCTCGTCGGCATCGGCCTGCTCGCCACGTCGTCCTTCCAGAGCGGCGGTCCCGTCATCGGTGACGGTCCCGGCGGCCCGGGGGCAGCGGGCATCGGCCCGGTCGAGGTCAGCCTGGCCGGTACCACCTTCGCTCAGCTCGCCTTCGGCACCCTCGGCGTGCTCTTCATGGCCAGCGAATACGCCACCGGCATGATCCGGTCGTCGCTGGCCGCGGTTCCCAAGCGGCTGCCCGTCCTCTGGGCCAAGATCGCAGTCTTCAGCATCGTGGTGTTCGCCGTCAGCCTGGCGGCCACCGTCGTCGCCTTCACCGCCGGCCAGGCGATTCTCGGTGAGAGCGGCGCGACCTGGTCGGATCCGGGAGCGACCCGCGCGATCATCGGCTCCGCCGTAACCGTGACCGGCTCCGGGCTGCTCGGGCTCGCCCTCGGCGCGCTGCTGCGTTCCACCCCGGCTGCCATCAGTACCCTGTTCGGTCTCATGTTCCTGCTCAGCGGGGTCGCCGCCCTGCTTCTGCCCGACTCCTGGCGCGACGACGTGGTGGGATACCTTCCGGCCAACGCGGCGAGTTCGTTCACCGCGGTCACCGCCGACTCAGGAACACTCGACCCCGCAGCAGGACTCGCGGTGTTCGCCGCGTACCTGCTCGCGGTCCTTGTCGCGGCAGCCTGGCGACTGAAGCGTTCCGACGCCTAGCGGCGGCGGCACCGCACGCATTCGGGCGGGCTCGGCCTGGTGCCGAGCCCGCCCGCTGGCGGTTCTTCGGATCTACGGGGTCAGCGTTGCAGGGTGAGCAGACCCGGCCGGTAGGGCAGCAGGCCGTAGTCGCCGCCGGAGTTGGGGGCGCGGCCCTGGTAGAGCAGTTGGAGGTTGCAGGGGTCGACGGTCATGGTCTGGTCGGCGTTGGAACGGATCAGCTCACCGTGGCTGATGTCGTTGGTCCAGGTGGCGCCGCTGTTGGCCTTGCCCGCGAAGGGGTTGCTCTCGGTGGCGGCCTGTGGGGTCCAGGTGCCGCCGAGGCTGGTGGCGGTGAAGGAGCGGAAGTAACGCCCCTGCGCGCCGATCGCCTCGACCAGCATCAGGTACCGGTTCTGGCCCTGAAGCTTGTAAACCTGCACCCCTTCGAACAGGTTGTTCGTGGTGTCGGTCATGATCGTGGTGTAGTTGGAGCCGAAGCTGCTCGGGAAGTTGCCGATCGGCATGCTGGCCCGGTAGATGCGCCCGTTGTCGCCGGCGAAGAACAGGTACATGTTCTGGTCGTCACCGATGAGCGCCTGGTCGATCGGGCCGGTGCCGGAGCCGGAGATGCTGCCGGTGAACAACGTCTGATGCGCCGACCAGCTGTTGACGTTTGTCGGGTTGGTCGAGGTCCGGTAGGAGAACGCCGGACCGCCCCACTGGTAGGCCAACACCCAGATGTTGCGCGGCGCGAAGTAGAACAACGACGGCGCGACCGCGTTGAACGGCATCGGGTTCTGGCTGGCCGAGCCCATCTGGTTCCAGTTGGAGAACAGGCCGAAGTTCATCGAACCCCAACTGGTCCCCGTGTCATGCGTGGTGGCGTAGACCAGGTGCTGGCCGTTGTAGGGCGCGTGGGTGAAGTCCTTCAGCGACACCCAGCCGGCCCGCGGCTGCGCCAGGGCACCCGTCGACGACCACCGGTACGACGACGGAAGGTTGCAGTTACCCGACGGCGGCGGCGTCGTCGGCCCCGGCGTGGGGTTGGTCCCCCCGTCGACCCGGACGAGCTGCCACTGCTGGTTGGCGCCGTTCCAGTCGTCGTACTGCACGATGTTGCCGCCGTCGGCGGTCGAGGCGCCCTGCACCTCCAGCACCTTGTTGCTGTTCCGGTTGATCAACCGGACGTGACCACCATCGGAATCAGCCAACCGGAACTGCTGGTTCGTCCCGTTGTGATCAGCCCACTGCACGATCGCCGCACCGTTGGCCGTCGAGAAGTTGTGCACATCCAGCACCTTGTTCGACAACCGCGACTTCAACCGGTAGTAGCCACCACCGGAGTCCACGAACTGCCACTGCTGCTGATTGCCGTTGTTCCGCGTCCACTGCGTGATCCGCGCACCATCGTTCGTCGCCAGGTTGTACACGTCCAAAGCCTTACCGCTGTTGCGGTTGACCAGCACGTACCAGGCACTGGTGTCGACCGTCGCCGCCGACGCGGGTGCCGAGACCACCGCTGCGGCGGCGACACCGACCAGCACCGCCGTCACGCCAGCGGCGGCGACCCGCGGCAACAACCCACGCCGCCGCGCCGGCGGTGGCGCGAGCGCTGGAGACCTACCAAGGGCAGACATGATCCTCCTCCATCGACCAAGACCGACCGGTGCGCCCGAAGCCGGGCACACCACGACACGCCACATCGTCGAGCGCCGACCGTCGAGTGTTAGCGCTAACATCGACGGCTGCGTGTCCTGGCGCACGCCTGATCCGATGTCCGACGAAGCAGGCTTGCCCGGTAAGCCAGAGGCATCGTCGTCCTTGAACATCGACTGTGGGCGATAACATGTCGTTCGTCAAGACGTAATCTTCCGGAATCATGTGATCGTCGGACGTCGTACCTCTGAGGCGGCTTGATCACGCTAACAACGAGGTACCCAGCTAGGGCCCGGAGCGTCGTCAGTCGCGTGCCGCAGCCGGTGCCGGACGGGCAGCGGGGCGGATGGCGGCGCCGACCACACCGAGCGCCGCGAAGACCAGGAAGCCGGTGACATGGCCGGCCTGCTCGATCAGCACACCGGCGATCGGTGCGCCGAGGGCCTGCCCGACGGCGAGGAACAGGAATGCGGCGCCCACCCCGATGGCGGTCCGCCCGACGAACAGTTGCGTGCTCCACAACAGGGCGAGCCCGCAGAGCATGATGTAGCTGGCGCCGAACATCGCGGCGGCGGCGAGGGCCAGTGGCAGCACCGCAGGGGCGGCGGCCAGTAGCGCGGTCGCGGCGGCGAGGGCGAGCAGGGTGAGGGTCCAGGACCGTGCCAGGCCGAGCCAGGTGATCAGGTCGGCGCTGGCCGTGCCGGCGAGACCGCTGACGCCGATCACGATCCACATCACCGCGGAGGCGGTCGGTCCGGCATCGCCGAGAACGCTGATGATCTCACGCCCGAAGGTCCAGACCGGAGCGCTGGCCAAGCCCATGAAGAGCGCGGCCGACAGCAGGCGGACCGCTCCGGGCGGGCCCGATGGCCGGCGGCGGGCGGCCCCGCTCCGCGTGGTTGGCGGCGCGGCCTCGGGTTCGGTGTTCGGCACGGTCGCGGCGACCCAGAGCGTGACCGCTGCGCAGATGAGGGCGAACAACGCCCAGGCCAGCCGCCAACTCTCGGTGAACGCCAGGACGATGGGACCGGAGAGGACCACGCCGACCGCGGTTCCGGCATTGACGATCGACTGGGCACGGTCACGGTGCGCTTCGCGGACCCACCGGGCAACCGCAGCGGCCATCGGCGGGGAGGCCAGGCCGGTGCTCGACCCGGCCACCAGGATCCCGGCGGCGAGGACGACCCCGTTGGGCGCCGCGGCCACGGTGGCGGTGCCGAGCGTGGCGACGAGGCCGGCGGCCAGGGCGATCGGCCGGGCCCCGAGTCGTGCGGTCAGGACGAGGCTGATCACGATGGCCAGGCAGTAACCGAGGTAGCTGCCCGACCCGACGACTCCGGTGAGCGTGGGCCCCATCGCGAACTCGTCCTGGAACACCGGAGCGAAGAGGCCGTAGGAGAAGCGGGCGAACCCGTAACAGACGCCGATCAGGGCCGTCCCCGCGCCGATCATGGCCCAGCGGTCTGCGGGCTGCCCGCTCACGACTGGGCGAAAATGCCAGCTCACGGGGTGCTTCACCGGGCAAGAGTAGAACGATCGCTCTACCCGGTCAAATGTAGGGTGGGCCCATGCCGCAACAGGGGCGAGCGAGAGGCTCGGCGCGCGAGCGCCTGCTGCGCGCAGCGGACGAGTTGTTCTACGCGCAGGGCATCGCGACCACCGGGGTGGACGCCGTCGTCCAACGGGCCGAGGTGGCCCTGGCTTCGCTGTACAAGTCCTTCGGCAACAAGGACAACCTGGTCGCGGCGTACCTCGCGGACCGCGATCGCCGGTGGCGCGAGGTCTGGGAGTCGGAGATCTCCCGCGCTGGCGACGCCGAGGGTCGGCTGCTCGCGATCTTCGACGCGTTGCAGGCCTGGCGCAGGTCGACCGGGATGGACCACGGGTGCGCGATGTCGGCCGCCGCCGTGCAGATCAGCGATCCGGCGCATCCGGCCGTCAAGGTCATCACTGAGCAGAAGGCGTCGATGCTCCGGCGGCTGGGCGAGCTGGCCGCCGAGTGCGGGGTGTCCGCACCGGCGCAGGTGGCCGAGCAACTGCTCATCATCTACGAGGGCGTGTTGGCCCGCGCCTCGCTCGGGGACCTGGCGGCAATCCGCCACGGCCGGCAACTGGCCCACGCCCGACTCATGGCCGAGACCCTGGTCGCTCACCCCGAGTAGCGCCCGACCGTCGGCGTTCGCCGGCCGGCACTTTCGGCCCGGTGACCAGGAGCAACCGGTGCCGCAACAGACCTGAAACACCCTTGACATCGGCAGTCGTGCACGACCAAACTACGCGCCATGCTAATTCGATTTAGCTGACCCCAGTCCCACCCACCCCCCCATCCCATTGTCCGAATAGAGCAGAAGGTCCAAACAAGGCCACGAAGAGGGACCACAGAGGAGTTCGCTCAGATGGAGATAGCAATCGGAAGGCGCAGGCTCATGCGTGCCGCCTCGTTGCTCGCGGTCATGTCACTCGGTGCCGGCGCCGTCGTCTCCGCGCCAGCCGCTGCTGCCGGCAAATCCAAGATCGCCGAAGGCGCGACCGTCACGGCGGATCGCAGTTCACCGACCGGGTACACCGTCAAGTTCGTCTACCGCAACCCCAACGCCACGCAGGTCCGTCTCGCCGGCGACCTGACCCTGCTCGACGTGAACACCGGCAACACGCGGTACCAGCCGGAAGAGTGGCAGCCGGGCCGGTACCACGCCGGCGGCACCGAATTCCTCCGGGACATGACCAAGGACTCGAAGGGGTACTGGTCGGTCTCGCTCCCGCTGCACGCCGGGAGCCTCAGCTACTGGTACCGGGTCTGGGACCCGACCCAGGGCTGGGAGAACAAGCGCATCTGGGATCCCGCCTCGACGAACCCCCGCCCCCCGGGTGAGTCCTCCTTCCGGGTCCGGAACAACGACGTCCTCGACGCCGTCTACGTGCCATACGCCGACAAGCAGAACGACCCGGTGCTCAAGGAGCGCGCGGAGTACGAGCTGCCGATCAGGGACCGCTCGAAGCGCGGGACCGTCAAGTACATCCCCTACACCACGATCCTGGGCGACAGCGGCCATTACCTCGGCGTCTACCTGCCGGCCGGCTACGACCCCGACCGCGCCGAGCCGTACAAGGTCGCGTACCTGGCGCACGGCATCTTCGGCGACGAGACCGACTTCATGGTCCCGGCGAACGTCCCGCACATCCTGGACAACATGACGGCGAAGGGCGAGATCGAGCCGACCGTGGTGGTGACCATGGGGAACCACTTCACGGGTACCAGCCTCGGCTTCGCCTCGTACAACCAGACAAACGCCGCCAACAACCTGGTCCAGACGATCCTCCCCCTCATCGAGGAGCGGTACAACGTCGC
The DNA here is from genome assembly GCF_059553435.1 of Micromonospora sp. PRAS1. Lineage (NCBI taxonomy): Bacteria > Bacillati > Actinomycetota > Actinomycetes > Micromonosporales > Micromonosporaceae > Micromonospora > Micromonospora sp. PRAS1. The sequence goes on from NZ_JCANNB010000001.1 coordinate 44,840, forward strand.
CACCACGCGGGAGGGGCGCGCCTACGCCGGCTTCTCGTACGGCGGCATGACGGGCGCCCACGTGATCCGGGGTTACCCGACCACGTTCGCGTTCTACGGACACTTCTCCGGTAACCCGTCGCTGAGCACCCAGGACTACGACAACGTCGCGGCTGCGGTCGGGGACCAGGACCTCTTCGTGTTCCTCGGCAACGGTGTCTTCGAGGGCAACCTCAACGTCCAGAACGGCATCGCGAACAACTTCCGGGCCCGCGGGTACGCCGCCGCGACGACCCAGGTCCCGGGCGCGCACGACGGCATGACCGCGAGCCAGCTCTTCACCATCTTCGCCCGGGATCACCTGTGGACGGGCGTCGACTCCGTCTCGGTGACCCCCGCGAAGGTGAACCTGACCAAGGGCTGGAACTGGACCAGGCAGTTCAGCGCCAAGGTGTCGACGAACGAGGGCGTGAGCCCGGCGGTGACGTGGGCGGTCCAGGGAGCCACCTCGGCGGAGACCACCATCTCCGCGGACGGTCTGCTCTCGGTGTCCGCCAAGGAGAAGGCGTCGTCGCTCACCGTCGTGGCGACGTCGGTGGTCGACCCGACCAAGTCCGGCTCGGCCCGGGTCACCCTGAAGGCCCCGGGTACGGCGAAGACCGTGGTGAAGGCGAAGGCCGCACCCGCGTCGGTCGTCCGGGGTGGCACGTTCACGCTCGACGTCGACGTGCGGGCGCAACACCAGCACAAGAAGGCGCCGAAGCTGACCGGTGAGATCGCCGTCACCTTCGGTGGCACCACGCAGGTGATCGCGCTGACCAACGGCAAGGCCGTCGTCAAACTGCCGACCAGCGGCCTGTCCGCAGGGAACTACGCGGTCCACGTCGCCTACTCCGGTGACGCGACCTACGCTCCCGCCGCGGCAGTCCACCAACAGCTGCGGGTCCGGTAATCAGCTACGCGTTCGACAGTAGGTAGGCATGATGGGCCGGCGACTCCAGTCGCCGGCCCATCGTCGTCCCGGAAGCGTCAGGTGGGCGGTGGCGCCGTCCCGATCTCCGGTAGCCGGATGGTGAACAGGCTGCCCTCGCCGGGGGTGCTGGCCACCGTCAGGGTGCCGCCGTGCGCTTCGACCAGGTGCTTGCTGATCGCCAGCCCCAGGCCACTGCCGCCGGTCGCCCGGTTACGCGACTCGTCCGCCCGCCAGAACCGGTCGAATATCTTCGACAGGTTCTCGGCCGCGATGCCCACGCCGGTGTCCCGTACGGTGATCGTGGTGTCCTGCGCGCCGACGGTGACCGAGCCGCCGGGCGGGGTGTAGCGGATCGCGTTGGAGACCAGGTTGCCGACGATCTGGCGGAGCCGCACCGCGTCGGCCGGCAGCACCGGGTCGTCGCGGAGCTGCATGGTCAGGTCGATGCCGGCCGCCTGTGCCGTGCCCCGGTGGCTCTCCACCACCTGGGTTAGCACGTCCCGCACGTACGTCGGCTCGGGATGGATCCGCAGCGTGCCCGCGTCGGCGGCGGCCAGATCGGTCAGGTCGTCGATGATGTGCTGGAGCAGCACCGCCTCCTCGTGCAGCAGGCCGAGCAGTTGGGCGTCGGTCGGGGCGAGGTCGTCCTGGGCCGCCTCCAGCCAGCTGCGGATGTTGGTCAGCGGGGTACGCAGTTCGTGCGCCACATCGCTGACCATGGCTCGCCGCTGCGCCTCGGCCCGGTCGCGGCGGTCGACCGAATCGTTCAGGGCACGGGCCAACCGGCCGATCTCATCCGGGGTGGACACCGGGGCCGGACGCTGTCGGTCGACGGCGTCGGTGAGCGCCTGCAACGGGCGGACCAGCCGGCGGCCCACCAGCACCGTGACGATGATTGTGGCGACCAGCACCGCCCCGGTCACGGTGACGATGCGGATGGTGTTCTCGCCGGACAGGGTGAACGTGGTCTGGTCGACTCCGGTGTCCGGGGCGGTGATGAACAGCAGCACGGCCGGGGCCACGTACGGCTGGAGCATGGTCCGCCGGGACTTCTCCACGCAGCTGTTGATCCGCGCCGCGCCGGCCGTGTCCAGGTAGCCACGACCCTCCTCGACCGGCCGGGCATCACGGAGAGGGACCAGGTACGCCGTGAAGTCGGGCAGGACCTCCAGCTGCTGGGTCTTCTCGTCCAGGTCGACGCAGCGGGCCGCCAACCGGCCCAACGACCGCAGCGCCTTCCGTTCGGATCCGGTGGCCGGCACTGGCAAACCCACCCGGCAATCGGTGGCCACCTTGGTCGGGTCCGGTGTGGTCAGGACAATTTCGAATCGGCCGTTCGGCCGCCACTCGATCTCCCCGTCGGCCCCGAATCTCCGCACGCAGGAGAGTTGCTGGTCGGCCCGCTCGCGCAGGTCGGCGCGGGCGGCCGACGACACCCGGAAGGGTCCGACCGCCCGGCCGTCGATGCGGTCGGTACCGCCGGTCAGGCCGAGATCCAGATTCAGCGGATCCACCACGGCGGCCGGACGGGCGGTACGCAGCGACGGGCCGGGGAACGTGTCGGCGATGACCGTCCGGTCCTCGGTCATCAGGGTGATCCGGCGGTCCAGCTCGGCGGCACGTTGTTCGATGAGCGGCTGCACCCCGGACCAGTCCGGGTGGCTGGCCGCGTACCCGACCAGCTGGTCGTACACGCTGCGGTTCTCGGCGAGCGAACGACCCTGTTCCTGGCTGATCGCCCGGGTCGCGGTCCGGGTCGCCAGCCAGGCGGTGGCCGCGATCGCGGCGACCGCGATCAGCACGGAGGTGACCAGCAGCCGGGTCACCAGACTGTGCCGGACCGGCACCCGTCCGCCGCTCACCGCGGCGTCGCCGAACCGTTGGTCAGCTTGTAACCGACGCCGAAGACCGTGACCAACCAGGCGGGCCGCTGTGGATCGCGTTCGATCTTGCGCCGCAGGTTCATCACGTGCACGTCGATGGTTCGTTCGGTCGAGCTGCGGTCGATGCCGTGGGTGTGGTGCAGCAGTTGGGCCCGGGTGAAGACCCGGTTCGGCTGCTCCGCCATGGCCGCCAGGATGGCGAACTCGCCACGGGTGCAGGCCACCCGGACGCCGTCCACGGTGACCTGGTGCGCCGCCGTGTCGATCTCGATCGGACCGATCCGCCGCAGCCCGGTCCCGGCCGGGGCCGGCCCGCCCCGGCCCGCCCGCCGCAACAGGGTGCGGATCCGGGCCATCAACTCCCGCGGGCTGTACGGCTTGGTCAGGTAGTCGTCGGCGCCGAGTTCCAGCCCGGTCAGCAGATCGTCCTCCGTGGTCCGGGCGGTAAGCATCAGCACCAGCACGTCCGACTCCCGGCGCAGGGTCTGGCACACCTGTAGGCCGTCGAGTTCCGGCATCATCACGTCCAGCACCAGCAGGTCGGGCCGGAGCCGCCGGGCCGTGTCCAGCGCAGCCCGGCCGTCGTGTACCACCACCGCGCCGTGGCCCTCGGCGGTCAGGTACCGGCGTACCACCTCGGCCTGGCGGGGATCGTCGTCAGCGACCAGAACCTGCGCGCACATGGCGGCGATGATAGGTCCGGACATCCGCCGCGAGCGGTCCCGGAGGCGATACCTGACAGGTTTCTAACGACCGCTGGACACGCTCGTCGGCATGCATCCGAAGCTTGACGATCCGACCGAGTTCATCCCGCGCGTGCCGGATCCGCCGGCCCGGCGGCGCGGCATGCGCTGGCTCGCCGTGGGGCTCGTGGTGGCCGGGCTGGTGGCCGGGTCCGGGATCGCGGTGGCCCGGCACCGGACCGCCGCCGAGCCGGGGCCGGAGGCGACGACCGCCGTCGCGACCACACCGATCGTTCGCCGCGACCTCTCCACCACCAGGACGCTGCCCGGCACCATCGGATTCGGCGCGGCCCGCCCGCTCGCCGGGCACCTGGCGGCGACGGTCACCTGGTTGCCGCCGGCCGGTGCCACGATCAAGCGGGGCGAGCAGCTGTTCCGGGCCGACGACCGGCCGGTTGTGCTCTTCTACGGCAGCATGCCGATGTACCGCGACATCGCCGGGCGCAACCTGGTCGGCCGGGATGTGCGGATCATCGCGGAGAACCTGAGCGCGCTCGGTTACTCGATCGGTAAGCAGCCGTCGCCCGGCGAGCGGGTGACGCCCCATCCGCCGGCCGGCAACTCCACCACCGGCGGCGCTGCGGGTCCCGGAGCGGAACCGCAGCGGGTACGCAGCGACGAGGGCGTCCTGACCACGGGCCTGATCGCGGCGATCAAACGGTGGCAGACCGATCTGGGTGTGCCGGCGACCGGCACGATCCCGGTGGGGCACGTCGAGGTCTCCAGCGGCGCGGTCCGGGTGGACTCGATCACCGGACAGCCCGGCGACCCGGCGAACGCGCCACTGATGTCGGTGACCGCCGTCCGCAAGGTGATCACGGTCGGTGCCGAACTCACCGACGCCGCCTCGATCAAACGGGGGGACCGGGTCAAGGTCGGGTTGCCCGACGACCGTACGGTGCCGGCGCGGGTCGTCTCCGTCGGCCGTGATCTCGTCGCGGCCGAGAACGGCGCCACCACCGGCCCACAACTACTGACCGTGACGGTGGCCGTCGACAAACCGCAGACCATCGCCGACCTCGACTCCGGCGAGGTGCCTGTGCACTTCGCCGGGCGTACCGCCGCCGATGTGCTGGCCGCGCCGGTAGAGGCGCTGGTGGCCCTGCGCGAGGGCGGGTACGCGGTACAGACGTCCAGCGGACTGGTCGCGGTGCGCACCGGCATGTTCGCCGACGGCTGGGTCGAGATCACCGGCGCCGGGCTGACCGAGGGCACCGAACTGGTGGTACCCGCGTGACCGGCCAACCCGTGCTCTCGGTGCGCGACGCGTCGATGGTCTATCCGGGTGGGGTCACCGCGCTAAACCGGGTGAGCCTGGAGGTCGCCGCCGGAGAACTGGTGGCAATCGTCGGACCGTCCGGGTCGGGCAAGTCGACCCTGCTCAACATCATCGGGACGCTGGACCGCCCCACCTCGGGCACCGTCCACATCGCCGGTCAGGACGTCGCGACGCTTGGCGACCGCCGGCTGTCGGCGCTGCGGGCCCGGGAGATCGGCTTCGTCTTCCAACAGTTCCACCTCGCCGACGGCCTGAGCGCGGCCGACAACGTCGCCACCGGCCTGCTCTACGCCGGGGTGCCGCGTCGACAACGCCGGGAGCACGCCCTGCGCGCCCTGGCCCGGGTCGGCCTGGCGCACCGCACCGGGCACCGCCCACGACAGCTCTCCGGTGGCGAGAAGCAACGCGTCGCGATCGCCCGGGCCCTGGCCAACCGGCCCTCGCTGGTCCTGGCCGACGAACCCACAGGCGCGCTGGACACCGCCACCGGGCAGTCCGTGCTGCGGTTGCTGCGCCGGCTCAACGAGGAGGGCACCACCATCGTGTTGATCACCCACGACCGCGACATCGCCGCGTCGTTGCCCCGGCAGATCGAGATCCGTGACGGGCGGCTGGTTCGCGACGAGGTTGCGTCGTCGGCCCGGCGCGCGGCGCACGCCGTGGTGGCGGACCGGTGACCGGGCAGTCCGACCGGGCGCCGCGACCGGTCCGGCTGGCCGTGCCGGACCTGCTCGCGCTCGGCTTGACGGGCCTGCGGACCCGTCCGCTGCGGGCGGTGCTGTCGGCGCTGGGCATCGCGATCGGCATCGCCACGATGATCGTGGTGACCGGCATCCCGGCGTCCAGCCAGGCGGCGCTGCTGACCGAGTTGACCGCGCTCGGCACGAACACCCTCCAGGCGATGGCGGTGCCGGACCGCGAGCCACCGACCCGGCTGTCGGAATCGGCGGTGGGGATGGTCCAGCGGATCGGCCCGGTCACGGCGGTCAGCGCGGTCGGCAACACCCACACCGTGGTACGCCGAAACGACCGCGTCGACCCCTCGAACGGCTCCGGGCTCACCGTGCTGGCCAGCCGCCTGGATCTGCTGCCCACCATCAACGCACGGATCCGGGCCGGCAGGTGGCTGAACCCGGCCACGGCGAACTTCCCCACGGTCGTGCTCGGCTCCGTCGCCGCCGCCCGACTCGGCATCGCCGACCTGCCCGCCGGCCAGCCCCCGCCGCAGGTGATGATCGCGGACCGCCGGTTCACCGTGATCGGCATCCTGGCCGAGACCCCGCTGTCGCCGGACATCGACCGGTCGGTGCTTGTCGGTTGGGAGGCGGCCCGCAGCGAGCTGCGGTTCGACGGTCACCCGACCGTCATCTACCTGCGCTGCGAGGAGTCGCAACTGGAGGCGGTCCGGGCTGTGCTGGCCGAGACCATCTCACCGGAGCGTCCCGGCCAGGTGGTGGTGAGCCGCCCCTCCGACGCCTTGGCCGCCAAGCGGGCCACCGAGGGCAGCTTCTCCGTACTCTTCCTGGCCCTGGCCGGGGTCGCCCTGCTCGTCGGTGGCATCGGGGTGGCCAACACGATGGTCGTCTCGGTCCTGGAACGGCGCGCCGAGATCGGCCTGCGACGGGCGCTCGGGGCGACCCGTGGGCAGATCCGAGGTCAGTTCCTCACCGAATCGGTGGTGCTGGCGGCGCTCGGCGGGCTGGTCGGCACCGCGACGGGCCTGCTCGCCACCGTCGGGTACGCGACCTGGCAGGGTTGGCCGCTGGTGCTGCCCGGCGAATCGGCCGTCCTCGGGGTGGGCGGGGCCGTCGTGATCGGCGTGCTCGCCGGTGTCTACCCGTGCGTACGCGCGGCTCGGCTGCCCCCGACGCAGGCCCTCGCCGCCGGCTGAGCTGCCCTGCTGGCGGTGTCCCGCCCTCCCGGTCCAGCTACGGGACCGGATCACTGCGGGCGAAGGGCGATACGGACGAGCGCGGCGGCCGGGGATCGGCCGCCGCGCTCGCTGTTCGTCAGGCGTCAATTCGACGCGGCGGCCACCTTGCGCTCGCACTCGGGGGCGAACTCCAGCCCCAAGCTGATCGAACGGGAGTCGTTCTGGTCCCCACCGAGGGAGATGGAGATGCCGTCCGCGTCGACCTCCACGTACTTGACGCCCTTGTCCTTCAGGCAATTCACCACGGCGAGCGCGAAGTCCCGGGCCTCCGGGTTGGCCGGGTCCTTCTCCCACGGCGGCAGTGGATAGAACTGCGGCTCACAGATCCGGTTCGCCGCCTCGAACTTCTCCATCTCCGCCGCAGTGGTCGGCCGGGGCTTGCCGCCCCCGGGCGGGCTGGTCAGACCCTGCTCCTGCATGCACTTGTAGTACGGCCCGAGCATCGCCTCGAACTCCTCCGACGTGGTGTCGAGCCGCTCGCGCGGACGCTGTTCCTTCGGCTGCGCCGAGCCGGTCCGTTCCGGCTCGGGAGTCTCCAACGTGGCCACCTGCGCCGCGCCGTCGTCCGCCTGCTGCTCGTCGCTCGTTGCCCCGCAGGCCGAGAGCGCGACAAGCATGACGGCACCCACCCAGACCGCCCGACTCCTCCGCATGACATCGCCCCTTCCGTCCGGTCGACCCGGGAGCGTCCCGGGCCACTGCGGCCGGCCTTCCGGCCCGGCCGGAGCCAGCCTTCCGAGCGGAAGTGAGGAAGATGTCAGGTCTCCGGGTCTTCCGGCAGCGCGCCATCCGTCGTGCCGCCCGAGATCATCCCGAGGCGACGGCCGCGCGAATCGCGTCGCGGGATGCGGTCACCTCCCGGCGCAGTTCGTCCAACTCCACACCGACGAGCCGCCCGCCACTCTTGCGCACCCGACCGGCCACCACCACGGTCTCGATGTTGCGGGGATCGGCCCCGAGCACAAGCGTGCCGACCGCGTCGTTGAGCGGCATCGTGTTGATGTCGTAGGCGTTGACGACCAGCAGGTCCGCCTGCTTGCCGGGGGTGAGCGAACCGGTGACGTCGCCGAGCCCGTTGGTCCGGGCACCCTGCACGGTGGCGAAGTCAAGCACGTCGCGGGTGGTGATCCGGTACGGCGTGCTTCCCGTGCCGTAGGCGGCGTTCACCGCGCGCATCCGCTGGATGGCGTGCAGCGTACGCATCTGGGTGAACATGTCGCTTGCCAGAGCCACCTCCACGTCGATGCTGAGCCCGGGCCGGATACCGACCGCCAGCGCCTCGTCGATCGCGGGCACCGCCGTCTCCAGACCGATCTGCGCCTCCGAGGTCGGTGCCAGCGACACGGTGACCCCGGCGTCGCCCATCGCCCGCCACGCCTGCGGGGTGAGGCCCGTGGCGTGGATCAGGGTCAGCTCCGGGCCGAGCAGCCCGTTGGCGGCCCAGCTCAGGATCGCCGTGGCGGACGGCACGCCGAACACCGCGTCCACGCTGACGCCGAGGTCGAGATCGCGGGCGACGGCCGCCAGCTCCGGCCCGTAGGCCAGGGCCGGCCCGGCGATCTCGTCGGTGGCCAACGCCGCCAGGCGCAGCGTCACCAGGCCGCCGTTCGCACCCTGGTACGCCGCGCACAACCGCGCCAGGTCACCCGGCCACTGGCGGTCCCAGTCGTCGAAGTGCGGTCCCATCGAAGCGTGTACGCCCCGGATGCCGGTGTCGACAAGCGCCTGGATCGCCGCGTCCGAATGCGCCGCCGTACGCGAGTTGTGCGAGAAGTCAAGCATCGTGGTGATGCCGGCGTCGAGGGCGGTGAGCGCGGCCAGCCGGGTGCCGACGTACATGTCGTGCGGCGTGTACGCGGGCGCGCTCCCGGCCAGCGTCGACGTCACGTACGCCCCCAGGTCGGTCACGTCGGGGATGCTGCGGCGCAACTGCGCCTGCCAGGCGTGCCGATGGGTGTCGACGAATCCGGGGCTGACGATCCGGCCGGACGTGTCGATCACGGTTGCGCCCGCCGCTTCCGGATGCGACCGCAGATCCCGGCCGACCGCGACGATCCGGTCCTCGCGGACCAGCACGTCACCCCGGTCCAGGTCGCCGATCGCGGGGTCCATGGTGACGACCGCGCCACCGCTGAACAACATCATCTCCAAGGCTCCCTTCGCTGTCTGTGGTCACCGGCGGTGCAGGACGTATCCGGCGTGGTGCAGCACCCCGTCGATGAACCGGCCGTACGCCCAGAAGCCCAGGTCGTCGCGGTAGACGATCCGGTCACCGTCGATCCAGAACGCCCCCTGGTACGCGTGCGGCCGGCCGCCCCGCGTCTCGTCGTACCGGCCGTCGGCGGTGAGTTCCTGGTGCAGGAAGCCGGTCTCGTCGATCCACATGCCGAGGTAGGGGCTCTGGACCGAGCGGGGGCGCAGGTCGGGCTCGATCGGGGCGGGCGTGAGTCGGCGACCGTTGACGAGCGCGATCTGCCCGTCGACGACGATCGCGGCGGCCTGTTCCGGCCGCCAGACGATCATCTCCAGGGCGGACGCGCCGGAGGTCGGGCCGGCGACCAGGGCAAAGGTGGCGGGATTTCCGGGCGTGAGCGCACCGACCCGGTCGACTGGACGGACCCGCAGGCCGGCGACGGCGACACCGTCGATGACCGCGGGCACGATGGCCAGGCCGGTGCAGTCGACGACGATCGCGCCGTCGTCCTCGGCCGCGGTGTGCAGGCCCGGACCGACCGCGACGATCTCGTCCGCACCGATCAGCAGGTCGGCGGCGGAAAAATCACCGATCAGCGGGTCGAGCGTGTGGATTGTGGCGTTCACGAACATCAGTGGACGGTGCCGGTCACCGCTGTTCCCGGTGATCTCCGCCAGCACCGCCTCGTCGAGCATCGGGCTGCTCATGGCGTACCTCCTGGGGTTGGGGCTCGTGCTTTCACCGTCACCGGCGGCGGAGCCGGCAACCAGGCCGGGCCCAACCAGGGTGCGACGCACCCTGCCTGGCCGTAGCCCGCGCGGCTACCGTTTGTGGCATGCCGACCACCGCGCTCGGGGCGTTCCTCACCGCTCGGCGGGCCCGGCTCACGCCGGGCGACGTCGGCCTCGTCTCCAGTGGCACCCGGCGCGTCGCGGGGCTGCGGCGCGAGGAGGTCGCGGTGCTGGCCGGGGTGAGCGTCGACTACTACACCCGGCTGGAGCAGGGCCGGGAGCGCAACCCGTCGACGTCGGTGCTGGCCGCCGTGGCCCGGGCTCTCGACCTCGGTCCGGACGCCCACGACCATCTCTTCCGGCTGGCCGGGCTCTCGCCAGGGGACGCGCCGGCACCCGCCCGGCCCCGGGTCGGGCAGAGCCTGCGGGAACTGCTCGACGCCTGGCCGGACACCCCGGCCGTGGTCATCGACCGGCGACTCAACCTGCTGGCCGGCAACGCGTTGGCCGCCGCGTTCTACGCGGACTTCGCCGAGGCGGACAATCTCGTCCGGATGACCTTCCTGGACCCGGCCGGCCCGACGTTCTTCGCCGACTGGCGACGCGCCGCCGAGGCGTGCGTGGCGAACCTGCGCCTGGCCCTCGGCCATGACCCGCACGACCGGCAGGCACAGGAACTGGCCGAGGAAGTGGGCCGGGCGAGCCCGGAGTTCCGCCGGCTGTGGGGGCGGCATGACGTGCAGGGCAAGACACACGAGGCGAAGACGTTCCGGCACGGCACAGTGGGCGAACTGACGTTGTCGTACCACGCGTTCGACGTGCGGGACGCCCCCGGCCAGCAGTTGATCGTGTACCGCGCACAGCCGCACAGCCGCAGCGCCGAGGCCCTGCAACTGCTGGGCACGCTGGCCGCCAGCAGCTGGCTCCGATCCTCGCTCTAGTGCGCTCTGCCGCCCTCTCGCGGGTGGGTGCGCTCGCCCGCCAGCGGCGCCGAGCCCGCCGAGCCGAGCGCCGGCCGAAAAAATTACCGGTCAATTCCCGGAAACTACCGGTTGAGAACCTTGAAACTTTCTGTCAGCCTGAGAGCCATCGATGGATGTGATCGCTAACACGATCCTTGAGCTCCCAGGAGCCGCCGCACCCCGCCCACCCCTCACTCACCCCCACCACCAGGAGGTACCGACAGTGCGAGGACAGGCACCGCACCCCCCACCCCCGGGGAACACCCAGGCTGACCGAGTGTCCCCCGGCTTCCGAGGACGGCTGTCGAAGCTCGCCACGGCCGGGATCGCAGTCGCCGTCGGGTTGTTCACCGTGACGGTGGCGACCGGATCTGCGTCGGCCGCCGACAACCCGTACCAGCGGGGCCCGGACCCCACCCGGACCAGTGTCGCGGCCGTGAACGGCCCCTTTGCCAACACGTCGGTAAGCGTCCCGACCGGGAACGGCTTCAACGGCGGCAGGATCTACTACCCGACCGACACCAGCCAGGGCACCTTCGGGGCCATCGCGATCTCGCCTGGTTACACCGCGTTGTTCTCCGCCGAACTGGCCTGGATGGGGCCGTGGCTGGCATCGCACGGCTTCGTCGTGATCGGCATCGAGACCAACAGCCGTAACGACTTCGACACGGCCCGAGGCACCCAGCTGCTCGCCGCGTTGGACTACCTGACGCAGCAGAGCCCGGTACGCGACCGGGTCGACCGGAACCGGTTGGCCGTCTCCGGTCACTCGATGGGCGGCGGTGGGGCGCTGAGCGCAGCCATGCGGCGCTCGTCGTTGAAGGCAGTGGTCGGCATCACGCCGTACTCGCCGTCGTCGAACCTGGCCAGCAACCAGGTACCCACGATGATCATCTCTGGGCAGGCGGACACGGTGGTCACCCCGTCCTACGCCCTCGGCCTGTACAACAGCCTCCCGGCCAGCACGGAGAGCGCCTACCTGGAGGTCGCCGGTGGGGATCACGGCTTCATGGTCGGACGGTCGAACCCGGTGCTGATCCGGACCATGCTGCCGTTCCTGAAGATGTTCATCGACAACGACGCCCGGTACAGCCAGTTCCTCTGCCCGCTGCTGGACAACAGCGGCGTGGTCACCTACCGCAGTACGTGCCCGTTGCTTCCGCCGGGGCCGACCACTCCGCCGCCGACCGGCACGCCGACGCCGACCCCCACCACCACCCCGACCACGCCACCATCCGGCTCCGCCAACGAGATCGTCGGCGCGCAGTCGGGCCGCTGCATCGACGTACCCAACGCCTCCCGATCCAACGGCACCCGGGTCCAGCTCTACGACTGCAACAGGCAACCCAACCAGTCATGGACCTACACCCCGGACAAGCAACTACGGGTGTACGGCGACATGTGCCTGGACGCAGCAGGCTCCGGCAACGGCACCGCAGTCCAGATCTACAACTGCCACAACCAGACCAACCAGCAATGGAACATCAACTCCAATGGCACCATCAGCGGCGTCCAGTCCGGACGATGCCTCGACGTCTGGAGCACCGCCAACGGAGCCCAGGTCCAGCTCTACGACTGCCACGGACAAACCAACCAGCAGTTCCGGCTCGCGCCCCTCGCAAGATGATCTCGATTGACTGATGGACAACCTGTTCGAGGGCGTGCCGGTCCACTCGCTGCGGAGCGAGATCCAACCCTCCTGAACAGGCCGGACTGAAACGGGCGGGCTCGACTCAGGTCGGGCCCGCCCGGCTCAGTCACCCGCTTCCCACGGTCGCCACGTTCGTGACAGCGCCCCACCCCGGGGTTGACATTGTCGCATGCTATGACTCATCTTGTTGATACAAAGCTTGCGACATACGGAGGTGGCGGCATGCCACAGGCAGATCACCCGGAGGCCAGGCAGTGGCTGGCCCGGCACGGCCTGGCCGAGGTCGAGCCGACCCCGCTGCTCGCGGCGCGGCTGGCGGCAAGACGGCGCGCCAAGCTCGTCGACAGCATCCTGCTGGCCGCGTTCCTGATCGGCGCGGCACTCACGCACGCGTTCCGACTCACCTATGCCACGTCCTCCTGGCCACCGCTGCTGGCACTTACGGCGTTGGTGGTCGGCTTGCTGGTGGCGCAGTGGTTCCTCGGCCGGTGGGTACGACGCGTCGACCAGCGGGCCGGCGCGCAACTGTCCCGACGGGTCGCCCACCCGGTCAAGCTCGGCTGGCCAGCGGTGCTGGACCGGCCGTACGCCGTCTTCACGGTCGCCGCCTTCACCAGCGCCGTGCTGCTCGCGGTGAGCGTGCTACCGGTTTCGGACTCCGCCTTGCGGTACGGGGCGACCGTCGTGCTGATCGGTCTCGCCGGCACCGCCGCCGGCACCGTCATGCAGCTGCGCCAGATACTGACGAGCCCGGCCGTGGCGGAGGACGAAACGTCGCTCACCGCCGATATGATCATGCGGGTCGAGGACGCCCGCGCCCTCGTCACACCCAGCCTGGTGTGGTCGCTGCCGACCATCTTCCTGTACGGCGAATCGCTCGGCTGGTGGAACGCGGTCTCACTGGTGCTCGTGGTGGCGGGCACCCTCGCGCTCTGCCTGATCCAGACCCGGACCACGGGTGCCGGGACGGCGGCACGGCGAGCCCTGGCCACCCGATGATCGTCATCGACGCGACCTCCCCGACGCCACCGTACGAGCAGCTCCGGGCCCAGCTCGCGAGGCAGATCCAGGATCGCTCGCTCGCCGTCGGCACGAGACTGCCGACCATCCGCCGGCTCGCGGCCGACCTCGGCCTCGCCGTGAACACCGTCGGTCGGGCGTACCGGGAGCTGGAGGAGGCCGGGCTGATCGAGACTCGCGGGCGGGCCGGCTCGTTCGTCTCGGCCGCCGGTGAGCAGGCCCTCGAACAGGCCCGCCGGGCCGCTCACGACTACGCGGCGGTCATCACCAGGATCGGCGTCGATCCCGCCGAGGCGATCCGGATCGTCGAGGCGGCACTGGGCCAGACTTCGACGCCATAGAACCGCCGGCTACGCACTGCCGCTAATCGCCGGCGAGTGACCTGCGGCGGGCGTCGCCGGCCTGAGCCGCGTCGCCGACGGGGCCATTCCCCATCCCCCGGGCGACCGCGCGCAGCGACAGGTTGGCCGCCTCTCCGCGGCGAGGTAACGGCGGGGCGGCCCCTCTGATCTCGTTGATCATCTCCGTTTCCCTGGCCGGCAGCCAGACAGGCCGGCGGGTTTCGCCTGCCCGCGAACAGGTCATTTGACGATCGGCGCTCTCATGCGAGAGCATGTACCTAGTTCGAGAGCAGTGCTCTCATATCTCGCCTGATCCACGGCGCACGTGGGCTCACCTGCGTGAGTAGGCAGCCGAACCGCTTGGGGGTGTCATGGGCAACACCGTTGCCGTGCAAGCGACCGAGATCGTGCTACCCGGTGAGGTGGTGCCGGACGGTTTGCAGGTCCGGGTCCGTGACCTGCCGGCTCCCGGCGAGGGGCAGGTGATGGTGCGGATGGAGGCCACCGGCGTGTCCTTCGCCGAGCAGCAGATGCGCCTGGGCACCTACTACGATCAGCCGCCGTTTCCCTTCGTGCCGGGCTATGACGTGGTGGGCACGGTCGCCGCCACCGGCCCCGGCGTGGACCGCGCGCTGCGGGGTCGTCGGGTGGCCGCCGTCACCAAGGTCGGCGGGTGGGCCAGTCACCTGCTCCTCGACGCCGGGGACCTGGTGCCGGTGCCGGACGGCGTGTCCGCCGCCGCCGCGGAGACCGTACTCGTCAATGGCGTCACGGCCTGGCAGATGCTGCACCGTAAGGCGGCGGTCGGCAAGGGTGGGACCGTCGTGGTGCTGGGGGCCAACGGCGGAGTCGGCTCCACGCTCGTGCAACTCGCCCGGGCCGCCGGAATGACGGTCATCGGCACCGCGTCGGCCAGGCATCACGACGCGGTACGCGAGCTGGGCGCCATCCCGGTCGACTACCGCGAGCCGGAGATGTACCAGCGGATCCGCGAGCTCGCCCCGAACGGGGTGGACGCGGTGTTCGACCACGTCGGCGGGGCGGGGCTTGCGCAGTCGTGGCGGTTGCTGCGGCGCGGCGGCACGCTTGTCAGCTACGGCGCCGCAGCGGCGAAGGGCCAACCGGGCAACCCGGTGCTGGGAATACTGAAGCTGTTCGGCCGCATCTACGCGTGGCACCTTCTGCCCAACGGCAGGAGCGCGCACTTCTACAACTTCTGGGCCGGCAGGCGCCGCCGCGCCGCGTTCCAGGCCCGACTGGCCGAAGACCTCACCCACGTGCTGCGCCTGGTCGCTGACGGCACGTTGACTCCGCAGATCGCCGCCCAGCTCCCGCTCTCCCAGGCCGGAGCGGCCCTGGCGCTCGCCGAGTCACGGACCGTCATGGGCAAGGTCGTCATCGTCGCCGAGGCGTGACCGCGAACGCACCACCAAACATCGAAACCTCTGGAGGACCCGCATGACGGCGACGACCCGATAGTGGACCTGCCCACCTGATCCGGCTGGGCACGCCTAGGGTCATCCGGTGCGGCGGGCGGCCCACACGGTGCGCTCGGTTCGGACGGCGAGGTCGGTGCGGCGCAGGATGCTGTGCGGACTGTCGGTGTCGAGCAGTCGGTCGAGTGCGGCGAGGTCCTCGGGGGCGAGGACGTCGGTGACGCTGTGGCGGATGCGATGGAGGCTACCGAGGGCGTAGGCGCCGACGGCCGGGTTGCCCGCCCCCTCGATGTGCGCGGTGATCCGGCGCTCGCCTTCGACTGTGAATCCGGCGGCGGCGAGCATCGGCCCCCAGTCGGTGCCACGGTGGGGTATGCGCTGGGCGTGCCGGTGGTCGCTGGCGGCGTGGCAGCGTTCTTCCAGGCCGGGGCGGTCGTCCGGGGCGTTCTCGGGGAGGAATCGTGGGAAGCCCGCCAGTTCGACGACGGCGAAGAGGCCACCTGCGGGCAGCAGGTCGTGGACCGTGCGCAGGACCTGGTCGGGGTGGGCCATGTGGTGCATCGAGGCGGAGGCCCACACCAGGTCCGGGGTACCGAGGTCGGGCCAGTCGGGCTTGTCGAGGTCGATCTGTACGGTGCGTACCCGGTCCGCCTCGCCCCGGGCGTACGCCTTTTCCCGCAGACGGTTGAGGTGCCCGGCCGAGGAGTCGACCGCGGTGACGTGCGCGTCGGGGAAACGGTCAAGCAGGGCGAAGGTTCCTGCTCCGGTGCCGCTGCCCAGATCCACGATGTGGCGCGGGGGTGTGTCGAGGGGGAGCCATGCCGTGATCTCGGCGAGCTGCGCGGCGAGGACTTGCGCGTCCAGGTCGAGGATTTCGGCCTGCCCGGCGTCGTGGCTGTCGCCGTGGTGGGGTGCGTGGTGGGCCATACCCGCGACGTTAAGGCGATCATGCGGCTGTGGCACGGTCGCTTGCCGATTGCGCAAGGCGATGGGCGACCAGGCTGCCCGACGCGCCAGCGTCCTGCGTAGCCGGGTGAGGCGGGGTTCACCGGTGTACCGGTTGCGGCGTCACCGTTCGTCGATGTCGTACCCGGCGGCCACGTCACCGCACTCGACCACGGTGACGTGGGCGGCGTGCCGGCGTAGGTATGCCCGGGCTCCCTGGTCGCCACGGGCGGTGGTGATGATCTCGGCCCAATGGTCACGACCGAGCACCACCGGATGGCCCGGTTCGCCGTCGTAACAGGCACGGGTCAGGCAACCGGCGTGTGCCTGCGCCAGCAGCCGGGCCACCGCCGTCGCGGAGACCCCGGGCATGTCGACCAGGTGCACGCATACGGCCGAGACATCCGGTATGCGGGTGGCCGCGGTGAGGCCGAGCCGTAACGACGATCCCATGCCCTCGGCCCAGCCCGGATTGTCGACCAGCAGAACGCCTGCCAGGTCGACGACGGCTCGGGTCTGACGGGCTCCGGCGCCGAGAACTGCGATAACCGGGTCACAACCGCCGTCGCGGAGCACACCGAGGGCCTGCCCGAGAAAAACGGGTGCTTTGGGGCCGCCGTAACGGCGGCCCGCCCCACCGGCCAGGATCAGGCCAGCGACCCGCTCCCCCGCAACGTCGGGAGGACTCACCTCAACCTGCCGATCTTGTCGTCATGTCGCATTGATCCGATCTTGTCGTCATGTCGCATTGATTCTGCCCGCTCTTCCGGGTCGTACCATCGATCGTCAAGCGAAAGCGCCGCGGCGACCACGGCCTGTCGATCAAAAGCTCAGCGAGTCACCGCTGCGGATCGAGATGGGGGGATCGGCGGAACCTGGTTCCCTCTTCGCCCAGGCGGTAGAAACCAGCAGTACGCGAAAGGGGAGCGTCGTGATCGATCGCAGCGGGCTGGCGCAGTTCCTCCGCAATCGGCGGGAGGCACTGCAACCAGAAGACGTCGGTCTGCCGCGCGGGCAGCGTCGCCGGACCAACGGGCTACGGCGCGAGGAAGTCGCCGCGCTCTGCCACATGTCGGCCGACTACTATTCCCGGCTTGAGCGGGAACGCGGCCCCCAGCCTTCCCACCGGATGCTCGCCTCGATCGCCCAGGGTCTGCACCTGTCGCTCGACGAGCGCGATCACCTGTTCCGCCTGGCCGGCCAGAACCCGCCCCCCAGGGGCTCTTCCGCCGACCACATCAGCCCCGGCCTGCTGCGGGTGCTCGACCGCCTGGACGACACCCCCGCCCAGATCAACACCGAACTGGGCGAGACCTTGCGACAGTCGCCGCTGGGCGTCGCGCTCACCGGAGACACGACCCGCTACACCGGGCCGGCCCGGTGTGCCGGGTACCGATGGTTCACCGACCCCGCCAGCCGGCAGATCTACGCGCCCGAGGAGCATGCCTTCCTGAGCCGGATGTACGCCTCCGGGCTGCGCGAACTGGTCACCCTCCGGGGGCCGGGCTCCCGGGCGGCACACCTGGCCGAGCTGCTGCTGGCCCGCAGCGAGGAGTTCCGGCGGTTGTGGGACGACCACGAGATCGGGATACGACCGCACGAGGTCAAGCGCTTCGTCCACCCCGAGCTCGGCGAACTGGAGCTGAACTGCCAGCGGCTGGTCGACCCGGGCCAGGCCCACGTGCTGATGGTCTACACCGCCACCCCCGGCAGTGAGAGCTACGACAAACTCCAGATGCTCTCCGTCATCGGCACCCAGAAGCTTCGCTGAGCTCGCCCACGACGACGGGATACTCAGCCCTGGACGACGTGGCTGCGGGGCCGGCCCGATGAGCTACCGGTCACGTTGCTCTCGGCGATGCCGCTCAGGACTGCGGACGCGGCGAGTTCGTCGCGTGCGGCGAGCCGATCGAAGCCGTGTACGGCAGGGTAGGCGTAGGGACCCAGGGTCGCGATGAGGACCGCGCCGATGACGAGTACGCCCATCAGGACCGGGATGACCGGGTCGTAGGAGCCAAACGTGTCGTATCCCAGGCCGAGCAGCAGCGGCCCGAAGGCGCTGCCGAGGAGGAACGCGGCCTGGACCGGGCCGAGGATACGTCCGAAGTTGCGGGTGCCGAGGTAGCGGGTGATGAGCACGGCGAGCAGGTCACCCTCGATCCCGAAGGCGACACCGATGAAGGCGACCGCGACGGCTGCGCTGGTGAACGGCGGATGCAGGAAGAACAGGCCGGCGATGGGGGCGAGCATCACGATCGGCCCGACGACGGCGCCATGCACGCGGTCGATGATGAAACCACCGGCCACCCGCCCGACCAGGGAGGAGAGACCGAAGATGACGAGCAGCGAAGCCGCCTGGGCATCGCTCAGCCCTCGATCGGTCATCATCGGCACGAGATGCACCTGGAGGCCGATGACCACGACTCCGACCAGGCCGAGCCCGAGGGCGATGCGCCAGAACTGCCGGGTGCGGACCGCTTCGTGGAACGTCAGACCCGGGAGTTCGAGGCTGACGTCGCGGCCCGCCACCTGCGTTTCCTTGACGAGTCGTCCGTGGACATGCCGTTCCGCCCGGGCACGCACGAACAAGGTGACCATCGTGACCGACACGACGACGGTGATCAGTGCCAGGCACACGTAGGCCAGTCGCCACCCGACGGCGTCGATGAGCACGCCCGCCAGCACCGGGGCCAGGGCCGCGCCCAGGCCGATGATGCCGGTGACGATCCCGATAGCGAGGGCGCGGTTGTTGTCGAACCAGCTCACCACGGCTCGGGTGGCCGGGACCACGGTCCCGCCGCCGAAGAGGCCCACGAAGAAGCAGGGAATGAAGTAGACCGCTGCGATCGGCGGCACCACCGCGATCAGCGCCATCGAGACCGCGAACAGCACGAAACTCGGCACGAGGATGTATCGCGCGGCGAAGCGGTCCACGACCTGCGCCACGATGAGCATGCCGAGGGCCATCCCGACGGCAGCGACGGAGTAGGCGCCGGTGACCGTGGTTCGGCTGAAGCCGGTCTCCTCGGCTATCGGCAGCACGAAGAGGCCGATGGTGGCCAGGTACATCTGGGGGCCGACGGCGGCGGCGGTGCCGCCGCCGACAACCACCCACCACGGACTCCGGGTCTTCAACGTGCGATGGACGTCGGTACTCATCGGGCTCCTCGGCTGGTCATGCGGGGTGATGGTTCAGGCCGTGACGAACGCGGTCCTGGTCAGCTGCTCGGAGACCCGCCAGACCCGCGCGGCCTCCTCGGCGCTACGCAGCGGCGGGTACATCTTCTGCACAGCCGGCGGGCCCCCCAGGTTCCCCGGGCCACTGGGCCCGTAGAGGACACCGGACCCGGCGCCCGGGTCGGTGGCCGCCATCAACGCGGGCAACTTCGCGGTCTCGACCGTGCCCAGCAAGATGCCACGAGCGGAGAGTGCCCGGATCAGCCGGTACTGCGGGATGGCCTGGCCCCGACCGATCTCCGGCCGAGCGGCCAACAGGTTGGTGGGAGCAACCCCCGGGTGGGAAAGGTTGCTGGTGATCCCCCACCCGTGCGTCCTGCTACGACGATCCAACTCCAGGCCGAACAACCCGAACGCGATCTTCGACTGACTGTAGGCACGCATAACGTGGTACGAACGATCCCAGTTCAGATCGTCCCAGTTGATTCTGCCCCGACGCGCGGCGACGCTGACCTGCGAGGTCACCCGGGCGCGACCCGCAGACAGCAGCGGCAGCAACCGAGCGACCAACGCGAAGTGCCCCAGGTGGTTGGTGCCGAACTGCAACTCGAACCCGTCGGCGGTGCGCTGGCGGTTCGGCGGTCGCATCACACCCGCGTTGTTGATCAGAATGTGGATCGGACGGCCCTCTTCCCGCAGGGTGTCACCCAGGGCCGCGACCGACTCCAACGAGGAGAGGTCCAGGCTGCGCAGCGACACCTTCGCCCCGGGAACGGCCCGCCGGATCGTCGAGATCGCGGTCGCACCCTTACCAGGGTTACGTACCGGAAGGATCACCTCAGCACCGGCTGCGGCCAACCGGACGGCCATCCCCAGCCCCATCCCGTCACTCGCCCCGGTGACCACCGCCAACTTCCCAGCCAGATCCGGGATCGCGATGTCGATCGGTTTACGTGGCATCTGCCTGCTCCTACTGCTCGACCGTCGTCTTGTCGTAACGGCACTGAGACTCGTGCACAGCGAGAGCGGCAACCAGGGTCTGTCAGTCCGTGTCTGTCGATCCGCCGAGGCGATCAGCGATCATGATCAACTCTCACCGCCGCCAGAGGGGGATCGACAATCCGTGGATGCCGACGGGCAGCCACGGTAGAACGGGACAGAAGTACGGCGCTGGAGGAAACGGACATGATCGATCGAGCCGGACTGGCCGAGTTCCTGCGTCACCGGCGGCAGGCACTACAGCCCGAGGATGTCGGCATGCCTCGGGGACAACGCCGCAGGACCGCTGGGCTTCGCCGCGAAGAGGTCGCTACCCTCTGTCACATATCCACCGATTACTACAGCCGGCTTGAACAGGAGCGTGGACCACACCCTTCCGAACGTCTGATCGCCGCCATCGCCCAGGGCCTGCACCTGTCCCTCGACGAACGCGACCATCTGTTCCGCCTCGCGGGCCATCATCCGCCGCCACGAGGCACGGACAGCGAGCACATCGGCCCCGGCCTGCTGCGTATCTTCGATCGACTCGCCGACAGTCCCGCCGAGATCGTCACGGAACTCGGTGAGACGCTGCGCCAGACCCCGATGGGCGTCGCACTCACCGGCGACACCACCCGATACTCCGGCCCGGCCCGCAGCTTGCCGTACCGGTGGTTCACCGATCCGGCCGCTCGGGCCAGATACCACCCGCAGGACCACGAGCAGATGTCCCGCGTCTTCGCCTCCGGTGCGCGTAACCTGGCCACCGTTCGCGGACCCGGTTCGAAGGCCGCCCGCCTCGCGCAGTTCCTGCTCGCCGAGAGCCGCGAGTTCGCCGAGCTGTGGCACGAACACGAAGTCGGGGTGCGCTTCAACGATGGGAAGCGCTTCGTGCATCCGGAACTCGGTGTCCTGGCGCTCGACTGCCAGACACTCCACGACCCGGGCCAGTCACACCGGCTTCTCGTCTATACCGCCGCGCCCGGCAGCGAGGCCTACCACAAGCTGCAACTACTTGCCGGTGTCGCCGCGCAGCAGATGCCCGAGAGCGTCCCGCAGGTGGCGAGCTGACCATCGGGGTCTCGTAGCTCACCGGGCGGGAGAGCGGCAGACGCCGACCGGGTGGCCGGGAGCCGACGCCGGCGTCACCTCAGCGGTGACGCCGGCGTGCGCTCGTTACGGGGTGACCACTCGGCCGCCGAAGGTCACGACGAGACGACCATCGGAGGCGAAGGACCAGCCCAGAGCCCCGGTGTACGACGAGCACCGGGATCCGTTGGTGCCGGACCAGAACTGGTTCGAGCTGTCGGAGTTGCCGATGATCCGGTCGTTCGAGCCGCCGTTGCACGAGGTGTTGTTCCGGAACACCGAGGAGCCGCCGTCGAAGTTGAAGTTGCGCTCGGCGTTGCCGATGTTGGCGTTGTTCGACACCGTCATCGTGCCGGGGTTGCGGTTGTACGTGAACCCGTGCTTGCCGTTGTTGTACGCGATGTTGCCCCGGATGGTGTGGTTCACCGCGATGTCCTCGCCGCCGAGCTTGAAGCCGTTGCGGTCACCGTTGCCGGCCTGACCGCCGTTGCTCAGCGTGCCGTTGTTGTAGGCGAGGGAGGACTCGATGGTCACCGCGCCGATGGCCCCGGTGTCGCTCTTGGTGTAGAGGTCGTAGCCGTCGTCGATGTTGTTGTGGGCCACGGTGTAGCGGAAGACGTTGCCGGGGCCGACGGTGAGCTTCGGCGCGAAACCGTCGGCGTCCTCGCCGTCGGAGTCGACGTTGTCGTGCGACACCGTGCTCACCACGAGGTTGTTGGAGGGCCACTGGTCGCGGGGCGCGTTCGCGATCAGCCGCGAGAGTTGCAGCCCCGAGTCCCGGTTGTGGCGGGTGATCGTACGCTCGATGATGTTGTTGTTGCCGGCGAGCAGGATGCCGTTGTCGCCGGCCCGCTCGACGATGATGCCGCGAATGTGCCAGTACGATCCGCCCAGCGCGAGGCCGCGGTTCGCCGGATCCTCACTCTGCGCCGAGAAGTTCAGGATCGGGGTCTCACCCGCGTACGCGAAGATGTTCTTGCGAGCGCTCGACGTGCCGTTGTTGCCCTGAGCGATTGTGATGGTCTGCGAGTAGCGGTAGGTGCCGCCACGCAGGAAGATCGTTCCGCCGGCGGGGATCCGGGTGATCGCCGAGGTGAGCGTCGTCGGGTTCGCCAACGTTCCGGCCGCGCTGTCGGTGCCGGTCGGGGCCACGTACAGGGTGTTGCCCGACGGCGGAGGCGGAGTGGTCGGCCCGGTCGTCGGCGGCGGCGTGGTCGGCCCCGTCGTCGGCGGCGGCGTGGTCGGCGGCGTGGTCGGCGGGGTCGTCGTGCCGGAGGCGTACGTCTCGAACTCGGCGACCCTCGGCGTGCCGCTCGCGCCGGTGATCTCGAAGTTGATCTTTCGTAGCGAGGTGGCGGGGAAGTTGATGGTCCCGGCTCCGGTGCCGCTGGCCAGGGTGGCACCGGTGTCGTTGTTTACCAGTCGCCAGGCGCCGATGACGCCGACCGCCCCGGCCGCCTCCCGGATGTGGACCGAGGCCACGGTGGTGGCGGAACCCCACTTGACCGAGATGCGGCCGGTCGATCCGGTCGGCGACCAGTAGCTACCCAGGTCGCCGTCGATCACATTGCCGTAGCTGGTACCGCTGGCCTTGCTGGAGCCGTCGGAGCCGGCGCCGAGACTGAGGTTTGTCGCGTTGGCGACGACCGCCGGGGCACCGTCGGCCGCGCCCGACGCCTGGGACACCGGAAGCGCCGCAATCACCACTGCTGCGGCGGCGCCGCCGACCAGAAGCCTGTGTCGCACTGCCTTTCTCACTGGTTGTCTCCTCTCGGGAGTGAACGCGATGCGAGGCACTGCCGGCACGGCCCGACACCGCAGGTGGCTACGTTTCCGCGCCATCGAACTGCAGATAGAGCGAAACATCGATGAAACATCAGGCTAGGAAAGCGCTTGCCTCCACGCAATAGCAGAGGACGTGCAGGTTTGTTGCAGAAATCCGGGCGGCGAACAGGACTCCAAGTGCGGTGGCCACCGCGCCGATAGGTTGGCCATTGCATCGACGTGCAGCGGTCCACCAGTCTTGCACGTGCCCGTCCATCTCGACGTCGCGACGGCAGCGCCGTCGCCGGCCATCGACGCGTAGCGCGCGCCCGTGCGCACCGCCCAAGGAAAGGGGGATCGCTGGTCCGTGGATGCCGGATGATGCCCGCTGTAGAGCTGTAGAGGAACGAAATCACCGCGATGGAGGACGCAGACATGATCGACCGAGCCGGACTTGCCGATTTCCTGCGCCGGCGGCGCGAGTCCCTGCAGCCTGAGGACGTCGGTGTTCCTCGCGGACGGCGACGCAGGACCGCCGGGCTCCGCCGGGAGGAGGTGGCCATGCTGTGTCACATCTCCGCCGACTACTACAGCCGGCTGGAGCAGGAGCGCGGGCCCCTCCCGTCCGACCGTCTGATCGCCGCCATCGCCCAGGGGCTGCGCCTCTCGCTCGACGAACGCGACCACCTGTTCCGCCTCGCCGGACACCAGCCTCCACCGCGCGGCCCGAACAGCGAGCACATCAGTCCGGGACTGCTGCGCATCTTCGACCGGCTCGCCGACAGTCCCGCCGAGATCGTCACGGAGCTCAGCGAGACGCTGCGGCAGACCCCGCCGAGCGTCGCGCTCGTCGGCGACAACACCCGATACTCGGGCCCTGCCCGAAGCATGCCCTTCCGGTGGTTCACCGACCCCGCCACCCGCGCCACGTACCTCCCCGAGGAGCATGAGCGCATGTCGCGGATCTTTGCCGCAGGGGTGCGCAAGGTGGCCACGCTGCGCGGACCTGGATCGAAGGCGGCGCGCCTTGCCGAACTTCTGCTCCGAGAAAGCCCCGAGTTCACTGACCTGTGGCACCGGCATGAGGTCGGAGCGACCTTCGCCGACGTCAAACGCCTCGTGCATCCGGAGGCCGGCGTACTGGAACTCAACTGCCAGGTGCTCGACGATCCGGCACAGTCACACCGGCTGCTGGTCTACACCGCCGCCCCGGGCAGCGAGAGCCACCGCAGGCTCAAGTTGCTGTCGGAGGTCGGCGCGCAGGACATGCACGACGGCGCCTCGGAGCAAGAATGGTTCACGCAGCCGGATATGGCCTGACCCGGGCGTCAACCGATCGACAGCCCCGATGAACCGGCTTCTTCGTGGCTCCTCCAAGGGGCTCGTTGCGCTCACAGCAGCTTGTCGAGGGTGATGGGGAGATCGCGGATCCGCTTGCCGGTGGCGTTGAAGATGGCGTTGGCGACAGCGGCGGCCGAGCCGACGGTGCCGAGTTCGCCGAGACCCCGGGCGCCGAGGCTGTTGATGACGGGGTCGGGCCGGTCGAGGAAGTGAACGTCGAGGTCGGGGATGTCGGCGTTGACGGGGACCATGTAGTCCGCCATGTTGCCGGCGGCCACCCGCCCGGTGTCGAGTTCGAGCGGGTTGTCCTCCAGCAACGCGTGACCGATGCCGAAGATGATGCCGCCGACGAGCTGACTCCGGGCGGCCTGGGCGTTCACAATCCGGCCGGCGTCCACGACGGTGGTGAAGCGGGTGACGCGGGGTTCACCGGTGTACCGGTTGACCCTGACCTCGCAGAAGTGCGCGCCGAAGCTGTGGAACTTGTACTCTTCCGCCTCCGGGCCGGCCTGAACCGTCGCGGTGGCCTCGACGCTCCGGCGGCCGATCGTGGTGAGCAGGCGGCCGAAGGGCATCGAGCGACCTGCCCCCCGGACTTGGCCGTTCTCGTAGGTCAGCTCCTCGCTGTTCGCACCGTGCCAGGGTGACTGCGGATTGGTGACCGCCTCCTGGAGGAGCACGGCGACCACCGCTGTGACCGCGGCCTCGACGGCCGGCACGGTACTGGCCGCGGCGGTCGATCCCACGGACGGCGCGCCCTGCGGCAGTGCGGTGTCACCGGCTTCGGCGTTCACCCGGCGCAGCGGGATGCCCAGCTCGTGGGCTCCGGTGATGGCCAGCAGCGTGGTCGCCCCGGTGCCCGTGTCCGCGGTCGCGGAGGAGACCACGGCGGTGTCGTCATCGCGCAACTGGATCCGGGCCTGAATGGGTTCCGGCCTGCGGCCGCCCGGGTAGATGGCGCTGGCCATTCCCATCCCGACCAGCCACTGCCCGTCGACCCGGCTGCGGGGCGTGGCGCGGCGGGCCGACCAGCCGAAGCGTCGGGCGCCGATGCGGTAGCAGTCGTCGAGGTGCTTACTCGACCACCCCCGATCCGTCCCGGGCGCCACGGTGGCGTAGTTGCGCAGCCGCAACGCGACCGGATCGAGGCCGGTGGCGACCGCCAGTTCGTCCATCGCGGTCTCCAACGCGAAGGCGCCGGGGGCCTCGTTGGGCGCCCGCATCGCGCAGGTCGGCGGTACGTCGAGCATGACGTGCCGCTGGTCGAACTCCACGTTCGGGCTCTTGTACAGCACGGCCGAGGTGTCCACGGCCGGATGCATCCACCGGTAGCCGACGAACGGCACCGCGGCGTCGCTCGTGTGACTTACCGCGTTGAGGACCCCGTCGCGGGAGGCGCCCAGCTTGATGGTCTGGTTCACCGCACTGCGATGGCCGACCACGGTGAACACCTGTTCCCGGGCCAGCACCAACCTGACCGGGCGGTTCAGTTGGCGGGCCGCGGCTGCGGCCAGGGCGGCGTCGAACCACGGGAAGACCCGGCTGCCGAAACCACCGCCCACGTACGGGGCGACCAGTCGCACCGCCGTCGGCGCGACACCGATCCGCATGGCCGCCACCATGGCGGAGGTGTGCGGCAACTGCGCGCCGCTGTAGAGCGTCAACTGGGTCTGGTCGCTGTTCCACTCGGCGAGCACGGAGTGGGGTTCCATCGCCACCGGATGCTGCATCGGCTGATGGAAGGACGCCTCCACGACGACGGCACTCGCGGCCAGCGCCGCATCGATCGAGTCGACTCCCGGGGCGAGGACGAGGCCGCTCGGCGCGGCTTGGCCGGGCGGCGCGGTGGCCGGCACACGAGGCTCGGTGGCGAGGGACGTACGCGGTGGCTGCTCGTCGTAGGTCGTGCTGACCAGCCCGGCGGCGTCCCGCGCCTGCTCGTACCGCTCGGCGACGATCATGGCGATGATCTGCCCCCGGAACCGGATCTGGGTGTCCTCCAGGGGTGCGTAGTTCTCCCCGGCGCCGGGCACGGGCCGTAGCCCGAGCTTGTTGTACGGGCTGTACACCGCGATGACACCGGGGGCGTGCTGTGCGGCGGCGACGTCCATGGTGCGGATCGAGCCCCGCGCGATGGTGCTGGTGACCAGGTAGGCGTGCGCCAGGTTCGCGGCCGGGTAGTCGGCCGAGTACCGGGCGGTGCCGGTGGCCTTCGCGCGGCCGTCGACGCGGTCGATGTCGCGGCCGAGTGGGGAGACGGTCATCGTGACTCCTGACTACGAGAAGAGGACCGAGGCCGGGTGATGCCGGCGCCGTGAGCGAGGTGTTCCGCCGTCCAGGCCAGCGGGAAGGAAGCCGACGACACCACGGCGCGACGGTGGATGGGTACCCCGGTGCGCAGCGGCACCCCGGAGCCGCCGAGCCGGTGCGCGACGATCTCCGCCGCGATCGACAACGCCGTCTCCTGCGGGGTACGGGCGCCGAGGTCGAGCCCGATCGGCGAGTGCAGCCGGCTGAGCTCCCCGTCGGTCAGGCCGGCCTCGCGCAGCCGCGCCAGCCGCTGCTCGTGGGTACGCCGTGACCCCATCGCCCCCACGTAACTGACCGGCAGTCGCAGGGCGGCGGTGAGCAGCGGTACGTCAACCTTCGGGTCGTGGGTGAGTACGCAGATGACGGTGTTGCCATCGAGGCGCTGGGTCGCCAGATAGCGGTGCGGCCAGTCGACGACGACCTCGTCGGCGTACGGAAATCTGTGCGGCGTGGCGAACGTGGCCCGCGCATCGCAGACCGTCACCCGATAGTCGAGGAAGACACCCAGCCGGGCCAGCGCCGCAGCATGGTCGATCGCCCCGAAGATGAGCATCCGTGGTGCCGGGGTGTTGCACTCGACAAGCAGCGTCATCGGCTCCTGGCAGTAGCCGTCAGCCACCCCGATCTCCACGATGCCGCTCGTCCCGGCGTGCAGGGCGTCGGTCGCGCGTCCGGCAGCCACCTCGTCGAGCCGTTCGTCGCCGAGGCTTCCCTCGCCAGGCCGCCCGGGACGCACCACGATCATCCGTCCGAGGTGGGCGTCCGGGCCGCGCACGACAGTGGCGACGGCGACCGGCTCGTCCCGCGCGGCGTCGATGTACGCCGCTTCCAGGCCGGGTTCGGTGCCGGGGTCGTGGTGGCGCAGGAACAGCTCGATCGTCCCGCCACAGGTGAGCCCGACGCCGATGGCGTCGTCGTCGGTGTATCCGAACCGCAGGTTCTGCGGGCCGCGGTCCCCAAGCAGCATCTCCCGGCACGCCTGGTAGACGGCCGAGTCGACGCAGCCGCCGGAGACGTTGCCCAGCACGGCACCGTCGGCGTCGACGACAAGCGACGCGCCGGGCTGGCGCGGTGCGCTGCCCTCCACCCGGGTGACGGTGGCGGTCACGAAGGGGGTCCGGCTGCGGACCAGTTCGAGGAGTTCGGTGGCGAGCTCAAGCATGAGCGCCGCCGCTGCCTGCCAGTGCGGTCACGGCCTCGGGCCTGTCGTTCATCGGTTCTCCGCCAGGACGGTGAGGGCCCGCACCAGGGTCCGACGCAGCAGCGCGGGCTTGAACCCGTTGTGCGACAGGGGCCGGGCACCGTCCGCGGCGGCGCTTACCGCCGCCTCGAAGACGTCCGCGGTGGCCGGCCGACCGGCCAGGGCCTGTTCGACCGCCGGCAGCCGCCAAGGTTTGGTGCCGACTCCGCCGGCGGCGATCCGGGCCTGCCTGATGGTGCGACCGCGCCACTCGACGGCGACAGCTGCCGAGGTGAGGGCGA
Source organism: Micromonospora sp. PRAS1 (assembly GCF_059553435.1). Lineage (NCBI taxonomy): Bacteria > Bacillati > Actinomycetota > Actinomycetes > Micromonosporales > Micromonosporaceae > Micromonospora > Micromonospora sp. PRAS1. The sequence continues at coordinate 73,051 of NZ_JCANNB010000001.1, forward strand.
ACTCGTACGACTGCCGGTCGCGGATCTTGAGGTAGACGGAGTTCGCCGCCCACATCGAGCGCGGGACCGTGATGCCGGTGATCAGTTCGCCCGGTCGCAGCGCGTTCTCGACGTGGGGGGTGCTGCCGGGCAGGGTGTAGAACGTGTCGAGTGGCACCGTACGAGTGCCCTGGCCGCTGACCAGATGCACGTCGGTGCCGAGTGCCACCAGGGCGACGGCCAGATCGCTTGGGTGCGTCGCCACGCAGGCGTCGCTGGTGCCGAGGATCGCATGCGTACGGTTGATCCCGGTCAGCGCCGAGCAGCCGGTTCCGGGCTCCCGCTTGTTGCAACCGGTGGTCACGTCACGGAAGTAGCCGCACCGAGTGCGCTGCAACAGGTTCCCGCCGATGCTCGCCATGTTGCGCAGCTGGGCGGACGCGCTCAGCTCCAACGCCTGAGCGATCATCGGATAGTCCCGACGCACGTTGCGGTCGGCGGCGACATCGCTCATCCGTTCGAGTGCCCCGATGTGCAGCCCGTCACGGTCGAGCTTGATACCACGCAGCGGAAGCCGGTTGATGTCCACGACCCGGGCCGGTGCCATCACATCGAGCTTCATCAGGTCCACGAGGGTCGTACCGCCGGCCAGGAAGGCCGTGTCGGTGCCGGCGTCCGCGAGGGCCTCGCGGACGCCGCGCGGCTGGGTGAACGTGTAGGTCCGCATCAGCGCATCACCTTCTGGGCGTCACGGATCGCGTCCACGATGAACGGATAACAACTGCATCGACAGATGTTGCCCGACATGCGCTCGCGGATCTCGTCGTCGGTGCGGGCAGGGCCCTCCTGGACCATGCCGACCGCCGACATGATCTGCCCCGGCGTGCAGAAGCCGCACTGGAGACCGTCGCGCTCGATGAACGCCTGCTGCATCGGGTGCAGCACATCGCCCCGGGCCAGACCCTCGATCGTGGTGACCTCGCGCTCGTCGACAGTGGCGGCCAGCGTCAGGCAGGACAGCACCCGCCGACCGTCGACGTGCACGGTGCAGGCACCGCACTGGCCACGGTCACAGCCCTTTTTCGTGCCGGTGAGCTCCAGTTCCTCCCGCAGGGTGTCGAGCAGCGTGACTCGCGGGTCCACCCGTACCGTGACCGGCTCGCCGTTGACCTTGACCTGGACGGTCACGAGTCCGGCGCTGCCCGCCGGGGCCGCTGGCGTGGCCGGCGTGGCCGGCGCGGCCTGCGCCTCGCCTCGCAGCAGCGGTATCGCCAACGCGGCGGCGGCACCGCCACCCAGAACGCTCCGGCGGGCCACGCCCGATCGGCCCTGGCCATCGTCGTCGTTTGGATTCATCGGTTCTCCCCGGATAGACGTCGAACGGGGCGTGCTCCATCACCCTGACCGCGCAGGGAGATGGCAGCCAGGGTCTGTCGATCCGAGGTTGGGACGACAGTCGCGCCCTGCGGCGCCCCGCCAAACGGGGTCGGCCGCAGCGTCTCGCTGGCCGAAACCACGGATCGGTAGGCCCTGGCTGCTCTCCACGCAGTGCACGAGTCTCGGTGAGGGCGGCAGACCGGACCATCGATCGCCGCGGGCGCCGACGACTACAGGGGTTTGCCGGATCGCATCTGTACTCGCCAAGCCCAGCCATTACGAAGGAGGGGCATCGTGACCACACAACGCATCGCTCTGGTCACCGGAGGCAACCAGGGCATCGGCAGGCAGGTCGCCCGCGAATTGACCGCCCACGGCGTCACCGTGTTCATCGGATCGCGCGACCTCGCCCGCGGTGAGAAGGCCGCCGCCGAGATCGGCGGCGGCGCCACCGCGCTCCAACTCGACGTGACCGACCCTGCGTCGATCGCCTCGGCCGCAGAGCGGATCGATGCCGAGGCGGGCCGACTCGACCTGCTCATCAACAACGCCGGCATCTCCACCACCCGCACCGACCTCACCATGACCGAATTCCGAGCCAACGCCAAACCCAGCACTGCCCCGCTGGACGACGTGCGGGCGGTCTGGGAGGTGAATGTCTTCGGCGTCTTGGCGGTGTACCAGGCCGTGCTGCCGCTGCTGCGCCGGTCGCTGGACGCGCGCATCGTGAATGTGACGAGCGCGGTGGGCTCGCTGACGATGGCCGCCGATCCGGCCCTTCCGCTGCACTCGTTCTTCGAACCGATCTACGCCGCGTCGAAGACGGCGCTCAACGCCGTGACCCTGACCATGATGATCGAACTGGAGGCGACCGACATCAAGGTCAACCTCGTTTCGCCGGGATTCGCGAGCACCGCCCTGACGAACTTCGAGGGTACGGACTCGACCGAGGACGCCGCCCGTGAGGTGGTACGCGTCGCCCGCCTCGGACCGGACGGACCGACCGGCACCTTCACCACCTGGCATGGCGTACACGTCCCATGGTGATCCCAGCCGTCATGGCCCGTGGTGACACCGCCACCCGGTGGCTGCGATGGTCGGTCGCGTCGCTCGGCTCTCCGTCTTCTACGCAAGCCACCTGTGAGAGGAACCAGCAAGCGTGTCATTCTTCCTTGAGTTCCTGCGCGCGCCGCTGACCGTGGGGGCGGTGCTGCCCAGCGGCCCGGCCCTGGCGGAAGTGGCCACGGCGACGGTGCCCGGCACGGGCTCCCCCGTCATCCTGGAACTGGGCCCGGGCACCGGCGCGTTCACCGGGCCGATCCAGCGGCGGCTCGCCGGCGCCGGGCGACACATCGCCGTCGAGCTCAACCCGCGGTTCGCCGATCAGCTTGCCGCGCGGCACCCGACGGTCGACGTCGCGGTCGCCGACGCTGCGATGCTGCGGCAGGTGCTCGCGCAGCGGGACGTCGGCCGGGTCGACGTGGTGGTCAGCGGCCTGCCCTGGGCCGCATTCGACGAGAAACTCCAGCGCGACGTGCTGTCCGAAGTGGTCGCGGTGCTGAAACCGGGCGGAGTGTTCACCACCTTCGCCTACGTGCACGCCCGCTGGGCCCCGCCGGCCCAGCGGCTGCTGCGGTCGCTGCGGTCACAGTTCGAGGAGGTGGTGGTCAGCCGGACGGTCTGGGCCAACTTGCCGCCCGCCCTGGTCTACTTCTGCCGGCGCCCCCTCCCCGCCGTTCCGCCAGCCGTCCCGCGCGAACTCGCCGGCAATTCCGCATGATCCCTGGCTCTTTCACCCGCGTCGGGACGGTCCGGGAACCAGGCAGAGTTTCCCGGGCCGCTTGGAGCATCAACGGAGCACCACCACGGCTGGTAACCACCGGCGCGAAGGGGCCTTACTGGTCGTCGCTGCGAGCGCGTACCGAGCGCCGGACGGCAGCGGTCGACGAGCCCCCATGAGACGCTCACGTTATGTGACTAGTTGGTAACATGCGGTCAACCGCTCCAGATCCGTCTCGCACTCCCGTAAGCGCGATATCGTGATATCATCACCTGCGGAGGTGTCAAATGGCCAACATCCTCATCCGCGATCTCAGTCAGGAAGCGATCGATCGCATCGACGCGGCAGCCGCCAGCCTAGGGCTGTCCCGCAACGAGTACCTACGCCGCAAGTTCGAGGAGAACATCAGCCCCGCTGGCGACCGGACGGTCACCGCCGAGGACTGGCAACGGTCCGCAGAAGCATTCGCCGACCTCGCCGACCCCACGGTCATGGGGGCCGCGTGGCGGTGACCAGCTGGCTGATCGACAAGTCCGCGTACGTCCGGCTCCAACTCGGCCAAACGTCGAACCGTGACCAGTGGAGCGCACGCATCAGCCGAGGGCTGGTCCGGCTCTCCACCATCACGCGCCTCGAACTCGGCTACTCGACGCGCTCCGGAGAAGCGGGACGCCGACAGTTCGCCGCCCCACCGCTGTCACTGATGCCGATCGAACACCTCACACCCGCCATCGAGGACCGCGCGCTAGAAGTGCAGATGCTGCTCGCCGACCGTGGCCAGCACCGCGCGCCGTCAATCCCCGACTTGCTGATCGCGGCGACCGCCGAGAAGACCGGGCTGACCGTCCTGGCCGTCGACAAGGACTTCGACCTCATCGCCGGGCTCACCGGCCAGCCGATCGAAACCCTGCCCGGCTGAGCAGATGAGCAGGGCCCGTCGCGTTCGGCGAAAGCATGATCGACTCTGGCTTGTCCGAGCGGGGTCTGCCAGGCCGGTGCGGGATCGAGTAGCTCTCGTCCGTCTCGGGTTACTCCCTGCGGTCCGTCAGCCCTACGGCTTGCGGTGGTCCAGTCGCACGGCGCGCAGCACGACGTCGTCGACGTGGTGTGTGCTGATTGCCCCTGCTGGGCGTGGGCGGGTTTCGTTCACGTCGATGCGCCAGTCGTCCGAGGCCGTGATCTCGGCGGTGATCTCGTCGATGCCGACGTACGCCTCCGGGTCGTACATGCGGGTCTGCTCGGCGGGGTCCGACGGCTGCTGGAGCCAGGTCAGGTCGTGACCGACGACGAGTAGCGTCCCACCGACGGCCACGGCGTCGAGGAGGTTGCGCAGTCCGCGCTGCTCGGGGGTGCGCTGGAACGAGCCGTACTGCAGTGAGACGAGGTCGTAGGTCTCGTCCGCGAAGGCGGCGGGGTCGTTGGCGTCGCGGTGCAGCGTACGCACGTCGAGCCCGCGACGTTCCGCTTCGGCCCGGATGCGGTCGAGTGCCCTGTTGGAGACGTCGGAGGCGGTCACCTGCCAGCCTCGTTCGGCCAGCCAGAGCGCGTCGGCTCCCTCGCCTGCGCCGACGTCGAGCGCCCGCCCGGGAGGCAGGTCCGCCACCTCCGCCACGAGGGTGCCGTTCGGGTTGGCGCTCCACACGCGTTCCTGGTCCCCGTAGCGGCTGTCCCACTCGATCGCGACGCCGCAGGGGCGGACACCCGCCGTGGTGTCCTCGGCGGCGAGGCTGAAGGCGATCTGGGCGCCGACCCAGCTGCCGTTCGCCGCGGCCTGCAGGACCTGGGCGCTCGGGTCCGTCAGGTTCCCGGCGGCGAAGACGCCCTCCACGCTGGTACGTCCGGTGGGGTCGACCGCGACGATGTCACCGAGTCCGCTGGGGTGGGCCGTGGTGTCGATGCCGAGCCCGGCGAGCATCTCGACCCGGGGACGGAACCGGCCCCCGGTGAGGATCGCGTCGGCGGGCAGGCTGCGGCCGTCCGCGAGCTCGACGACGAGTGACCCGTCCGGGCCCGCGTCGGCCACCCGGCGCACCGCACCCTCGACCACCGGGACCCCGGAGGCGACGAGGGTCTGCACCGCGGCCGGGTCGATCCCCGTCGCGTCATGCAGCACCACGGCCAACCGATCGGTCAGGTGCCGCATCAGCTGGGTCGGATGCAGTCCGACCGCCGACGTGACGATCTGCACGACCCGCAGGTCGCGGACCTCCCAGCCATGGCAGAACGGACAGTTGAACACCTGACGACCCCACCGCTCGGCGAGACCCTCGATGTCGGGAAGCTCGTCAACGATGCCGGTCGCGGCCAGGATCCGACGTGCGACCAGTCCGTGGCCGCCCGAGAGGGCGAGGTGAAACCCGTCGTCCGTTTTCCGCACCGCCAGGACACGGCCGGTGAGGACGTTGCCACCATATCTACGGACCTCCTCCCGCCCGATGGCCCGCATCGCCTCGGGCGGTGTGCCCTCGCGTCCGAGGTAGCCGTGCATGTGTTCCGCCGGTGCGTTCCGCGGCGTGCCGTCGTCAACGACGATGACCGAGCGTCGCTGACGACCGAGCTGCAGCGCGGCCGCCAGACCGGCCGCTGATCCGCCGATGACAGCGACGTCGCACCTGCGGACGATGCTCTGGTGCGGTGTGTTTTCGGAGGCTACGTGGGCATGGTCTGTCATGCGCCCAGCGTAGGAACACCTGGCGTTTTCCGAAAGGAGGCTTGCGGGATTCGCAAGAAACCACCATGCTGGGGAGATGAACGACCGCAGTGACGTGGAGCGGCTGGCGCGCACTCGGTTGCGGAGTATCCGCACCACGCTCGGCTACTCCCTGGACGAACTCGCCGAGCGCACCAACCTCAGCCCGTCGACGATCAGCCGGGTCGAGACGGGCAAACGGACGCTCAGCCTCGATGTGCTCGTGCCCCTGGCCCACGCGCTTCAGGTCAGCCTCGACGTCCTCTTCGAGGCAACCAGCGACGAGGACGTGGTGATCCGACCCGTGCAGCACCGTTCGGGCTCGCGCACCACCTGGCCGCTGAGCCGCGTCGACGGGCGCACCATGGCGATGAAGCTCCGGTTGGAGCCCGAAGCGACGATGCCGGCCCAGCGGGTTCATCCGGGGTACGACTGGTTCCTGGTGCTCGAGGGCAGGGTGCTGCTGTGGCTCGGTGAGCGGCAGATCGAGGTCGCGAAAGGCGAGGCAGCCGAATTCTCGACGATGACGCCACACTCGATGACAGCAGTCGACGAGCCGGCCGAGCTGATCATGATCTTCGACCGCGAGGGGCAGCGCGCCCATCTGCACCAGTGAGCGCGAAACCGGGCAGGGCGGGGACTGCGGTACACGCGGGGTGGTCGGGTCGGAGGTCACGTTCCCAATCCCATCGCTGCGATGCTGGAACAGTCACGCCGTGCTGATGGGGTGCCGAACGTCGGAGCACCATCGGAGCACCACGCGATCAGCTCCTGAGACCGTCAGGCCAACGGGATCTGGCTTCCCGCAGTCCTGGTTGTCGCGTGGTTGAGGGGCGGCGACTCGGTGCGGAGACGAGGCCCGACTCTGGGCAATGGCCGGCCGGCGCGGCGCCCGGTGGGTGAGGGCTGCCGCGCCGGCCTGATCCGCATTCGGAGGTACCCCCTACCTCAGCGGATCGCCTTCGTGCTGACGGTCGTCAGCGGTGGGTGGTTCAGGCGAGCACCTCGAAGGTGAAGGTCTTCGCGCCGGAGGTGATGGTGCTGCCGTTGGAGGCGAGGACGCCGGTCACCTCGAAGGTGACGGCGTAGGTGCCGGCGGCGTCGAAGGCCCAGTTGGCGTGGGCGTGGACGTTTCGGTTGACGTTGAGGCTGTCGGGCAGGCCGTTGCCGCTGTCGAACAGCACGGTCGGCGTACCGCTGGAGACGGTGTAGACGCTGAATCCGGCAGGTCCGGTGACGTTGGTGAGTTTGAAGGTGACGCGGTTGTTCTGGAAGATCCCGGTGGGCACTTCGAGGGTGTTCCAGCCGGGCCAAAGCAGGCCGGTGGTGTTGGACTGGGGCAGGATCCATGCCTGGCCGCCGGTGCCGAGGAAGGACCAGGCCGAGCCGGTGGGCACGGTGGTCTTGGCGGTGGAGGGCACTCGGAAGAGGACGTCGGCGGGGTTGCGTTCGATATCGGTGGTGCCGGTGTAGTCCATGACGGTGACGCTGAGGGCACCCGCGGCGTAGTCGACGTCGATGACGTCGACGTGTCCGCTGGAGAGGGTGACCGAGGCCGCCTGTGCGGGGATGGCGGTTCCCGCGAGCAGGGCGGCGGTGATGGCGAAACCGGCGAGGATACGACGGGGCGTACGCATGGTCATCACGCCCTTACCGCGATGTGCAGGGTGGTCGGGTCGGAGGTCACCTGCTGGCCGTTGGCGAGGGTGCCGGTGGCGCGGAAGGTGACGCAGTAGATGCCGGCGGCGTCGAAGGCCCAGTTGGCGTGCAGGTGGTCGCCAGCCGTGAGGGTCAGCGCGTCGGGCAGGCCGTCGCCGCTGTCGGCGAGAACCACCGGCTGGCCGACGGCGTTCTCGGTGTAGATGGCCAGTTGGCCGGGGCCGCTGACCGACTGCACGTTCAGGGTGAGCTGGTCACCCGCGAACGTGCCGGCCTCGATCTCCTCGGCGGCGATGCCTGGCCACACCAGGTTGGTGTTCTGGATCTCGGGCAGGACCCACACCTTCGACACACCGGGGGTGCCGAGGAAGCTGAAGGCGGGGTCGTTGGGAACGGTGATCTTGGCCTGGCGCTTGACGACGATGGCGACGTCGCCGGTGGCGTACTCGACGTCGTTGTCCTCGTCGTGGACGCCGATCTCGAGCGCGCCTGCTTCGTAGGCGATGTCGACGAGGTCGATGTGCCCGGTGCTGAACACGACGGTGGTCGTGGCCTGCGCGGGCATGGCGGAGGCGACGAGCCCGGCGGTGACCGCTGCCGTCGCGAGCAGCATGCGGAGGGAAGGACGCACGTGGAACTCCTCTCCCGGATCCCCAGTGGACCGGCTGTTGAAAACGATAGTCGTTTCAGATAGTCCATGGGAAGGGCCGATCAGATGAGCGTCCACAACCGACCCGTCGACGGCACCGATCACAGGGCGCACCGATCCCAGTGCGGGTGGGTGCCGGCACGGGTGGCCGGTCGCTCCCCGACAAGGCCGGAGCGACCGGCCATCCGGTCCCCCTACCCGGCGACCGGTGACGGTTCCTGCGGGTGAGGGCGGCCGGGCGGAGGAGCCGGGTCGGGGCCGCCGGCCAGTTCCGGTCCGGCCGGGCGCTTCCACCGCTGGGTGAGCACGCCGTGTCGTGGGGCGAGCAGCCAGGCGACGAGGAAGACGGCGGTGGCGACCAGGACGATGGTGCCGCCGACCGGTGTGTCGTAGCTCCAGGACAGGTACAGCCCGACGATCGCCGACGTGCCGCCGATCACCGGGGCGAGCAGCATCATCATCCCGAGTCGGTCGGTGAGCAGGCGGGCCGCCGCGGCCGGGGTGATCAGCAGGGCCAGGACGAGGATGTTGCCGATGGTCTGCAGGGAGATCACCACGGCCAGGGTGACCAGAACATAGAGCACGATGTCGAGCCAGAAGACCGGCAGCCCCATCGATCGGGACATCTCCCGGTCGAGACAGACTGCGACGAATTCCTTGTGCAGAGCGAGCACCAGGCCGAGGATGACCAGGCCGGTGCCGCCGACGACGTACAGGTCCCGGTCGGGGATGCCGGTGATCGAGCCGAACAGGAACTGTTGCAGCGACCCGGCGTACCCGGGGGCCTGCGAGATGATCACGATGCCGAGGGCGAACGCGCCGACCAGGAAGACACCGATGATGGAGTCCTCCTTGATCCGCCGGTTCTGGGAGAAGATCGCGATCAGCAGCGCGGTCGCGACGCCGGCGACGGCCCCACCGAGCACCAGGCTGCCCTGCAGCACGAAGGCGACCGCGATGCCCGGGAAGACCGCGTGCGCCACGGCGTCGCCGATGAACGCCATGCCGCGCAGAACGACGTAACAGCCGACGACGCCGCAGACGATGCTGGACATCACCGCGATCGCCAGCGCCTTGGGCAGGAACGCGAGGTCGGGGTTGAGCAGGTCGGTGAGGAAGTCGGTGATCGACATCAGACTGCCCTCACGAGCTTCAGCAACGGGGAGGTCGCGCTCACCCCGAAGGTTGTCGTCCACAGCTCGGGGTCCTGCAGGTCCGCCGGTTGCCCGTCGGCGACTATCCGGCCGTTGAGCAGGACCAGGCGGGTGCAGGAGTCCACGGCGGCGACGAGGTCGTGGGTGGTCATCAGCACCGCGCGGTCCTCGCGCGCCAGGCTGGTGAACAGGTCACCCAGCAGTTCCTGGGTGGGCATGTCCAGGCCGGTGAACGGCTCGTCGAGCAGCAGGATGCGCGGCGCGAGAGCGAGGGCCCGGGCGACCAGGACGCGTTGGCGTTGCCCACCGGACAGCTCGCCGACCGGCCGGCGGCGCAGCCCGGTCAGCTGTACGCGGTCGAGTGCGTCGCCGACGGCCCGCCAGTCGGCGACGCCGGGGCGGCGGAGCAGGCCCAGCCGACCGGTGCGGCCCGTCATGACGGTCTGCTCGACGGAGATCGGGAAGTCCCAGGTGAACTCGTGGCGCTGGGGGACGTAGCCGATCCCGGACCGGCCGGGGCGGGACGGCCTGCCCTCCACGGTCACCGTGCCGCCGCGGGTGCGGGTCAGTGCGAGGATGGCGCGCAGCAGGGTGGTCTTCCCGGCGCCGTTGGGTCCGAGCAGCCCGACCAGCTCGCCCCGGTCGAGGTGCAGGCGGATGTCCCGCAGGACCGACCGGCCGCCGAGGTCGACGTCCAGCCCTTCGATGTCGAGTGCTCTCACCGCTGGCCCTCCGGCAGTGCTGCGGCGCGTTCCTGTTCGGCCCGCCGCTTCGCCCGGCGTCCGCGCAGCAGCAGGAGGACCAGGCCGACGGCGAGCAGGACAGCCGCGCCTGCCAGCGCGGTGAACAGCAGTGTCGTGGACGTGCCGGCTGACTCGGTGGTCGTGGTGCGGTCCGCGTCGGCGGCTGCCTGCCCGGCTGCTGCGGGGATGTCCGCGGTGGCGGCGAAGGCCTCGTCGGCGCTGGTGGTGTCTCCCACGGCGAAGCGCAGCGTGCCGGTCGCCGACACCGTCTCGCCGTTGATCAGGTCGGCGGACACTCCGACCGCGACCAGGTAGACCCCCGGTGCGCTGAAGACCCAGTTGGCGTGGGTGTGGGTGTTGACCTCGGCCCAGAAGGGCTGCGCCTTCGGCTCGGTGGAGCGCCACAGCGGCTGGGGTGGAGAGAAGTTGCCCGCCTGCAGGTAAATCGTGAGGCTGCCCGGTCCGCGTACGCCGAGCAGGGTCAGGGTGACGCCGCGGTCGATCGTCTGCATCACCCGGGGGTCCTGGGTGTTCCAGCCGAGCCACACGACGTCCGGGTTCTGGACCTGCGGCACCACGTACACCTCCTTGCCGGCGTCGACGCCGAGGAAGGCGTACGCCGGGTCGTCGGGGACGGTCTGCAGCGCGGCGTCGGAGACCCGGAGCAGCGCCTCGTCCGGTTTGCGCCACACCGGTCGTGCCTGCGTGCCGTCGTGGATCAGCAGCGTCCAGCGGTTGTCGACGTAGCGGGGGCCGACGTCGACGTGTCCGGTGGCGAGTTCCGCCCGGCCGATTGCGAGCGGCTGGTCGGCGGCGATCGACTGGCCGAGGCCCGGTGTCGGCTGCTCGGCCCGCGCCGGGGTCTGCGTCGTGGCCAGCACGACGAGCGTGGCTAGCGCGCAGCGCAGGATGGCGGTCGTCGTGTGGGTGCGGCGTCGCGCCCGTCCTGCCGTCACTGGCTCCTCCATCAGTTGTCGGTGGTCAGGCAGTTGTGCAGTGAGTCGGCGTTGAACCGCATCATCTGCGCGTAGGTGGTGACGTCTTCGTCGAAGGTGTCGCCGTAGATCGGGCAGATCCGTAGTCCTTCCTCGCGGGCCACCTCGGTCAGGGTGGTGGACCGGGCCGCCAGGTTCGGTTCCAGGAACACGGCGGGGATCCTCAGGTTGCGGATCGTCTCGACGAGCCGGCGGCGGTCGGCCAGGCTCGGCTCCGTGGCGGGGTTCGGGGTGACGAAGCCGGAGATCTGGATCCCGTACGCCTGGCCCAGGTAGCCGAACGCGTCGTGGGTGCTGACCAGGTGGCGTCGCGACGGCGGGATACGCGCGACGGTGTCCCGGACGTAGGCGTCGAGTTGCTCGAGTTCCCGGATGGAGGCCGAGGCGTTCCCCCGGTAGATCGCCGCTCCCTCCGGGTCTGTTCCGATCAGGGTGTCCCGGATCAGCTCGGTGTAGGAGATGGCGTTGCGGACGTTCTGCCACAGGTGCGGGTCGATCTCACCGTGCACGTGCTTGCCGAGGACCGCCTGCGGAAGTTGGTACACCTGGGTGCCGGGTCGGCCGAGGAACCGGAACCTCCGGTCGCCGGGGACCTCCAGCAGTGCCTTGTTCGGAACCTCGATGACCGTGCGGGCCGGGTCGTACACCCGCTGGTTGGTTTCGCCGCTGCCCTCCGGGTCGGCGAACAGGTACAGCCGCCGCTCGTCGAGGTCGACGGTGACGTCGGCATGCCCGGAGTTCAGGACCGTCGCTCCGGTCATGCCCGGCACCGAGTGGGGATCCACCCCGACAGCGAAGGTGAACACCTGCTCGCCCAGCGGGACGGGGGCCGTGTCGGGGGTGACCGCCAGCTGCGCCCGCATAGTCAGCCGGTAGACGCCCGGTTCGCTGAAGGCCCAGCTCATGTGGGTGTGCGCGTCGGGTGGCAAGGTGGCCGTGTCGTCCCGGTAGCCGTTGGCGGCGTCGAACCCGTCGGTGGAGTCGACGTAGAACGACGGGTTGCCGAAGGATTCGGTCAGGTACGCCCGTATCCGACCCGGCCCGTTCGCGGCGGTCGCGCTGAGCAGCACGTCGGAGGAACGGTTCGCGCCCTGCGCCGCCCCGGTGCCGCGCACCCGCATGCCGAGCCAGAGGGTGTCCAGCGACACGTCCTCGACCAGCGGGATGATCTCCGCGGCGTACTTCACCGCCCCCTCGGCCAGCGAGATGTTCGGTACACCGTCGCGCAGGTTGGCGTCCAGCGCCTTGATGACGGCCTGCTCCTCCAGGAGGAGGTAGTTGCTGAACGCGACGTCGGCGTAGACGACGTCCCGGACGTCCCGCAGCGACGGCTCGTAGCTGTGCGGGTCGGCACTGTCGGGCACCAGCGAGCTGACGACCACCCGGTCACCGCCCACGTTGCTGACCAGGTCCCGCAGGATCCCGGTGGTCGTGATGACCTGGACGCGGTCGTCGTCGGCCGTCAGTGCCACCTCCGACCGGCAGCCGCCGGCCAGCAGGGCGAGCAGCAGCGGCAGCAGCCACAGCCGTGGGCTCCGCCGGTGGGCTCTCGCCCGCGTCACGCCGGTGCCGTAACGCCGCTCGGGGGTCCGGCCCTGCGGCGACGGGCCGACACCACCAGCAGGACCCCGAGCACCACGAGGACGACGCCAGCCGAAGCAGCCGTCAACACCCAGCTGGCCCCGGTGCGGGGCAGCGGGCCGCTGGCCTGATCCGCGCCACCCGCACTGTCACCGGAACCGGAGCCCGAGCCGGATCCGGAGCCGGAGCCGAAGCCGCCGTTCGGATCGGTGCTGTCACCGACGGCGACGGTGAGCGTCCTGGTATCGGTGACCGCCCTGCCGGCGGTGGTGGTGCCGCTCATCTGCACCGCGAGGCGGTACAGACCCGGCTTGGTGAACGCCCAGTTGCCGTGCGCGTGGGTGTTGAGCGGGATGCTCAGCTCCTGCGGGAACGGCTTCGCGGAATCGAAGAGCACGTCGGCCTTGCCGAACGAGCCGGTGAGGAACAGGGCGTACCGGCCGGGCCCGGTGACCCCCTTCAGCGTCCAGGTGACGTTGCCCTTGACGCCGGACACGACGGACTCGTGCTGGGTGTTCCAGCCGGGCCAGACGACGCCCGCCTGCTGCGACTGCGGCAGCAACCACACGGCGTCGCCCTGCTTGCCGAGGAAGTCCGCGCCGGCCGGGACCGTGATCTTCGCATTGTCCTTGACATGCAGGACCACGTCGGCGGTCTCCCGCCAGACCGGAGGGCTGGTCCGGTCGTCCTTGATCCGGATCCTCCATGTGTCCCCGGACAGTTGCGGCCCCATGTCGACGTGCCCGTCGGCGATCACCTGGCGGGTGCCCGTCGCGGGCGCCGCTGCTTTCACGGGCGGCGCGGCGGCGGGCGCCGGCACGGCTTGCGGCTTCGGCGCTGCGGCGGGCGCGGCCAGTGGCCGCGTCGCCGGCTGCCCGTCGGGCCGCACCGCCGGCCGGGGTGCGGCCGGCAGCGGCGCCTGTTCGCCGGGGCTGATCTCCGGCACCCGTACCCGGTACGTCGCGTCGGCGCCGAGCTTCCGGCCCGAGCGCAGGGTGACCGAGCCGGTCAGGGTGAGCCGGTAGTCGCCGGCCGCGTCGAAGGCCCAGACCACACCGCCGGTACGCGTGCCCACCGGTAGCTGCGCCGTCCGCGGCACGCCGGGGCGGCTGCCGAAGAGCGGGCTCGCCGCGCCGACACCGGCCAGAGTGTAGGCGGTGAAGTGACCGGGTCCCTCCACCGAGCGCAGGGTGAGGGCGACCGCGTCGCCGGTGACGACGCCGGGGCGTACTGCGGTGGTGTCCAGGGCCGGGAATCCGGTGTCGCCGGCGGACAGTGACCACACCGGCTGGCCCGGCGTTCCGAGGATGGCGAAGGCATTACCGGCCGGCACTCGGCCGGCCAGGCCGCCGGTCGGGCCCAGGACCACCTCGGCCGGGTCGCGGCCGGGGGCGTCGCCCGCCACCTGCGCGGCGTCCCGGAGACGCAGCGACAGCGCGTCACCATCGAACGCCACCGAGACGAGGTCCGCGCCGGTCACATCGACCGTGGCCGGTTCCGCGCCGGCCGGTGCGGCCCCTGCGGTGAGCGCCAGTACGGCCAGGGCGAGGCTGGCGGCGCCCGCACGCATGCTTCTCATCCTCATTGCTCGCTCCCCCGGCGATGTGCAGGCGTGTCGTCGTGCGGCGTCGTGACGACAGGACTGCTGGCGGCATCCGGCGGCGTGGCCGAAAGGGCTGGTGCGAGGTCTGCGATACGGCTTGACCGTGTCACTGCGAGTCCTTCCCCGTGGGTGGATGTCCGGTCATGAGTTGTCGCGGGTCGGTTCGGAGCGATCGGTGGCAGGCGTCGCGCGGTCGGGCGTCGTCGTGCCGCCACCCTCGACGCGGGAGCCCGGGCCGACGGGGGCGAGGGGCACGGCATCCGTGCGCTCCGAGTTCCGATCGGCCTCCCGGCTGGCCTCGGTGCGGCCCTGCTCCCGGGCGGCGGCCACCGCCCGCGCGATCTGTCGGGCCCGCCGTCGCCGGGCGGCGACCAGCGCCCAGACCGCGAGAGCGAGCAGGATCAGCAGGACCAGCTGCGGCCAGGGCACCGCCCAGACGGTGGCCTGGGCCATTTCGCCCCGCGGCGGCGGGTCGAGGACCTGGTCGCCGACGGCGGCGGGCGTGACGGCGGCGCTTCCGGTCAGCCGGAACAGCGGCGGCACACCGGTCATGCGTACGGTGGTGGTCAGCTCGCCGCCGGGCAGGATCTCCGGCAGGGCCGCCGCCTCCACCGTGCGCCGGCCGAGACCGAACGGGCCGGCCACGTCGAGCGCGGGCCGCCCCGTGAGCCGGACGTTGCCGGTGTTCCGGACGGTGAAGGTGGCGGTGAGCGTGCCACCGGTGAGGGGGTTGAGCGAGCCGGTGTGCCGTACCCGAAGGTTCTCGACTGTCAGCGCAGGTTGCAGCTCACCGGTGACCCGCAGGTAGATGCGCGCGCCGACGCGGTGGTCGACGGCGACCTGGTTGCCCTGGGCGTCCGCCGTCGTGGTGGCGAGCGAGGCGACGATTCCCCCGGCGTGGTCCCCCGGCGTAGCGTTGGCCGGCACGGTGAGGGTGAACGGGACGTTCAGGCGGGACGTCGACGGAATGGTCAGGGTCCGCCGAGGGATGCGGACCCAGGCGCCGACGTCCATAGGCTGCTGGCCACCGGCCAACAGATCGAAGCCGCCCTGTGCGGTGGTGAACGCGTCGCTGGCGTAGAGGTTCAGGGTGAGCGGGCGGGCCGAGTGGTTGGTGACGGCGACATAGTCGGTCAGGGTGGCGCCCGGGTCGAGCTTGTAGGTGAACGCCGGCCGGCCGTTCGGGCCCTTCGCGGTCGATGGTGCCACACCCCAGGTCACGGCCGACGGAGTCGACGATGCGCCAGGCGTCGGCGCGGGCGGTGCCGGTGCCGTACCCAGCAGGGCGATGCCGGTGGCGATGGCGGCGAGCAGACGCATGGGGGGACGGCTTCCGTTCCTGGGATGGGGATGGGGATGGGGCGGGGTGGGCGGGTCGCGGCAACTTCCCGCCCACCCCGCGACCCTCCGGCGGCCGGCTCAGCGCCGGGCCACCGGACGGGTTCCGGCGGTCAGATCGCGGTGAGGGTGAGGGTCGCGGTGTAGGTCCCCGCGGCCGTCTCGGTGGGCAGGCTCAGCCGCAGTCCCGCGCCCAGCTGGGCGGTACCCCGCCCGGCACCGTCCAGCGCCGAACCCAGCACCGCGCTGGTGCCGAGGCCACCGCCGCTACCGACGACGTACGGCGCGACCTCCGGTCCGGCGACCACGCCCTGCCCGGAACCCTGGGTCAGCACCCGAGGGCTCCAGCCGAGGTAGCCGGCGCTGAACGTCGCCCCGTCCGGACCCGTGAAGTCGGCCGGAATCTGGCCTGAGGCGCTCCAGCCGGGCTGACCGGCGCGGGTGTCGGTCACCGTGACCGGCCGCAGCTCGCCGTTGCTCTCCCACCGGTCGCCGACGGGGTTGAGCTGCGCGGGCGGCAGGACCACGGCCCGGTCGTCCGGGTCGACGCTGATCACCAGCGAGCCCTGCGTCTCGTCGATCGACGCGGTGATCGTCTGCGAGGTGCCCGGGTCCTGCGGCGGGAACGCCACCCACAGGGTCACCGGTTCGCTGGTCGCGACGACGCCGTGGTCGTCGTTGTAGAGCTTGGCTGCGTAGTCGCAGGCGTTCAGCTCCCGGGTCGCGGTGAAGGAGTAGCTGGCGCCCGCCTCCCCGGGGATGACGGTCCAGTCGGCCGCGCCGGGGCACTTGCTGAACCAGTGGTAGTGATCCAGCTCGGTCTGCGGGGTCTGCACCGCAGTGAGCGTGACGGTGTCGTTGGGCTGGTACTCGTCGGCCATGCCACTGACCGACAGGCTGACCTCGGGCCCACTGCCGGGCAGCTCGCCGACGACGAACGAGTAGTCGACCGGCCCGGTGCTGACCGTGGTGCCGTTGGTCAGCGTGGCGTCGGCCTGGAACTTCAGGGTGTAGCTGCCCTGCGCGCTGAACGCCCAGTTCGAGTGCGCGTGGGTCTTCACCGGGACGTCGATCGCGTCCGGCAGCCCGTCGTCGCCGCGGAACTTGATGATGGGACCGCCGAAGGAGTCCTGGGTGAACAGCGTGACGTTGCCCGGACCCTGCACATCGACCAGGCTGAGCCGCACCGTGTTTCCCTCGAACACCCCGGAGTCGAGGGTCGTGGTGTTCCAGCCCGGCCAGAGCAGATCCGGGTCCTGGGTCAACGGCAGCACCCAGACCTGACTGCCCGCCGGCCCGAGGAAGGCGAAGCGGGGATCGTCCGGAACGGTGATGGCCGCCTCCGGTAGGACCTGGAACGTCACGTCCGCCGGGTCTCGCTTGACCGCGGGGCTGACCGTGTCGTCGTTGACCTTCAACGACAACTTTCCATCGCTGTAATGCACGTCGACCGCGTCGGCGTGCCCCTTGGACAGCACAACCTTCTCCGCCGCCGACGCGGCCGTGGGTGCCAGCACCGTGCCGGCGACCACCACCGCCCCGGCGACCAGGGCCGCGAAACCGCGAGCCCTCACCGTCGCATTCATACCTCCCCTTTCACACCGCGCGCCCTGCACGCGGTGACTCGTGTGGTGACATCACCACGACGCCTTGCGGATCCCGGGCATCTCGCCGCGCAGGGCCAGCTCGCGGAACCGGACCCTGGAGAGTCCGAACCGGGTCAGCACGCCGCGTGGGCGGCCGTCGATCTGGTCCCGCGACCGCAGTCGCACCGGGCTGGAGTCGCGCGGCAACCGGCTGAGCCGGCGGACCGCCTCAGCGCGTGCGTCCGGGTCGGTGTCCGGGTGGGCGACCGCCCGCTTCAGCTCCGCCCGCGCCGCGGCGTGCCGGGCGACCAGTTCCTCGCGGCGGGCCTGCCGGTTGACCAGGCTCTTCTTCGCCATCAGCGGGCCTCCTTGAACTCGACGTGTCGGCGCACGATCGGGTCGTACTTGCGCAGCACCAGGCGGTCGGGGTCGTTGCGGCGGTTCTTCCGGGTGACGTACGTGTAGCCGGTGCCGGCGGTGCTGCGCAGCCGCACGATCGGACGGACGTCGGTCTGCCGGGCCATCAGAGCTTCACCCCCCGGTTGCGCAGTTCGGCGACGACCTTCTCGATGCCCTTGCGGTCCACGGTCTTGAGCGCCTTCGCGGTCAGGGTGAGGCTGACCCACCGCCGCTCCGAGGGCAGCCAGTAGCGGTGGTTCTGCAGGTTCGGGTTCCACCGGCGGCGGGTGCGCCGGTGGGAGTGGGACACGGCGTTGCCGAAACTTGGCTCCGCGCCGGTGACGTCACAGCGTCGGGACACGATCACTCCTCGATGAGAGTCTTGACAGTAACGAAAACCGTTTTCAGTCTTACATCAACCGTTCGGTCACATCGGTGACGGGTCCTCGACAATCTCGACGTCACAGTCGGCGCCAAGGCGGTAGCCGACACCGCGCAGCGTCGTCACCACCGGGACGTCGGTGCCGATCTTGGCGCGCAACCGCCGGATGTGGACGTCCACGCTGCGCAGACCCGTGTAGGGCTGCCCCCACACCTGGTCCAGCAGTTGCCGTCGGGTGAAGACCCGGCGTGGATGCTGGGCCAGGCAGAGCAGCAGGTCGTACTCCCGACGGGTCAACACGATCTCGGCGCGGTCGCGGTAGACCGCCCGCGCTCGAGGATCGATACGCAGGCGAAGGCCCGGCCCTCGCGCCAGCGGTGACACCGGTCCCGGCTCGCCGCCCAGGAAGGCCAGCAGGGCAGCGAGCCGATCGGCGTCCCCGTCACCGCCGCCCGGGCCGAGCTTCAGGTGAACCGTGACGGTCAGGACGTCACCGCCCCGCTCCGCCCCTGCCGCACCCACCGGCACATCCCTGTTCACGTCAACGGCTCGCATGTGCTTAGAATGACAATCGTTTTCAACTAAGTCGAGAGGAGCACGATGTCGTCGTCACCACAGGCCCCGACCCGCGCCGTGACCGCCGACGCCGATACCCGGCCGTCGCTGACGGTGCTGTCCGGGTTCTGGCCGGCGGCGACCTTCGCCGTCGCCCGCGCCCTGCTCGCCGCCGACACCTCGCTGCTGCTGGTCCGGCACGACCTCGCCGGCATCCGCGACGGCGTCGTCCGCCGGGTGGTCCGCACCGGCATCGGCATCGTCGAGGACGAGCAGATCACGCTGCGGCACGGCTGCGTCTCCTGCACGCTGCGCGAGGACGTGCTGCCCACCCTCGTCCGGCTCACCCGCAGCCACCCCGGCCGGGACCTGATGCTGATGCTGCCCGAAGTGGTCGAACCCGAGGCGGTCGCCGCCGCCTGCGCCCACTGCCTCGTCGACGGCGCACCGATCACCGACCTCATCCGGGTCGACTCTTACGTCACCGTCCTCGACGCCGAACACCTGCTCGACGGCCTCGCCAGCACCGACGACCTCACCACCCTGGGCATCCAGGCCGCCGAGAACGACCACCGCGCGCTCGCCGACGTCGTGGTCCGGCAGATCGAGTACGCCGACACCCTGGTGCTCTGGGGACAGTCCCGCGACGGCGCCTTCGACACCAGCAGGATGGCGGTCCTGCTGCAGCGGATGGCACCCTGGGCCACCCACATCCGCGTCGACGGGGACCTCGTCGACGCCGGCACGCTGACCCGCCAGCTGCGACACACCCACCGGCACCGCCCCGAGATACCCGGGGTACTCGCCCGCGGCCTGCAGGGCTACACCCTCGGCGCGCATGAGCCGGAGCCCGACTGCGGTGTGGTCTCGGCCGTCTTCCGCGCCCGCCGTCCGTTCCACCCGCAACGCCTGCACGACGTCCTGGAGGACGTCAACGCGGAGATGATCCGTTCCCGGGGTCACTTCTGGCTGGCCAGCCAACCCGACACTGTCATCGCCTGGGAGTTCGCCGGCGGCGGCCTGTCCATGGGGTCGCTCGGGCACTGGCTGGTCAGCCTGCCGGAGGACCGCTGGGACCACGTCGAGGACCAGCGCCGCCTCGCCGCGGCCCTCGACTGGGACCCCTACTACGGCGACCGACACCAGCACCTGGCCTTCATCGGCCTCGACATCGACCCCGTCGAGCTGCACCGCACCCTCGCCGGCTGCCTGCTCACCGACGCCGAACTCGCCGACGGCGAAGAGATCTGGCGTACCTACCCCGACCCGTTCAACGGCTGCTTCCCCCTCGGCACCGAGGAACTGACCGACACCGACACCGAAGGAGCGCAACCCGCATGAAGCCCGGCATCCACCCGGAGTACCGGCCCGTCGTCTACCGCGACAAGGGCGCCGACTTCGCCTTCCTCACCCGCTCCACCGCCACCAGCGACCAGACGATCGAATGGAGCGACGGCAACACCTACCCCGTCATCGACGTCCAGATCTCCTCGGCCAGCCACCCCTTCTGGACCGGCAAGCAGCGCCTGCTCGACACCGCCGGCCGGGTCGAGAAGTTCCGCCAGAAGTACGCCCGCCGCGGCCCCCAGGGCGGATGAGACCGACACCCCGGTCGACTGGGCCGAGCTGGCGCCTCAGCTGGCCCACGCGTCCGCGTCGAGCCACTGCGCGCCGACATCCCCGCCGAGACGAACGCCCTACGAGAGACGCTCGACGCTCCCGCCGACCTGGTGTGGGCATCGGCCTCGGTGCACCACGTCGCGGACCAGCAGGCGGCAGTCACCGCCCTCGCCAGCCTGCTCGCCCCCGGTGGACGGCTGGCCCTCGCCGAGGGCGGCCTGCCGGAGCACCACCTGCCCTGGGACGTCGGACTGGGCGAACCCGGTCTGGAAGTCCGGCTGCACGCCGCCCAGGACCGCTGGTTCGTCGCTGGCCTCGAGCGACAGGCTGGTCACGCCCTTGATGCGGCACAAGATCTGCTGGTCAGGGCGATACAGCAAATGGGGAACCGGATCCGCACGCGAAGTGATCGGGCGTGCGTGACGCGTTTTGCTGGTCCTGATCCGATCGTGCTGGTTGAGCGAACCAGCAAGCGAACGCTGGCGGTGAGGGCCGCACTCCTCAGGGGCCGGACCCGAGACGCACACGGCACCACCCGAGAGTAACGCTTCGGATGCACTCAGCTATTTCTCAGGTGGCGTTGGTAGTTTCCCGGCGCAACGGCATCCATTATGGACGCCGTTGACCTCGTTGCGGCGCAAGGGTTCCGTGTGGAACTTCCACCGGATCCGGGTGTCGCGCGTCCAGTGGCCGTCGAGGGAGAGGTTCGTGGTGTTCAAGAAGATGCTGGGCGCGTTCGGGGTGGGCGGCCCGAGCGTCGATACCGTCCTGTCCAATCCGAGCACCCGCCCTGGGCTGATGTTGGCCGGGCAGGTGAACCTGACCGGGGGCAGCCACGATGTGGAGATCGACCACATCACCGTCGGGCTGGTCACCCGGGTGGAGATGGAGGGCGCGGAGGAGGAGCACGACGCGCTCGTCGAGTTCCACCGTGTTCATGTCGCCGGTGGCCTGCACCTGCGCGAAGGCCAGCAGTTGTCGCTGCCGTTGCAGGTGGCGATGCCGTGGGAGACCCCGGTGACCGACCTGTACGGGCAGCACCTGCACGGCATGACCATGGGCCTGCGGACCGAGGTGGCCATCCGCGGCGCGGTCGACAAGGGCGACCTCGACCCGGTGTACGTGCACCCGCTGCCGGTGCAGGAACGCATCCTGGAGGCCTTCGGCCGGCTCGGCTTCCCGTTCAAGGGCGCCGACCTGGAGCGCGGGCACATCTCTGGGCTGCACCAGAGCCTGCCGTTCTACCAGGAGATCGAGTACTACGCCGCCCCGCAGTACGCCCACGCCGTCAACGAGGTCGAGTTGACCTTCGTCGCGAACGAGCACGGCGTCAACGTCGTCCTCGAATTCGACAAGCGCGGCGGGCTGTTCACCGGCGGCCACAACTCGTTCGGCCGCTACCACGTCGCGCACGCCGACGCCGACCGCGTCGACTGGGCAGCGCAGGTTGACGGCTGGGTCCGCCAGGCCCTCGACGGCTACCAGAGCTTGCACGCCGGCCACGGCTACGCCCCGCCCGCCCAGGGCTACGGCACCCCCGGCTACCCGCCCCCGCCGCCCGGCTACGGGCAGCCCGCCTACGGCGCACCCGGCCACGGGCACGCCGCGTACGGCCACCCCGGCGGCCATTACAAGGAGGAGCACCACGAGCGGCACGGTGGCCCCGGTATGGGCGCCGTCGCCGCGGGTGTGGTCGGTGGCGCCGCGCTCGGCTTCGCCGGCGGCATGGTCGCCGACGAGGTCTTCGACTCCTTCGGCGACGACGAGGGCGGCGACGAGGAGGCCTGAATCGCCTTCGATCCACAGTGGATTAGCGCACCCGATCCATGATCTAATTCGGCAGGTTCGTCCGCAGTTGGTCGGAATGTCCGACCAGGATTTCGAAGGAGTGTGCATGCCCGTCACCGCCGACCTCACCAAGCTGGTCGACAAGGCATACCAGGACAAGACTCTCAGCGAGATCGTCGACGCCCCGGTGTCCGCCCTCGCCGGGGTCAGCGACGGCGACGCCAAGCTGCTCAAGGACGCCTTCAACATCACCACCGTCGGCGACCTCGGCCGCAACCCGTACTTCCGCACCGCCAACGCCCTGGTCGCGCTCACCGGCACCAAGTAGCACCACCGCGGATGCCCGGTGGCTCAGGAGTCCGCTCCGAGCCGCCGGGCATCGGCTTGTCCCCCTTCCGTCCCTGCGTCGTCCGCTACGGCTGGCGTGGCTGGTTTCGGTAGTTGCGCCAACTGCGCCGGTACGCCGTCGAGGTCCTCGCCGGCGAACCGATTGCGGTAGAGCAGCAGCATCGCCAGCGCCAGCACCGAACAACAGCCGGAACCCCGACTGAGCCTCCATCGCGTACGCGGCACCGCGCGCCCGCCCCAGATGCCGTACCCCGTCGACCATGCCCCGCACCGCCGCCGCCTCCCCGGCGAGGCCCGGCGGGTGCGGCAGCACCTGGTCGGGGCCCAACTCGTCGCCGGCGAAGGAGAACCGGGCCAACGCGGCGGACGCCAGGTAACCGACCGGCGCGAGCAGCGCGATCCCGGCGTAGCCGGCGTCCCCGGCCGCGCCGCGCCGGACTGCCCCCGGTCCGGCTACACGACCTGCGCCACGGCGCCGCGTCCCTCGCCCACGAAGCCGGCGCCGACCTCAAACGCTGCAGGACCTCCTCGGGCACTCCAGCATCGTGGTCACCGCCGACACCTACACCAGCGTCCTACCGCAGATCCAACGCCGCTGCGCCGACGCCACCGCCCAACTGGTCCTCAACGCCGCCCGCCGCACCCGCAAAAAGATCAAAGCCAGCGCCCGCAAGAACCGGCTCGACCGCGGCCCCAAAGCCGGTACCCCGGCTACCCCGGCGCAGACGGAACCGAAAACAGGTGCTCCAGCCCCAGCGAAGCGCAAGCCGGCCGCAAAGCCGCAGGTCACGTCCCAACAAATCCGCGAGAACGCCGTCTCCGGGGCTGCACCCAGGTCGCACCCACGTGACACCCACCGTCCACGCAGGCCAGACAGCAGAAAGGGCCCGAACCGCGTCTCCGCAGCCCAGGCCCCTCATGATCTTGCGCGCCCGAAGGGACTCGAACCCCTAACCTTCTGATCCGTAGTCAGATGCTCTATCCGTTGAGCTACGGGCGCTGGTTGCTCGGCCAGTTTACACACCTGACCTTCGCGTGCAGACTTCGGGATCCGCCGGTCGACTCGCCCCAGATCGCCTGCCTTCGGCGACCACGTTACCCGACGGGCAGCTCAATCGCGCAACCGGGTTACCGCCGCTGCCGCCTTCTGCGGTGCTGGCCGCTGGCGGGCCGAGGGCGGCAGCCAGGCACCGCAGTCGCGAGCCGGGCACGGGTCTCGGCAGCCAGGAGGATCGAGCACCGATGCTGCGGCAGGTCGCCTTGGACATTGTCTGCCCCACCGCGACAATCGGGCAAACCACGCTAACAGCCTCTGCTTCTCAGAGGAGTCGAATCATCATGAAGAGGTCCATTCGGATAGGCGGGGCGCTGGGCATCGTCACCCTTGCTCTCTCCGCCTCCGCCGCCGCGACGTCGCGCCCACTGCTGCCGCCCAGCGCTGGCTGGGCCGAGAACGACCTACCGCCCGCGACCCAGCCGTTCCCCACTCCCACACCAGAGCCGCCGGGTTGGCAGGCGCATGTGGCACCGCCGCGGTACCCGGTGGCCACGCCGTCGAGCGCGTCAGCGCCTGAGCCGTCCCGCTCGACCGCGAAACCCGCGCCAACCCCGACCGGCTCCACCCGGAAACCCGAGAAGCCACCCACCGGGAAACCCGAGAAGCCACCGGTCGTGAAGCCGGAGATCGTCCGGCTCACCCCGGTCACCGCGCTCGGCTCTCAGGCGACCATCGACAGCAGGAGGTTGGTGACCTGGATGACGTCGCCCACCTGCCTCCTCGCCGGGCACGACTACGCCGGCTGGGACTGGCTCGACGACCTGGAGAAGGGCACGATCGTCAAGGTCACAGCCGGCCCCTGTGCCGGACGCTACCGAGTGGTCGGCCACCGGTGGCAGCCGCGCAAGGGCGGACCGATCCCCTCGTGGATGAGCGGTGCCGACCTCGTTCTCCAGACCTGTACCGGAGCGTCGGGCACGGGCTTCAGCGTCGCCCGGCGACTCTGACCGGCATCCGGGGCGGGCCGACACAACAAGGCCGAACACAACGAGGCCGAAACAACAAGATGGCCGCGTCCCAGCGGACGCGGCCTGAAATCCTGGTGTTGAACGGTGTAGCGCGGAGACTCCGGGATTCGAACCCGGGAGGGGCTTTAAGACCCCAACCGCATTAGCAGTGCGGCGCCATAGACCAGACTAGGCGAAGTCTCCCTGGTGGCCTGCAGACCACCGCGCCCGAGAATACAGGCCACGCCCGGCCGGGGGCAAAGCGACTACCGGAACCAGGCGTCCCGGGTCGGATCGGCCGCTTTCCACCGCTGTGCGTCGCCGTGATCAGGACTACGCTCCATCGACATGCAGGAGCAGCCGCCCAGCGAGCAGACCAAGCCAGAATCTGCCGAGCGAGCACGCCGGCGCTCCCCGAAGGCGACCTTCACCCCGCCGCCCGCGCCGCCACCGCCGGCCCAGGACCCGCCGGGCAGCTCCGACTCACCACGGCCTCGGCGGACGAAGGCCGCCCCGAGCGTCTTCTTCCAACCGCCGCCCGCTCCGGAGCAGCCACCGTCCCGCCCAGGATCGGCCGCGCCGCCGGTGACACCAGCGGCGCCATTCGCCGTGGCGCCAGCGGATGCGGAGGAGCGCCGGAACGTCGAGGGCGAGCACCTCGTCGGTGTCGGTGAGCGCGCGGAACCGGCGCCGGGTGCCCGGAGCCGCCGGCCGGCTGCCGTCGCGGTGCAGGGACCCACCGCCCCGGAAGAGGGCGTCGCCCCGAGGCCGAGGAAGGCCGCCACCAGGAAGGCAGCTCCGAAGAAGGCCGAGCCAGCAGCTACCGAAGCCGGACAGACTGGTGCCGAACCGCAAGTGACCAGTCCTCGGCAGGCACCGGCCAGGAAGGCGGTCGCGAAGAAGGCGGTTGCGGCACCGGCCAAGGTCACGCGGCCCCGCAAGGCCACCAAACAGGCCGCCCCGGTACGGGAGAGCGGCCCGGACTCGATCACCGGCGGGGCCCGGCCGGACGAGATCTCGGCGGGTACGGAGGAACGCGAGCTGCGGGCGCTCGTGGCGCGCGTACTCGATCATCCGGGTTTTGCCCCGGAGTTGCTGGCGCTGGCCGCGGTCGAGGCGCTCGGCCCGCAGGCCGGCGCGTGGGCCGGACGGCTGCGGGCGACCTACCCGCAGGCGGACGGCGACGGGCTGGCCCGGCTGGCGACCCAGCGCTTCGTCCGGCAGGCCGCGGTCGGTGGGGCGAGCGCGGCCCTCGCTGGTGCCTTCGCTCCGGCGGTCGAGTTGGTCGCGGTGCTCTGGTCGCAGGCGAACCTGGTGCTGCACCTGGCGGCGGCGTACGACCGCGATCCGGCGCATCCCGAGCGGGCGGCGGAGCTGCTGGTCCTGACCCAGGTACACCCAGATCTGACGAGCGCACGGACGGCGCTGGCGGCGGCGCGGGAGGCCGACGGGCCGGGTGAGGCGCCGGGGCCGCGCGCGGTGGAGGCGGCCTGGCGGCTGGCCGCCCCGCTTACCGCGCAGGCTGGTGGCTGGCTGGCCCTGCGGCTGGTGTCCCGGCTGCTCCCCGGTGCGGCGGTGCTCGCCGCGGCGGCTGGCGACTCGGCCGCCGCACAGCGCCTGGCGGCCCGTGCCGTCGCCAGCTACCGCCCGCCCCGCCGACAGGGCCCGCCGAACTGACCGCCGACAGGGCCCGCCGAACTGACCGCCGACAGGGCCCGCCGAACTGACCGCCGACAAGGCAAGCTGAGCTGCCGCCGACAGGGCCAGCGTCGCCAGGGGCCAGCCGAGCTGACCGCGCAGGGTCAGAGCCAGGTGAACCAGGACTTCGGCAGCATGGTGTAACCGATGAAGGCGAAGATGTCGAGCAGGGCGTGCGCCACGATCAGCGGCATGACCCGGCGGGTACGCAGGTAGAAGAGGCTGAACACCACGCCCATCACGGCGTTGCCGACGAACGCGCCGAAGCCCTGGTAGAGGTGGTAGGAGGCGCGTAGCAGGGCGCTGGTCGCGATGATCGCGGCGACCCGCCACTGGAGCTGACGCAGCCGGGTCATCAGGTAGCCGACCACGATCACCTCCTCCAGGATCGAGTTCTGGAAGGCGGCGAGGATCAACACCGGCACCGTCCACCAGAGGTCGGGGAGCGCGGCCGGCACCAATGTGGCGTTGAGGCCGAGCTGGGCCGCCGCCCAGAACAGCACCAGGCCGGGCAGCCCGATCAGCGCCGCCAGCCCGGCACCCTGGGCGAGGTCGATCCCGGGCCGCCGACCGTCCAGGCCGAGAGTGCGCACCGGGTCTCCGGGGTCCCGCGCCAGCAGATGTACGGCGAGCAGCACCGGCAGCAACGCGAACACGATGCCGAGCAGCTGGTACGTCAGGTCGAGGTAGGGCCGGGTCGACGCGGAGGTGTTCAGGGCGGCGGTCTGCTTCGACAGCCCACCCTCGGCGGTGAGCTTCGCGATGATCGACACGGTGGCGTAGACGGCGGACTGCCCGAGCGAGAGGCCGAGCACCAGCAACGTCTCGGTGCCGAGCATCCGACGGGACACCGGCCGGGTGAGCTCAATGGTCACCGGACCACTCTGCCCGACCGGACGCGCCGGTGACAGCCAGGGCCGCGAGCGGCCGTCGCGAGCCGATCGCACATTCTGTGCGACCCACCGACACGCTCCGTGGACATTCTGTGGGGGCCCGATCCGCCCAGCAGAGTTAAGGAGCCCCCGTGGACACCTTCGCGCGGCTGCTGAAGGAGAGCTGGACCCTGGTCGAGCAGGATCGGATCCGGCTGACCGAGCACTTCTACGCGCGGGCCTTCCTCCTCGACCCGGAGCTGCGCAGGCTCTTCCCGGTGCAGATGACCGGCCAGGGCGACCGGCTGCTGGAGGCGATCATCGCGGCGATCCACACGGTGGACGACCCGGAGGGCTTCGACGAGTTCCTCCGGGCGCTCGGCCGGGACCACCGCAAGTACCACGTCGACCCGGCCCACTACGACACCATGGGCGAGGCGCTGCTCGACGCGTTGCGCAGCACCGCCGGCAACGGCTGGAACCTGGCGTACGACCAGGCGTGGCGGGACGCGTACGCGGCGATCGTGGAGAAGATGCTGGCCGGGGCCGCGGCGGACACCAACCCACCGTTCTGGCACGCCGAGGTGTTGACCCACAAGCGGTACGGTTCGGACACCGCCGTCTTCACCTGCCGGGCGTTGCAGTATCCGCTCTCCTGGAAGGCGGGGCAGTACGTAAGCGTCGAGGCGCCGCGCTACCACCCCCGGGTGTGGCGGACGTACTCGGTGGCCAACGCGCCGAACGACGACAACGTGCTGGAGTTCCACGTCCGTACGCCCGAGGGGGCCGGCTGGCTCTCCGGCGCCCTGGTTCGTCGGCTGAAACCGGGCGAGCTGCTGCGGGTGGCCGCGCCGATGGGCTCGATGACCCTGGACCGGTCGTCGGAGCGGGACATCCTCTGCGTCGCCGGCGGAGTGGGCCTTGCCCCGATCAAGGCGCTGGTGGAGGAGTTGGCGAGCTTCAACCTGGCTCGCTGGGTGCACGTCTTCTACGGCGCCCGGACCGAGGCGGACCTCTACGGGCTCGACGGGTTGCGTGAGTTGGTGGCAGCCCATCCGTGGCTGTCGATCACCGCCGCCTGCGGCGACGACCCGGACTTCGACGGCGAACAGGGTGACATCCCGGAGGTGGTCTCCCGCTACGGCCCCTGGACGGCGCACGACTGCTACGTCTCCGGTTCGGCTTCGATGGTCCGGGCCACTTTGCGGGTACTCGCCGCCGACGACGTTCCCCCGCAACGCATCCGGTACGACACCTTCGGCAACCTGTAAAGCTTTCCTCCCCCCGCACCGGGGCGCGTGCCCCTGCCCCCTGGGGCACGCGCCCCGGTCCCCCGATCGGGCGGACCCGCACCGCCCCGCACGACCATGTCCGCCCGCCGTCGTTCCCACCGGGCGGGCATGGTCGTGCCACTGGGTTAGCTAGTACCGCCAGGGGTGGCCGGTCTCGCGGTACTCCTCGATCGGCACCAGCGGCACCCCCGGTGCCATCCGGTCCACGTAGAGCCGGCCGTCCAGGTGGTCGACCTCGTGTGCCACCAACCGGGCCATGCCGAACTCGAACGAGGTGATCAACCGGCTGCCGTCGAGCTGCGCGTGCTCCACGTCCAGTCGTAACGGTCGGGGCACCAGTCCACGATGGTCGAAGAAGGAGAGACAGCCCTCGTACTGTTCGTCGGTGTCCACGGAGGCGTCGACCACCCGGGGGTTGAGCAGCACCACGGGCTCGGCGGTGCGGTCGGGTGGGCGGACCACCGCAGCCGCGCGATCGACGCCCAGCTGCGGGGCGGCGATCCCCACCCCTTTCGCGAACGGATGCAACTCGTCGAGCCGGGCCAGCGCCGTGAACAGGCGTTCGACGGTCTCCCGGGCGGTTGCTTCCTCCCCGGGCAGGTCGAACGGACGGGCCGGCTGCCGAAGCAGGTCCGCGCCACGCTGGACGATGCCGAAGGCGCGCATCCGCTCGGACGGTTTCACCCGGTCACCCTCCGGCTCGATGTCCGGTTGGGCGCGGAAGCGCCACTGCAACCGGTACCGCGCGTTCAGCGGCGGTTCGTCGGTCGCCCACTCGAAGATCGCCCGCTCTCCCTCGTCGCGCCGGGCGATCGCCGTACGCAGCGGTCCCTCCTCAGCCGAGAGCGAAGTTTCCGCACCCCAGACCTGCGGGTCCAGCTCCGCCGGCAGGTCCAGCCGGATGGCGAGATGGCGGGTGGGTACGCGGACGGCCCGCTGGAACCACGGACCCCACTTGTCCCGCCCGACCAGGTACGTGTACTCGATGGTGGCGCGCCGGCCGGGGTAGAGCGGGAACCGCCGTTCGGCGTTCTCGAAGAGCAGCCAGATCTCCTTGAACGCGTCCCGGTCATGCTTGGCCCGCCAGTGCATGATCTCCTGCTCGCCGGCTTCCTCCCGGTACGCGTGCAGGTGCAGCTCGGCGAAGGTGAGTGGGCGTTCCCGGTGGTGCCGGTTGGAGCGGCCCGGATCGTTCGGGTAGCGGTCGACGGCGACCCGGACCAGGTAGCGGGTGACCGGCTCGGTGCCGGCGTTGTACAGCTCGCGGCGGATGACGCAGCGGTAGCCGTGTTCGGTGTGGATCAGGTTGGCCGTCTCGCGTTCGACGATGAGGCCGGTGCCGGGCGGCAGCCAGCGGTCGGGTGGGCCGGGCTCCCGCTGGCTGCGCTCGGTGCGGGCGTGGCGCAGGTGGTCGTACTCTCGGAAGCGCTGCCAGATCGCGCCGCTGGCCTCCAGCACGGCCTCGGCCCGGCGGGCGAAGTCCTCGGTGGGCCGGTGCCGCCGCCCTTCCACGTGGCTGACGTAGGAAGGGTCGAAGCCCATGAGCGTTGCCAGCTGTTTCTTGGACAGCCCCCGCTCCATTCGATGCCGAGCGAGTTCGGCGGCGAAGGAGTCGGCAGCCCGATCGAGCGGTGAGGTCGTCATCAGCTTCCTCGTGGCCGGGAGTACAAGTTTCACGTTTGGTCGGCGGACACGCACAGGTACTGGCACCTTCTCGACAAGACGCTTGACCCATGAGCGATTTCTGCCGATACTGCGCCCAGTTTCCGGATATGCACGCTGAGTAACCCCGGCCGGGCGGCAGTCGCGTGCGAGTGATCCGAACCTCTCCCTTTGCCACCACGTCGAGGGTTCCCCGCCGCTCGAAAGTGTGGTTAGGCTAGCCTTAGTCAACAGCTGGCGTGCCGGACGGAGGTGGAGCAGGTGACAGCCGTGCTGCCCGTGAACACCCCGGCCACCCCGCTCGCTCCGATCACCGCGACCCTGCGGGCCATGTTCGGCACCGACGTCCTACCCGGTCTCGCGCCCGGGCTGGTCGTCGCAGACGAGGCCGGCTGGGCTCCGGCAACCACCCTGACCGACGGCAGCCGGCTACCCCAGCTGCTCGAGTCGGCCGTCCGCCTCTGGGGCGGCACCCCGCACGCCTCCGCGGCACTCGCCTGGAAGGCCTACAGCTACTGGGCCGCCCTGCCGGTGGTGCTCGGCTGGGCCGCCGCCCGGCGGGTGCCACTGCTCGACCCCACCGCCACGCTCATCCACTTCGCGGATCGGCGCACGCTGGTGACCCTGGGCCTGCGCCGGTCGATCCCGGTCGCGGTGCTGCCCACCGACCCGCTGGCGGTCACCGGGGCACCCGGAGTGCAGGTGGTGGCCGACGAGCGGGAGTTGCTCACCGTGCTGCGCCGCACGCTGCTGGACGCCCACCTCGCCCCGATGGTCACCGCGATCCAGGGCGAGGTCCGCATCGGCACCCGTACGCTGCTCGGCTCGGTTGCCTCGGGCATCGCGTACGGCCTGCTGCACGCCGCCGACGGGCTGCCCGGCTCGGCGGTCGAGGGGGTCGACACGCTGCTCGACACGCTCGACCTGGCCGACCTGGTGGAGCTGGTGCCCGGCCCGAACGGCAAACCCACCGTGCAGCGGCGCACCTGCTGCCTGGCCTTCACCCTGCCCAAGCCGAAGGTCTGCCAGGGCTGCTGCATCCGTACCCCCTGATCGGCTCAGTCGGTCAGGGGGCGAACGTCCCAGAGCCACACGCCGCCGGTGTAGGTCGGCTCGATCCCGGTCAACTCGGTCATGCCCGCGCGCAGCGCGTCCGCGCGCTCGTGCCGCCCGAGGATCACCACGCCGGCCCGCCAGTAGCGCAGGTCCTCGACCGCGTTGCGGCGGGTCTGCGCGGCGACCGCCGGCACCTCGCCGGTACGCCGGATGCTGGCGAAGAAGCTGCTCGTCGGGCGCGGTGGCGCGGTGAACAGGGCCACCCGGTCCTTGCCGGGCCGGGTGTCCGGGCCGAGGAAGTAACCCCGCGCGATCGGCATCGCCAGCCGGGTCTGCGCGGACCAGCGCAGCGGGTCGGTGTACTCGGTGTCGGGCAGCGGCAGGGTCACCACGCTGCGCCCGCCGGCCAGGTACGGCCGCCAGGCGCCCGAGGTGACGAATTCGGGGGTCGGATCGAGGCGCCTGGTCGGCAGCGGGGTGGGCAGCAGCGGCACCAGCGCCATGGCCAGTACGGTCACCGTGCCGAAGCGGATCTGTGAGCGCCGGTCCGGATAACGGGCGGCCAGTTCCCGGACCCGCGCCGTGCCGTACGCGAGCAGCAGCCCGATGATCGGGGTGATGGCCAGTGACCAGCGGGTCGGCACCACCGAGTGCAGCACGGGCAGCTCCTCCAGCACCGCCCACGGCCCCGGCACCCCGGTCCCCTTCCGCTCGAAGCGGATCTCCCGGCCGAGGGAGAGCAGCGCGAAGACCAGCCCGAGCACCGCCAGGCCGAGCACCACCACGTTGCGGCGCAGCCACCAGACCAGCGCCGCCACCAGGATCACCAGCGGCCAACCGAAGAAGGCGTTCTCCTCGGTGGGGTTCTTGGCCAGACCGGCCGCGCCGCGGGCGTCGCCGGCCAGCGACTCCCGGGAGTACGCGAAGAACGAGGCGAGGTCGGTGGAGTAGCCCCGGATCAGCCAGGGCAGCCCGCGATAGGCGCCCGGACCGAAGAACTGCACGTAGAGCGGGTACGCCAGGAGCACTCCGGAGATCACCGCGGCCACGCCCAGCCCGGCCAGGATTGGACGGACCCGACCACGCAGCTCGGGCCGACCGAGCATCAGCGCGACGATCACCACGCCGAGACCGATCGCGGTCATCAGCAGGATCTCCAGGTTCAGGAACGCCTGCCAGACGATCATCAGCGCGAGCAGCGCGCCGTTGCGCAGCCAGCGACCGGGTTCGGCCAGCCGCACGGTACGCCAGATGATCAGTGGAACCACGTACTGCGACACGATGTTCGGGTGCGCGTTGGCGTGCGACACCATGGCCGGCGCGTACGCGCAGAACGTCGCGCCCAGCCAGGCCGGCCCACGAGCGCCGATGAGCACCCGGGAGAGCACGAAGTACCAGGCGGTCGCCGTGGCGATCATCCCGAGGGTGAGGAAGAGCAGAAAGGCGGTACGCGTACCGAAAAGCAGGGTTATCGGGGTCATCGGCAGTGAAACAGACAACACCGAGGTGTTTGCCATGAGATTTACCGATTCTGGGGCATTCATCCGATCGGACGAGAACGGGTAGGCAAGTTCCGTCACCACCCGGGCACCGTGCGCCATCATCCATTCGAACTGCGCCATATCGGTCGGATTGTCCCGAATGCCATCACCGGGATTTCGCCACATCCTGGCCGTGATCCAGAAGCCGAGCGCCGCGAAACTCAACACGGCAGCCAGGTCCCACCGCCACCCGGAACCAGGCTTCCCGAGCCTCCCAGCCTCCCCCGGCCCCGTGGGCTTCTCGGCGGATCGCCCCGAATCAGGAGTAGTCATAACAATTCAGAGCGTAGTTGGCCCAATGCCGTCACCGTGCAGGGTTCGGGCCCCTCGCGTAGTATCTTCCGGGTTCGCTGACCACCACCGATCGTGCCCATAACCCCGACCAATTCGGCCACCGCGGGCCCCGATATACCCGCCGTCCGAGCGGATGGTTCACTCAGTCGGTCCCGGCGCGGGTCGAGTCGTATCGTGAGGAATCGACGCATGGCAGAAATCACTGGGGATCAGCGCGTGCAGTCCGAGGTCCTGGAGGGCCTCGCCACAGCGGTCAACCACCGGCGCTGGTTCGTCGAGCTGGCACTGCCCTACCTCGGCGACAATCCGATCGAGATCGGCAGTGGTCTCGGCGACTACGCGCTGGAGTGGTCCGACCACCTGCCCCGGTTCACCGCCACCGAGGCCGACCCGGACCGCCTGGTCTCGCTGAAGGAGCGGCTCGCCGACCGGCCGAGCATCGAGGTACGCCAGATGCTGCTGCCGCACTCGGAGCAGGGTGACTACAGCGCTGCCGTCTCGTACAACGTGCTGGAGCACATCGAGGACCACGTCGGCGCGCTGAGCAGCATGCGCCAGCTGGTCCGGCCCGGCGGCGCGGTGATCATCATCGTGCCGGCGTTCGAGTTCGCGATGAGCCCGGCGGACGTCGCCACCGGCCACGTCCGCCGCTACACCAAGAAGACCCTGTCGGCGGCGATGACCGAGGCCGGTCTGCGCGTCGAGAAGATTCACTACGCGAACGCGCTCGGCCTGATCGGCTACTTCATGGCCACCAAGGTGTTCCGGCTGATGCCGAAGGAGGGCCCGATGGTGAAGGTCTACGACACCCTCGTCCTCCCCGCCACCAAGGCCGCCGAGCAGGTCGTCCGCCCGCCCTTCGGCCAGTCCGTCTTCGCCGTGGCCCGCACCCCCTCCTGACCCCCCTCCCCTTTCTTCGGCGTTGATCAAGAGATTTGCGTCAGAGTCCGCCGGATCGCCGACGCAAACCTCTTGGTCAACTAGGGCTGGCTGGGCTGGGTCAGCCGGCGATCTGGTAGGTGGGACGGGTGGTGGCTCGGGCCAGGGTGTGGAAGGCAAGGTTGAAGCCGACGTAAGCCGGGGTGGCGTCGGGCGTCACGTCGAGGCGCTCCACGTCGAGGGCGTGCACCGCGAAGACGTACCGGTGCGGCCGGTCCCCCGGCGGCGGCGCGGCACCGCCGTAACCCTGCTCGCCGTAGTCGTTGCGCACCGTGAACGCCCCGTGCAGGTCATCGCCGGAGGCGCCGCGCGGCAACTCCGTCACGTCGGCCGGCAGGTTGACCAGCACCCAGTGCCAGAATCCACTCCCGGTCGGCGCGTCCGGGTCGAAGCAGGTCACCACGAAGCTCTTGGTCTCTGCCGGAAACCCCGACCAGGCAAGCTGCGGCGAGACGTTGTCGCCCCCGGTGCTGGGGTGCGCGTACGCCGCGTCCATCGGCTCGCCGTTGCGCACGTCATCGCTGGTCACGGTGAACGAGGCAACGGTCGGCAGCATCTCGTACGGGTCCGGGGCGATCGGTCGTTCCAGGGACATCGACACAGGTCCTTCCGGTGGATGTGCTTCTCTGCGCACCCTTCATACCCCGCGAACCGCCCCCATTCGAGCAAACCGCGTACCGACCCTGGTCCTGAGGAGGGCACGACATGGAATTCCGGGGCGGGATGAACGTCGTGCACCGGCACGGTGACATCGTCCACCGGCCGGTGTCACCGGCCACGCCAGCGATCCATCGACTCCTGCGACACCTGCACGACCACGGGTTCCATGGCGCTCCCGAGCCACGCGGCTTCGACAGCGAGGGCAACGAGATGGTCACCTTCCTCGACGGTGAGGTGCCCGACGCGCTCACCCCGGACCTGCGTACGCACGATCTCCTCACCTCCGCCGCCACCCTGCTACGGAAGCTGCACGACGCGAGCGTCACGTTCCGGCCGCGCCCCGACGACCCCTGGCTCGTGCCGGCCCGGCAGCCGGCCGAAGTCATGTGCCACGGCGACGCCGCCCAGTACAACTGCGTGGTCAAGGACGGCCGGGCGGTCGGCTTCATCGACTTCGACGCGGCCCACCCGGGACCACGCAGCTGGGACGTCGCCTATGCCGTCTACCGGTTCGCACCGTTGCAGGGACCGGACAACCCGGAAAGCTTCGGCACACCGCAGCAGCAGGGCCGTCGCGTCGCCGACTTCTGCCGCGCGTACGGGCCGGAGGTGGGTGCCGAGGTCATCGACGTCGTCCCGGACCGCTTGCAGGCGCTCGTCGACTTCATGCACGATCAGGCCGACCAGGGCAACGAGGCGTTCCAGCGGCACATCGCGGAAGGGCACGCCGATCTGTACGACGCGGACATCCGCTACGTACGGACCCACCGCGACATCCTGCGCGCCGCCTTCGAACCGAGCTAGCCGATGCGCGGCGGGCACCAGTGGTGCGCGCCGACCAGCCGCAGATAGGCGTACGCGGTGAGCATCGCCCGGCACTTCCAGTGGCAGTTGCAGATCGGGCACCAGTCACGCCGTCCGCCGGACGGTGGCCAGTGGTCGGTCATGATTACCCGCGCGGAAAGGACAAGTTGGGCCCGCACCTGCTCGACGGAGTCCGTCATCACCTGTCCGCCAGCTGGTCGTCCTGATCCCTCCGCCCGTGCACGATGAGGGTCTCCAGCGCCCACGCGTACTGGCGACAGCCCTCGCCGGGGCAGTCGAGGCAGCAACGACGGTTGGCGGCGTGGGCGACGACGCTCCGATAGGCCAAGAAGGCGAGCACCGCCCGATCGACCCGCTCGTCCGACCACGTCATCCGAGCACACCGATCGCTAAGACCACCCCGACGAGCAGCGCCACCACGGCGATCACGGTCACAATGACCCAGGCCCGGCGACCACCACACCCCGCCGAAGGCATCGGGACCGGGTAGCGGTCGCCGTCAGGAATCGGCGACTGAGCGTACGAAACACTGTTGACAGAGATGGATCGCTCATCCATTGACGCTTCCTCGGTGCTGGGAGGGATGGGAGCCGGGCCGAGGGCGAACGGGGGACACTCCCGGCCCGGCGGGCACCAGGTTGCCGACGAGATGCCCTGTCGCCAACATAGGACCCAAAGTACCCAGAGGCAACGGTGTGCCCACGGTGAGTCGCACCTGATGCAAGGCTGTAGGGGCCGACGAGAGGGACCTGACATGCCCCGAAAGCCCGTCTACCAGCAGGTCATCGATGACATCACCGCATCGATCCGCACCGGCGCGTTGAAGCCGGGCGACAAGCTGCCGAGCATCGCGAAACTGTGTGAGCAGTACGGCGCGTCCGACACGCCAATCAAGCGGGCGCTGTGGGCGCTGGACGACCGGGGCTGGATCGAGACCCATCAGGGAAAGGGCAGCTTCGTGGCGGCCCACCCGCCTATCTGACCCGCAGCATGTCGCGAGTTGCGGCATCTCGGGTGTTCCCGCCGACAGGAAGGGCCGAGATACCGCAAACCGTGCCCGCTCCAGCCGCCGAAGAAGCGCGTCGCCGCAACTCGCGCAAAAGCCGACGTCCCGTGCGGGTGTGCTGCGTGGTCGCCGTCCCCGGGAGCCGGAGGTTTGACCTGTATCTGGGATTCAAAGCGGAGGGTGTGGGATTCGAACCCACGAAGACATCGCTGCCTTACCGGTTTTCAAGACCAGCGCCATCGGCCACTAGGCGAACCCTCCCGGGGCCGCGCACCGCGCGGCCGTGCCTAGTCTGCCATGCCCGCCAGAGCGGGGACGGGGCGAGGGCTACCCGATCGGCCATGATCACTCACCCTGCGTGGCGCCGGGAATGGTACGTGGTACGGCAGCTTGATCGGGTATGACTGGGCCTATGCGTGCGATCACGATCCCGGAGCCTGGCGGACCCGACGTGCTGAGCTGGAGCGAGGTGCCCGACCCGGAGCCGGGGCCGAATGAGGTGCTGGTCGACGTATGGGCCACTGCGGTCAACCGGGCCGACCTGCTGCAACGGCAGGGGCACTATCCGCCGCCGCCGGGCGCGCCCGCGTACCCGGGATTGGAATGTTCTGGGGTGGTGAGCGCGACCGGTCCAGAGGTGACCGACTGGCGGGTGGGTGACCAGGTCTGCGCGCTGCTGGCCGGCGGCGGGTACGCCGAGCGGGTGGCCGTGCCCGCCGGGCAGTTGCTGCCGGTGCCGGCCGGGGTGGAGCTGGTCGACGCCGCCGCGCTGCCCGAGGTGGCGTGCACGGTCTGGTCCAATGTGGTCGGTGTGGGTCGGCTGGTGGCCGGCGAGACGCTGCTTGTGCACGGTGGTGGCAGCGGGATCGGTACCTTCGCGATCCAACTGGGCAAGGCGCTGGGCGCGACCGTGGTGGCGACCGCCCGGCCGGTGAAGCATGACCGGCTGCGCGCCCTGGGCGCCGATCAGGTGATCGATTATCGGGAGCAGGACTTCGTCGAGGAGGTCCGCAAGCTCACCGACGGGCGGGGCGCGGACGTGGTCCTCGACATCATGGGCGCGTCGTACCTGGGCCGTAACGTCGCCGCCCTGGCCGCCGACGGGCGGCTCGTGGTCATCGGCATGCAGGGCGGCCGCAAGGGTGAACTGGACCTCGGCGCGCTGCTGGCCAAGCGTGGCACGGTGGCCGCCACCGCACTCCGCTCCCGCCCACTGGACCAGAAGGCCGCAATCGTCCAAGGTGTACGCGACCAAATCTGGCCCCTGATCGAGGCGGCCCGGATCCGCCCGATCATCGACCGCCACTTCCCCATCACCGAGGCCCCCGCCGCCCACCACCTGGTCGAGTCGAACGACCACCTCGGCAAGGTCCTCCTCACCCTGCCCCGACCCACCCCCCGTTGATCATGAAGTTATTGTCACGACACGCCGGGCGGGGCGGGCAATAACTTCATGATCAACGCGGGCAAAAGGGGGCAGGAGGGGGGCAAAAGGGGCCTGAGGGGGTCAGCGGGGGTCAGCGGGGGAGGGTGAGGCGGGGGCCGGGGCCTTCGTCGGAGAGTTGGTCCTCGGGGTTGTAGAGGGAGCAGCGGCGCAGCGACAGGCAACCGCAACCGATACAGCCGTCCAGGTCGTCCCGGAGCCGGTTCAGCAGCCTGATCTT
Source organism: Micromonospora sp. PRAS1 (assembly GCF_059553435.1). Lineage (NCBI taxonomy): Bacteria > Bacillati > Actinomycetota > Actinomycetes > Micromonosporales > Micromonosporaceae > Micromonospora > Micromonospora sp. PRAS1. The sequence continues at coordinate 110,789 of NZ_JCANNB010000001.1, forward strand.
CTCGGTCAGCCGTTCCCGCCAGACCGTGGAGATCCGCGTCCAGTCCTCGGCGGTGGGCGTACGCGCGGCGGGCAGTGAGTCCAGCGCGGACCGGATCTCCTCCAGCGACACACCTACCTGCTGCGCGATCCGGATGAAGGCCACCCGGCGCAGTTCGCCACGGTGGTAGCGGCGCTGGTTGCCGCCGGTGCGGTCGGCGCGGATCAGCCCCAGTCGCTCGTAGTAGCGCAGCGCGGAGGGCGCCACCCCGCTGCGGGCGGCGAGTTGACCGATGGTGAGAGCTTCCTGCATCACTTTGCCTTGAGTTGAACCTCGCTTCAACTTGCAGGCTATCCGCATGACCTCACTCGCCACCAGCACGCCCCGGATCGCCGAGGCCGCCGCACCGCTCAACGGGCGCCCCGACACCAGGCGACACGACACCAGGCGACACGACACCGGGCGCCCCGACACCGGACGACACGACACCGGACGACACGACACCGGGCGCCCCGACAACGGACGACACGACAACGGACGACACGAAGCGACTGGGCGAGACGCCGGCGGGCGGCATCCGGTCGGGCCGCTGTTGGAGCGGATCCGGGCCGGCCGGGAGTTCGGCTCGAACGTCTACTCGACCCTCGACGTCCTCTGGGTGCTCTACGACCGGATTCTCCGGGTCAGCCCCGCGACCGTCGATGATCCCGACCGGGACCGGTTCCTGCTCTCCAAGGGGCACGCGGTAGCCGGCTACTACGCGGTGCTGGCCGCGAAGGGCTTCGTACCGCCCGACTGGCTGGACGACCAGGGCGGGCCGGAGAGCCGGCTCGGCGACCACCCGGACCGCACGCTGGTGCCGGGGGTGGAGATCGGCTCCGGCTCGCTCGGGCACGGCCTCGGCCTGGCCGTCGGTACCGCGCTCGGGTTGCGCGCCCAGGGCCTGCTCGACCCGCAGGTGTACGTCCTGGTCGGCGACGCCGAGCTGGACGAGGGCTCCAACCACGAGGCGATCGCGTACGCGGGCGCAGCCGGCCTAGCGAACCTGACCGCGATCGTGGTGGACAACTCCTCCGCCACGCACGGCTGGCCGGGCGGGGTGGCGAGCCGGTTCACGGTAAACGGGTGGACCGCCGCCACGGTCGACGGGCGGGACCACGACGCGCTGCACGCCGCGCTCACCGGACATCACGGACACCGGCCGCACGCCGTCGTCGCGGTCGTGGACAGCAAGGAGTAGCCATGCGAGAGAGTTTCATCGAGACCACCACGACGCTGCTGGCCGAGGATCCGCGTACCGCGCTGGTGCTCGCGGACATCTCCGCCGACGCGTTCGCGCCGGCCGCCCGACGGCACCCGGACCGGGTGATCAACGTAGGCATCCGGGAACAGTTGATGCTCGGCGTCGCGGGTGGGCTGGCGCTGACCGGGCTCCGGCCGATCGTGCACAGCTATGCGCCGTTCCTCGTCGAGCGGGCGTACGAGCAGATCAAGCTTGACCTCGACCACCAGGCGGCCAGCGCGGTGCTGGTCAGCGTGGGTGCCTCGTACGACCGGGCGGCGGCTGGCCGGACCCACCTCAGCCCGGCCGACGTCGCGCTCTTCGACACGCTCTCCGGCTGGACGGTGCACGTGCCGGGGCACCCGGCCGAGTTGCCCGACCTGCTGCGTACCACCGTGGGCGGTGATTCCTCGGCGTACCTGCGGTTGTCGACGCAGCGCAACGCGCGCCCGTACGGCGGCGACGGCGACCTGGTGGTGGTGCGGGACGCGGGGGCGGGCGCGCCGCTGCTGGTCGCGGTCGGCCCGGTGCTGGACGCGGCGCTCGCGGCGGCGGCGGACCTACCGGTGACGGTGGCGTACACCCATCGGCCGCGCCCGTTCGACACCACCGGCCTGCGTGCCCTGGCCGGCAGCGCGGTGATTCTGGTCGAGCCCTACCTGGCCGGCACCTCGGCCCGGGTGGTCACGGCAGCGCTGGCGGACCGGCTGCATCGGCTGCTCGCGCTCGGGGTGGGACGGGAGGAGCTACGCCGTTACGGCTCGGCCGAGGATCACGACCGCTGGCACGGGCTGGACGCGACCGGGCTGCGCCGCTCGCTTACCGACTTTCTCGCCCCGGCGCTGGTCTAGCGCGGACACACCCCAGGCTGGGCCAGCGGGCGCCCCCGGCGCTGGGCCAGCGGGCACCCCGGCGCTGGGCCAGCGGGCACCCCGGCGCTGGGCCAGCGGGCTACGGCTGAGTGCGGGCGGGGCGGCGGCGGGCGCGTTCGCGGCCGAGGATCCAGAGCGCCTCGACGCCGTCCCGCCAGGTGATCTTCTTTCCTTCCTCGCGGCCCCGGGCCCGGTAGCTGATCGGCACCTCGAACGGGCGGATCCGGCGGCGCAGGAGCTTGCCGGTCACCTCGGCCTCCATGCCGAAGCCGCGGGAGCGGACATCCAGCGAGCGGTACAGCTCGACCGGCATCAGCTTGAAGCAGGTCTCCAGGTCGCCGATGTAGGAGTTGAACAGCACGTTGGCCGCCATGGTGACGCCCTTGTTGCCCATCACGTACCAGAAGCTGTAGGCGCTGTGGCTGCCGAAGGTGCGGTTGCCGTAGACCACCGTGGCCCGCCCGTCGAGCACCGGGGCGAGCAGCGTGGGAATGTCCTGCGGGTCGTACTCCAGGTCGGCGTCGAGGATGACCATGTATTCACCGTCGGCGTTGGCGACCGCCGTCTTGATGGCTGCGCCCTTGCCCGCGTTGCGCTGATGGGTGATCACGCGCAACCGGGCGTCGTCGACCCGACCGAGGACCTCGGCGGTGCCGTCACGGCTGCCGTCATCGACCACCACAAGCTCGATCTCGCACGGATATTCGACCGCCAACGCCTGCTTCAGGGCGTCCGCGATGCGTTCTTCCTCGTTGTAGACCGGCATGAGGATCGACAGCTTCACGGGATTCTCCACGAGGGCGGCGGCGTATCGGCCATAGCCTAGCCTGGCAGCCCGGCCGGACGCTGCCGACCGTCATTGGAGATCCGTAGTCGGGCATCCAGGCTGATGGTGTTTACTTCCGGCCATGTCGGTCGCCGGCTTCCTGCTCGTCCTCGCCCCCCTCGCCACCGTCGTACTGCTCACCATGGCGTTACGGCCACGGGTCGCGGACACCGTGGCGCCCCGGCGGCTGGCGGTGCTCAGGGCGGCGCTGGCCACCGGCGTCTTCGCGGTGCTCACCGTCGAGGTGCTGGGCGTGCTGCGGCTGCTGACACCTGTCGCGTTCGGCGTGGCCTGGCTGCTCTTCGTGGCGGGTTGCGCGGTGGCGGTCGGCTGGCGGCGCCGGCTGGACGCGGCGACCCGGCCCGGGGCCGTCGCTGGCTCGACCGCCGGGCGCGATGCCGTGGCTGGCTCGACCGCCGGGCGCGATGCCGTGGCTGGCTCGACCGCCGGGCGCGATGCCGCCGGAGCAGCGGCGTCCGAGGTCGTACGTGCGGCGACCCGGTCGCCGCACGCTCTGCTCGCCGCCCCGGCCGGCACACCGCTGTCGGTGGCCCCCGGGACGACGACCGACCCGACCACGGGCACTCCGACCGGCGGCGGAATCGGTGCGCCGGGTGCCGGGGCCGACGGCCCGGCTCCGGCTCCGGCTCCGAGCAGCGACGCGGGTGGGTCCGCCGCCGGCTGGCGAGGCACGATCAGCGGCTTCTGGCGTACGGCGAGCCGGGGCGAACGGCTGCTCGCCGGCACGATCGGCGGGCTGCTCCTGGTCGAGTTGCTGATCGCCCTGCTGGCCGCGCCGAACAACTTCGACTCGCAGACGTACCACCTGCCGAAGGTGGAGCGTTGGGTGGCTCAGGGTGACCTGTCCTTCTGGGCCACCGCGATCCACCGGCAGGTGACCATCCCGCCGGGCGCGGAGTACCTGCTGCTGCATCTGCGCCTGTTCACTGGCGGCGACGCGCTGTACAACCTGGTCCAGTGGGCCGGTGGGGTGGGCTGCCTGCTGGCGGTGGCCCGGGTGACGGCCCAGCTCGGCGGCAGCCGACGGGCTCAGCTGCTCACCGCGTTCGTACTGGCCACCACGCCGATGGTGACCCTTCAGGCGACCAGCACCCAGACCGACCTGGTCTGCGCCGCCTGGGTCGCGTGCGCGGCGACCCTCGCCCTGGACGGGCTGCGCCGGCGGGCCGGCCTGGGCGAGCTGCTCGCCCTCGGCGCGGCCACCGGGTTGACCGCGCTGACCAAGACCAGCGGGTTGCTCGCGGTGGGTCCGCTGCTGGTGCTCTGGGGGTTGGGCCAGCTGCGCCTGGCGTACGCGGATCGGCCGGCCGCGCGCCGCCGGGCCCCGGTCGGCGGGTTCGCCGGTACGGTCGGCGCCTCGACGTTGATCATGATCGTGGCCGCCCTGGTGGTCGGCCCGTTCCTGGGCCGGGTGTACGCGGAGTTCAGCCACCCGCTCGGGCCGGACCGGCTGCGCGAGTCGGTCCCGATGGAGCGGTACGACCCGCCGTCGGTGCTGGTGAACGCGCTACGCATCGGGCACACCGCGCTGGACACCCCGCTGGCACCGCTGCGCAACGCCACCGCCGACGCGATCGTCGGCCTGGCCGACCTGATCGGGGTCGATCCGCAGGACCGCGCCACCACCTTCGGTCAGGAGATCTTCCCGGTGCCGTCCTGGTACCCCGACGAGGACCGGGTGGCCTTCCCGCTGGCCGGGGTGTTGGCGCTGATCGGCGCCGGGGCGGCGCTGTTCCGGCCGGCCCGGATCAGTCCCGGCACGGCCGGGACGTTGCGGGCGTACGCGCTGGTCATGGTGTTTGCGGTGGGGCTGCACACGGCGATGATCAAGTGGCAGCCGTGGGGCAACCGGCTGGTGCTCTACGCCCTGGCGGCCTCGGTGCCGTTGGCCGGCCTCTGGCTCGACGCCCTCTTCCGCCGCTCCCGCCGCACCGTCACCGGCAGCGGGGCGGGGCGTGGTCGGCGGCCGATCGCCGCGACGCTCGCGGTGACGGTGCTGGCCACCTGCGCGCTGGCCGGCGTGCTGGCGGTGTCGTACGGCTTCCCGCGCCGGCTGGTCGGCGCTGGCTCGGTCTTCACCACGGGCGAGTGGGAGCAGCGCTTCCTGCGGCGTCCCCAGTGGGCGGAGGAGTACCGCTGGGCCGCCGAGGCGGTACGGGCCACCGACGCCCGCCGGATCGGCCTGTCGCAGCGCAACGACGACTGGGAGTATCCCTGGTGGTTGCTGCTGCGCGATGCCGACGGCCGGCCGCCCGAGTTGATGGCGCTCCAGTCGGTGCTGGACGACCGGCCGCCGGCCGATCCGGCGTCGCTGGACGCGATCGTCTGCGTGAACAGCCGCAAGCTCTGCGCGGATCTCGTGCCGCCCGGCTGGCGGTTCGAGTTCCGCGACCACGTCGGCTACGCCCTGCCCGCCGAGCGCTGACCGGGCCGCACGAGGCGGGCGGGGCGGGAACACATTCCCCGCTCGTACGCCCAACCCCTGGGTACGGCTACGACGACTTCATCGGATCCCGCGTCTACCAGCGGGTGGGGCAGCGGCAGGCCCCACCCGCGTACCGCTGATGTCGATGTCAGTCCTGCTTGAGGGGGACGACGACCAGGCGGGCGGTCGAGGTTTCGCCGGTCCTGGCGCCGGCCACGCCGAGCTTCGTACCGATCCTGATGTCGGTGGAGCGGATCGTCCGGCGCCGCTCGACCACCCGCAGGTCGTCGGCGAAGGTCCAGGTCTGGGTGAAGCCGTCGGCCGACCTGACGGTCATGGTGTCGCCGTCGACTGCGGTCACCTCGCCGCGCTGCACCACCACCGTCTTCGTACCGCCGTCCCTGGTCCGCACCACGGCCTCGCCGTGCAGCCGGTTGTCGCGCAGCAGCACCCGGGCCGTGCGGCGCTTGCGCCACTCCTCGGCCCGCTCCGGCCGGCTCTTTCCACCGCTCGCCTCCGGCGCGTCGGCGGCCGAAGACCCGGCGGCCGTGGGGTCGGCGGCCGTGGAGTCTGCGGCCGTGGGGTCCGGCTCCAACTCGGCGGGGTCCAGCCCGAGGGCGGCGAGCGCTTGGCCCTCGGCACCCATCGCCGCTACCACCTCGACGCCGGCCTCCGGCGCGGCGTCCCGGCCGGTCTGGGCCGCACCGCAGCCGGTGGCGCCCAGCGCGACCGCCACGAGCAGCGCGGCGGTGACGGATCCCCTGCGTGTCATGTCTCGTCCTCTCGTCCGTGGTCCCGTCAGCGTCGCTGAGCCGGATGAGCGGTCGGTCAGGCCGACGTTCGGGTCAGGTAAGGATCCGGCGGCAGCCGGACGGTAAAGGCGGCCCCACCCTCCGGGGCGTGCCCGGCGACGATCTCCCCGCCGAGGCGCCGGACCAGGCCGGCGGCGAGCGCCAACCCGAGCCCGCTGCCGACCTTGCGCACCCCCTGGTAGCGCCGGTGCAACGCACCACGTTCGAAGGCCACCGCCACGTCGTCGTCGGTCAGGCCGGGCCCGCCGTCGCGGATCTCGAAGACCCCACCGGAGGCCGGGTCGCCGCCCGCCGGCCGGACCGCCAGCACCACCGGCGCACCCGGCGGTACGACCCGCAGCGCGTTCTCCAGCAACCCGTCCATCACCTGCCGGATCCGCCCCGGATCCGTGTACGCCGGCACCGGCCGATCGGGTACCTCGCTCCGGAACGGCAACCCGGCCCTGGCGCACCGGTCGGCCCAGGTCCGGGCGGCGTCGGCGGCCAACCGGGACAGGTCGACCGGCACCGGTTCCAGCGGGAAGTCGACCGCCTCCAGCCGGGCCAGCGCCAGCAGATCGGCGACCAGCCGGTCCAGGTGTTCCGCCTCGGCCAGCATGGTTCGGCCGGTGTCGGCGGCCGACTCCGGCGCGACCACCCCGTCGGCGAGCGCCTCGGCGTAACCCCGGATGGCGGTCAACGGAGTACGCAGTTCGTGCGAGACGGAGAGCAGGAACTCCCGCTGCCGGTCCTCGCTGGTCGCCAGCGCCGTGGCCAGGCCGTTGAGCGCGTACGCCAGGTCGGCCACCTCGGCGGGCGACTCGACCGGCACCCGGACGGTCCGGTCGCCGGCACGCAACCGGGCGGCGGCGGTGGCCGCCCGCCGGATGGGTCGGGCCAGGCGCTGGGCGAGCAGCGCCCCGGCCACCGCCCCGGCGGCCAGCCCGGCCAGCAGCGGCAGCCAGAGACCGCGCAGCACCTGACGCCACACCCCCGCCCCGGCCGACCTGGTCAGGATCACGCCGTCGCCGCCGGGCAGGGCCCGCCCCTCGACGAGCGCCCGCTGCCCGGCGACCATCCGCCGCCCGGAGACGTCCCGCCCGTTGGCCACCCTGGTGACCAGTTGGGCCGGCAGCCCCGGCCGGTCGACGACGCCGTCGGAGACGAGGTAGATGGTGATGCCCTGATTGCCGAACTGGCGGACCAGGCGGCCACCGGTCAGATCCCGGATCCGGCCGGGCCGGGCCCGCAGCAGGTCGGCGGCGAGCTGCGCCTGCGTGGCGAGCGCCTGCTGGTCGCGACGCTCGGCGGACCGGACCGCAAGCGGCACCGCCACCACCGCTGTGACCAGCACCGACACCAGGGCGACCGCGCAGGTAACCAGCACCGCGCGGGCGGTCAGCGTACGCACCGGACGGTCAGCCATCGGCGGCGTACCCGACGCCCCGGTGGGTACGGATCACACTCGCCCCGCCGAGCTTGGCCCGGACCTGCGCCACGTGCACGTCAACCGTGCGGGTACCGGCGTGCGCCGCGTACCCCCACACCCCGGCCAGCAGTTCCTCCCGGGTGAAGACCCGCCCCGGCCGACTCATCAGGTACGCCAGCAGGTCGAACTCGGTCGAGGTCAACTGCACCGGCGCACCATCGACGGTGACCGACCGGCGGCCGGGGTCGAGGGTGACCCGGCCCGACACCACAGGTTGCCCCGCCGGATCCGCCGGTCCGGCGGTGCGCCGCAACACGGCCCGGACCCGGGCGACGAGTTCGCGCGGGCTGAACGGTTTGGTGACGTAGTCGTCGGCACCCAGTTCAAGGCCGACGATCCGGTCCACCTCGTCGTCCCGGGCGGTGAGGAAGATGACCGGAGTCCAGTCGCCGGCCGCCCGCAGCCGCCGACAGACCTCGGTGCCGGGCAGGCCCGGTAACGCGATGTCGAGCACACACGCCACCGGGCGCAGCCGGCGGGCCGCCGCCAGCCCGGCCGCGCCATCATGTTCGACGTGTACGCCGAAACCGTCCCGGCTCAGATAGAGCCGGACCAGGTCGGCGATGCTCGGCTCATCCTCCACCACCAGCACCAGCCCACGTCGCGGGTTGTCGACGGTCACCGGGTCATGATTGCCGATCAGGGCGGTGTGGCTGCGTCGGGCGCTGTTCGGGTTTGGTAAGGATTCAGCGGCAGCTTCGGGGCCCGCCCCTCGGTCAGCTGGCCACGGCGGGCTGGAACGGGGTGGATCGGGTGCGGGTGGGCGACTCGGAGACGGTGGCGAGGAGCCGGGGCCGGGTGCTGCGTACCCGGGTGCGGAAGGCGTGGTTGAGCAACGCGTCGAGCTGCCACACCCGCTTCGGGTGCTGGGTGCGGATCAGGAACCGCTCCCGGATGCCGTCGATGGCGGTGGCCGCCAGCTCGACCGATTGCAGCCGGGGATCGGGACTCCAGGTGACGTGGCTCAGCTCGCGCAGGTCGGTGTTGAGGTGCAGTCGCAGCCGGTGCAGGATCCGGGTCTGCCGGGTGACCACCAGCCGCCGGTGGGTGAGCAGCAGGAGATAGTCCCCGGACATCGGGCGGTCGGGCCGGCTGCACCTGGTGACGAGAATGGTGGCTTCGCCGGAGCCCACGCAACGCCGGAAAACCGGCATGTGCCGGCTCGCGGTCTGCACCGCAAGCCCGGCCTCGGTGGCGGCCGGAAGGAACGTTCGGGAGAAGACGTCCATGCCCTGTCCAACGACGATGCTCGTTGGGTGACATGCCTCCCGCACCTGCTTTCTGCAAATTCCACGCCGCCGGCAGCGGGTGCGCCGCCGCGTTTACGCGACGCACCCGCCCGGGTTAGCGCACTGCGGAATCAGAGCAGTTCGACGATTGTCGCGTTGGCCATCCCGCCGCCCTCGCACATGCTCTGCAGGCCGTACCGGATGCCGTTGTCGCGCATGTGGGCGAGCATCGTGGTCATGATCCGGGCACCGGATCCGCCGAGCGGATGCCCGAGGGCGATCGCGCCGCCCCGCGGGTTGAGTCGCTCCGGGTCCGCCTCGGTCTCCGCCAACCAGGCCAGCGGCACCGGGGCGAACGCCTCGTTCACCTCGTACACCCCGATCTCCTCGATGCCCAGCCCCGCGCGGCGCAGCGCCTTCGCGGTGGCCGGGATGGGCGCGGTGAGCATGGCGACCGGATCGTCGGCGGCGACCACGGCGGTGTGGATCCGGGCCAGCGGTCGCAGACCGTGCCGGCCGGCCCACTCGCTCGTGGTGACCGCGAGCGCGGCGGCGCCGTCGGAGATCTGCGAGGCGGAACCGGCGGTGACCACGCCGTCGGGGCGGAACGGGGTGGCGAGTTCTCCCAGCTTCTCCAGCGAGGTGTCCCGGCGGATGCCCTCGTCCGCGGCGAACTTGCCGCCGTCGGCGAGCACGACCGGGGCCAGCTCGCCCTCGAACGCCCCCGCGTCCTGGGCGGCGGCGGCCTTGACGTGGCTGGCCAGGGCGAACTCGTCGAGCTGGCTACGGGAGAGCCGCCAGCGCTGGGCGATCAGCTCCGCACCGACGCCCTGGTTGAACGGCAGCGACGAGTCCTCGGCGACGCCATCCACGCCCCGGTAGCGGGCCAGGATCTGCTCGCTGAACGGCTGCCCACCGGCCACACTGGAGCCCATCGGGACCCGGGTCATCGACTCCACGCCACCGGCGACGACCAGATCGGCCTGGCCGGAGAGCACGCTCGCGGCGGCGAAGTGCAGGGCCTGCTGGCTGGAGCCGCACTGCCGGTCCACGGTCGTGCCGGGCACCGACTCGGGCCAACCCGCGGCCAGCACGGCGTTGCGGGCGACGTTCCACGACTGCTCGCCGACCTGGGAGACGCAGCCCCACACCACGTCGTCGACCTGGACCGGATCGATGCCGGTACGTTCAGCGAGGGCGCGCAGCACATGCGCGGACAGATCCACCGGGTGCACCGTGGCCAGGCTGCCCTTGCGCCGCCCGACCGGGGTACGCACCGCACCGACGATGACCGCGTCACTCATATTTACTCCCCGGTAACTTGGCTGTCTCCGATCCTACGCGCACGCCCGGCACCACGGCCGACCACGCCGCCGCAGCACATGCCCCGTTCGCCGCTGGTATGCATGATCCGGTCGCCGCTGGCATGCCTGCTCCGCCACGCCGCTGGCATGCTGGTCGGCATGTCCTTCGAGACGGTGCCGAGACAGTGGCGGGTGCCCCCGGCCCTACCGGTGGTAAAGCTGGCCGGGGCGGCCGGTCTGCTCGCGCTGGGATTCCTGCTCGCCGAGGGCGACCTGCTCCGACCGGTGCTCGGCGGGCTGGCCGGTGCGCTGCTGGCCGGCTGGGCGGCCCGGGACCTGATCGCGCCGGTGCGGCTGGCGGTGGCCGCCGACGGCATCACCGTGCCGGCCGGCTGGCTGGGTCGCCGGCACCTGCCCTGGTCAGCTGTGGAGACGATCCGGACGGACCGTCGCTCCGGGCGCGGACTCACCGGGCCGGCGCTTGAGATCGATGCCGGCGACTCGCTGCACCTGTTCAGCCGGCTCGACCTCGACGCCGACCCCGCCGAGGTCGCCGACGCGCTCCGCGCCGCCCGACCGCCGCACGCTGGTTGATCCTGCTGGAGCAGCGCGGCGGTCCGGTCAGCGCCAAAGCAGCGCGGCGGTCCGGTCAGCGCTAAAGCAGCGCGGCGGTCCGGATCAGGACCAGCCCGAGCAGCGCCACCAGGATCAGCCCGCCACCGACGGCCTGCACCAGCGTGCGGTGCGAGCGGGGAGCGTAGGCCAGCACCAGGGCCATCAGCGCGCCGAACACCAGACCGCCCAGGTGTCCGGCGATCGAGATCTGCGGCACGGTGAAGGTGAAGATCAAGTTGATCACCAGGATCGGCAGGATGGCCGAGGTGTCCCGGCCCAGCCGTCGCATGATCACGAATATCGCCGCGAAGAGACCGAAGATCGCGGTGGATGCACCGGCCGACATCTGGTTGGGCGCGCTGAAGACGTACACCGCGACGTTGCCGCCGAAGCCGGCGATGAAGTAGAGCGCGGCGAAGCGCAGCGGACCGAGCACCGCCTCCAGCGACCGCCCGAGCACCCAGAGCGCCCACATGTTGAGCAGCAGGTGCAGCACGCCGTAGTGCAGGAACATGGCGGTGATCAGCCGGTACCACTCGCCCTCGGCGACTCCGCCGATGTGACCGTCGGGGAACATCGCCCGGCCGAGCACCGCGCCCCACTCGGTGAGCGGGGTGCTGCCACCCATCAGGCCACCGAAGCCGGTGCCGCCGGCCGCCGCGTCGCCACCCCGGTCGGAGCCGATGGAAACCAGCATCACCAGGAGGTTCAGGCCGATCAGGACCTTGGTCACGTAGCCGTGCCGGCCGGCGGTACCGCCACCGAAGGCGGTACGCGCCGGCCGTACGCTGCGGCGTCCCTCTGCCACGCACTCCGGGCACTGGAACCCGACCGATGCCTCGCGCATGCAGTCCGGGCAGATCGACCGGTCGCACCGGGTGCATCGGACGTACGTCTCGCGGCCCGGGTGGCGGTAACAGGCCGGGGTGGTCGCCGGGGATTCACTCACCGCTGGCCCCAGGTGCCCGAGCGCTCAGTCATGCGAGCAAAGGTACCTCGCGCCACCGATCAGGTGACATCGCCGTACCCCGACCGCCGTGCCCAGGCCCGGCCGGCGGAAGGGGCTCCGGCGCGGGTCAGGCGGACTGGCGCTCGATCTCGACGCGCTCGATGACGACGTCCTGAAGCGGCCGGTCGCTCGGGCCGGTCGGGGTGTTGGCGATCGTGTCGACGACCTTCGCGGACTGCTCGTCGGCCACCTGCCCGAAGATGGTGTGCCGGTTGTTCAGGTGCGGCGTCGGCGAGACGGTGATGAAGAACTGCGAGCCGTTGGTGCCGGGCCCGGCGTTCGCCATCGCCAGCAGGTACGGCCGGTCGAAGCGCAGCTCGGGGTGGAACTCGTCGGCGAAGGTGTAGCCCGGGCCGCCGCGACCGGTGCCGGTCGGGTCGCCCATCTGGACCATGAACCCGCTGATCACCCGGTGCGAGATGGTGCCGTTGTAGTAGGGGCCGCTGCCCGGCTGGCCGGTCCGCGGGTCGGTGTACTCGCGGGTGCCCTCGGCCAACTCGACGAAGTTGCGGACGGTCTTCGGTGCGTGGTTGGGGAAGAGCTCCAGCCGGATCGGGCCGGCGTTGGTGTGCAGGGTGGCGTAGACAGCCTCGGCCACGGGTACTCCTCACTCGTTGGTCAGTTCCATGCGGATCCTCCCATGTGCCCGATCTGGACATGCGGAGGCATCCGAAGGTGGAGGATGAGACAGAGCTACTCCCAGGAGGTGGGACCGTGTTTGGAATCGGGCGGCGCAAGACTGAGGGGCAACTGGCCCGGGCCGAACTGAACCGTGGCATCGATCACCTGCGACTGGCCGCCACGCATGCGGCGAAGGGTGCCGGCGCGACGGTCGGCCCGCGGGTCCACGCGGCCCGGGGTGCGGTTGCGCCGGCCGCCGTGGTGGTCCGGGACCGGGCGTCGAGCGGTTTCGCGACGACGACCGCCGCGCTCGCACCGCTGGCCGTGGCCGTGCGCCAGGCGCGGATCGAGGCGGCCGGCAAGGCCGTCGTCGGGAAGGCCGCCGCCAAGCAGGCCGCGGTCACCAGGAAGGCGAAGAAGATGAGGACGAAGAAGAAGTCCCGCCGCAACGGGCTCACCATGGCCGGTCTGCTCGCCGCGGGCACGGTGGCCGGGTTGGCCGGCGCGATTGCCCTGCGGCGCTACCGGGAGCAGCAGGTGTGGAGCGAGTACGACACGACCGCGTCGCTGGAGCCGATGCGCGAGGAGGTGGAGACCATCGAGGTGCGTACGGCCGGTCCGGCCAGCGGCAGCAAGGCGTCGGTCGCGGCGACCGGAGCGGGTAGCTCGACGGTGACCGGTGGCGACAGCGCCTCCACCACTCCCCCGGCGACCACCCCCGGCGGCAAGGTCACCCCGAACAGCAAGGTCCCCTCGGTGGCCGAGGGCGCCCGCACCACAAGTGGCCGCCCCGCCGACAACATCGACAAGGCCCTGAACAAGTCCACCAACAACTCCAACACCCGCGCCTAACATCCCCCAACCCACCCACCCCACCCCGCCCCACCCACCCACCCACCCACCCGCCCCACCTCCCTGATCCGCCGTCGATCTTGCACTTTCGGTCCGGGCAAAAGCCCCGACAGCTGACATTTCAGCGACCAGAAGTGCAAGATCGACGGGGTGGGCGGCGTGGGCGGAGGGCGGGCAGGGCGGAGAGAGTGGGGAGGGTGGAGAGGGCGGGGAGGGTGCTGGCGAGGACGGCCAGGGTCAGGCAGAGGGTCACCACTGCGGTTGCAGCGGGCCAGGGCATGACCAGGTCGATGTCCGCACCGGCCTGCTCGGCCAGTGCGCCGAGCGAGCCGAGCAGTGCCAGCAGGGCCGCCACCCCGCCGAGCAGCGCGCCGATCGCCACCACAAGTGCCGACTCGGCCGCCACGGCGAGCAGCACCTGACGGCGGGTCGCGCCAGCCAGTCGCAGCAACCGCAGATCCCGGCCCCGCGTCACGGTGGCCAGTGCCAGCGTGCTGGCCACCGCGAGCGCGCCGTACCCGGCGGAGACGCCGACCATGAGCAGCGTCGCCAGCCACACCAGCCGATCCTCCTCTGCGTCGGCGCGAGCCGCGTACGTGGCGACGTCCACCACCTCCGCCCCGGGTGGCGTCTGCTGCGGCGGCGGTCCGGTCAGCAGCATCGCCGAGGCGAGCACGGACGGGTCCCGTTGCCGCAGCAGGCTGCGGTCCAGCAGCAGGTCACCGGGGAAGCCGCCGTCGGCGACCAGCGCGACCACCCGCAGCCGGGCCGGCTCACCGTCGGCGAAGGTCACCGGCACTATCTCCCCGGTCGACCAGCCGAACCGGTCCGCCGTGGCGCGGGTGATCGCCATCGTGTCCGGTTCGGTGAGGGCGGCGGGGGCGCCGGAGAGCACCGACAGCCGAGCCGCCACCGAGTCGAGCCGCGCCGCGTCGGTGCCGACGGCGGTGAGCACCGTGTCGGCCGCGTACGCCTCGGTGGTCAGCAGCGCCGCACCGGCCACGCTGGCCAGCGCCGCGTCGGTCAGCCCCGGCGTGCCGGCCGGCATCAGCACCGCTCCGGCCCGGACGGACGCCTCCCGGGCGGCGGCGTACGCGCCGGTGGTGGTCTGCACGTAGCCGAAGATGAAGAGCGCGAAGGTGACGGTCAGCAGCACCGGCGCGGCGGTGGCGGCGGTCCGGCGCGTCGCCGCCCCGGCGCTGCCCCGGACAACCTCGCCGAGCACGCCGGGCAGCACCCGACCGAGCACCCGGACCAGCAGCGGTACCACCGCCGGCGCGAGCAGGGCCATCGCCGCGACCAGGGCCATCGTGCCGAGCAGCGCGGCCGTCGCCAGGTCGGCCAGGTCGTCGGTGGCGAGCGCGGCCAGGCCGGCGACCCCGGTGGCGGCCACCGCCGCCGATCCCGCGACCCAACGGGTGCGGCTCATCGGCCGCTGCTCCACCTCGGCGGTACGCAGGGCCTCCAGCGGTCGGACCCGGCCGGCGCGGCGGGCTGCGGCACCCGCGCCGAGCAGCGCCACCAGCGGACCCACTCCGAGTCCCGCGAGCAGCGGCCAGGCCTGCCACCTGACCTCGAAGCCGGGCGGCTGGAAACCGGCGTCGACAAGCAGGGCACCGACCGGTACGGCGACCGCCGCCCCGAGCAGCACGCCGCCCAACGCCGCCGGCACCCCGACGATGAGCGCCTCCCGGTAGACCGTCCGGCGTATCTGGCTGGGCGTCGCGCCGACCGCGCGAAGCAGCCCGAGTTCCCGCCGTCGTTGGTTGACCGTGAACGCGAAGGTGGCACCGACCACGAAGACGCAGGCGAAGGTGGCCAACGCGGACACCCCGGTGAGTACCTGCATGCCGATCCACCGGGTGCGGGCGTCGGCCCGAGGTTCGAGCAGTCCCCGCTCCGCGCCGGCCAGCACCGTGCCGGCAGCACCCACCACGTCGCCCACCGCGTCGACGTCCGGCTTCCCGAGCAGGCCGATCGCGCGTACCCCGGGCGCCAGCCGGCGGGCGGTGGCGTCCGAGACGTAGAGCGCCATGGCGTCGACCAGGCCGCTGACGGTCCAGCTCGCCGGTCCGGTCGCGGTGAGCACGGTGAGTTCGCCCCCGACCGGTACGCCCAGTGCCCGGTCCACGACGACCTCACGCTCGTGCACTGGCGGGGCACCGGCGACGAGCCGGTACGGCGCCAGCGCGGCGCTCGCCCAGCCCTGGCCCTCGGTCAGCCCGCCGACCGCGTGTCCGTCGCGTACCGGCTGGGCGTAGAAGGTGTGGTCCGGCACCACCGCCGTCACCCCGTCCAGCGGCGCCAGTCGCCGGACCAGGTCGGCGGTCTGGGCGGCGGACCACGGCCGGGGCTCGGCGAACGGGATGGCCGGGGTGCTCAGGTCGGGGCCGCGTACCACGACCGCCGCGTCGGCGAAGCGGTCCGGCACGCGCGGCGTACCGGAGGCGAAGAGCAGCAGACTCGCCGCCACGATCGCGGTGCCGAGCAGCACCGGCACGACGCCACCGAGCCGTTCCCGGGTCAGCCCGGAGGCGGCCCGACGCAGCCCGGAGGCGGCCCGACGCCCTCCGGCCCGCACGGGGGTGGCCCGGCGCAGCAGCGTCAGCCCGGCGGCCGCCCGGCGGCGTCGGGTCAGCACGTCGGCTCCAGCGCCGCCAGCCGCCCGACGATCGACTCGGCGCTCACACCGGTGAGCCGGTCGACCAGCCGGCCGTCGGCGAGCACCACGATCTCGTCGGCGCCGGCCGCCGCCAACGGGTCGTGGGTGACCATGACGACGGTCTGCCCGTGCTCGTCCACGAGCCGCCGGAGCAGGTCGAGCACCTGCCGGGAGGCCCGGCTGTCCAGTGCGCCGGTCGGCTCGTCGGCGAAGAGTACGGCGGGCCGGTTGAACAGTGCGCGGGCGATCGCCACCCGCTGCTGCTGGCCGCCGGAGAGTTCGCTCGGCCGGTGGCTGGCCCGGTCGGCGAGACCCACCTCGGCGAGCGCGGCGGTGATCTCCACGGGGCTCGGGCGGCGGCCGGCCAGTCGGGCGGGCAGGGCCACGTTCTGTGCGGCGCTCAGCGCGGAGACCAGGTTGAACTCCTGGAACACGAAGCCGATCCGGTCCCGACGCAGCCGGGTCAGGCTCGTCTCGTCCAGGCTGCCCAGGTCGATGCCGGCGATGGTGACCCGGCCCCCGCTGGGCTGCTCCAGCCCGGCCGCACAGTGCAGCAGGGTCGACTTGCCGGAGCCGGAGGGGCCCATGATCGCGGTGAAGGTGGCCGGTGGGAAGTCGACCGTGATCCCGTCCAGAGCATGCACCCGGCGTGCGCCGGTGCCGTACACCATCCGCAGGTCGCGGAGGGAAACCGTGGCTGTCGTCATGACTGACACGATCGTCGCGACCGGCGCGGAAAGCGTCCGGCCGGGATGGACAGATCGACGTCCCACCCGAGGTTGATCCGGCGGTCCCGGTCCGACCCGGGAACGTCCGACCAGGGTCGGACGCGGGCCGGTCCGACCAGGGAACGTCCGACCCTGGTCGGACGCGGGCCGGTGGAGCGGACACTACTGTCGATGCCGTGACCACCGTCGCGCCGCCGCCGTGGCTGCGCCACCTCAGCCGCAGCGGCCTCTTCCTGGCCGAGCTGCTGCTGGCCGCTGTGGTCACCGCGATCGGCTGGTACGCGGCGCTGGAGGTCCCGCTCCCGCCGGCCGGCGGCCTGCACGAGCCGCCCTGGCAGTCGGCGCTGGCCGGGCTGGCTCTCGGCGTACCGGTGGCGCTGCGCCGGTGGTACCCGTGGGCCGCCACGGCCGTGGTACTGGTCGTGGTGACGTTCACCCTCGCCACCGGCATCATCCCGGATTACGCGGTGGCGGCACCGTTGGTCGCGCTGGGGGCGGTGCTCTACTCGGTCGCCGTGACCGAGCCGACCCGTCACTCCGCTGCCGCCCTCGCCGGGTGTGTCGTGGTGACCACGGTCGCCGTCCTGTCGGTGGCCCGGTCGCCGTTCGACCCGGGCTCGCCCTTCGCAAACGGCGAGTCGTACGGCTGGATGGGCGTGGTCTTCGTCGCGCTGGTGCTCGGCGCCGCGTGGGCGGTCGGCTGGACGGTACGGGAGCGCCGCGCCTGGGCCGGCCGGGTCGCCGAGCGGGTGACCGAGCGGGCGGTTCAGGAGGAGCGGCTGCGGATCGCCCGCGAGGTGCACGACATCGTCGCGCACGGCATGGGCCTGATCGCGGTGCAGGCGGCGATCGGCAATCACGTCGCCGAGCAGCGCCCGCAGCAGGCTCGGGAGTCGCTGCAGGTCATCGAGTCCACCAGTCGCGGCGCCTTGGCCGAGCTGCGCCGGGTGCTCGGCACGCTACGTCCGGAGCCGGCGCTCGAACCCGTGCCGGGGCTGGCCGACCTGCCGGAGCTGGTGGAGCGGACCCGGTCGGCGGGGGTGCCGGTGGAGTTGGCCGTGCACGGCACGGGTACCCCGCCGGAGGGCGTCGGGCTGTCGGTGTTCCGGATCGTGCAGGAGTCCCTGACCAACGTGGTGAAGCACGCGGGTCCGGCGCGCTGCCGGGTCGACGTGGTGCTCGATCCGGCAGAGGTACGCGTCGAGGTACGCGACGACGGCCGGCAGCCCACCCACCAACCGGTGCGACGCTCCCCGGCCCCGGCACGACCCGGCCCGCGTCCGGCACCGGAACCGGCACGATCCGGTCAGGACCCGGCACGACCCGGCCAGGGCCTGGTGGGCATGCGCGAGCGGGT
Source organism: Micromonospora sp. PRAS1 (assembly GCF_059553435.1). Classification (NCBI taxonomy): domain Bacteria; kingdom Bacillati; phylum Actinomycetota; class Actinomycetes; order Micromonosporales; family Micromonosporaceae; genus Micromonospora; species Micromonospora sp. PRAS1. The sequence goes on from NZ_JCANNB010000001.1 coordinate 128,851, forward strand.
GGCCCTCTACCGGGGCGACTTCCGCGCTGGCCCGGACGACGCGGGCGGCTGGACGGTCCGGGCCACCCTTCCGCTCGGGCGGACCGGATGACCCCGGTACGGGTGCTGGTCGCCGACGACCAGGCCCTGCTGCGGGCAAGTTTCCGGCTGTTGATCGACCACACCGAGGGGTTGACCGCGGTCGGTGAGGCCGGCACCGGCGCCGAGGCGGTCGCGCTGGCCCGCCGGGAGCGCCCGGACGTCGTACTGATGGACGTCCGGATGCCCAGGATGGACGGCATCGAGGCGACCCGGCACATCTGCGGGTCGCCGGAGACGGCCGCGACCCGGGTGCTCATCCTGACCATGTTCGACCTGGACGAGTACGTCTACGGTGCGTTGCGGGCCGGGGCGAGCGGCTTCCTGCTCAAGGACACCGCGCCGACCGACCTGGTCGCCGCGATCCGGGTGGTCTCCGGCGGCGAGGCGCTGCTCGCCCCGAGCGTGACCCGGCGGCTCATCGCCGAGTTCACCCGCCGCCCCCACCCGGGACAGGCCCCCTCCGGGGCGCTCGATCTGATCACCCAGCGCGAGCGTGAGGTGCTTACCCTCATCGGACGCGGCCTCTCCAACACGGAGATCGCCGAGCAGTTGTATCTGAGCATGGCCACGGTCAAGACCCACGTCGGCCGGCTGTTGACCAAGCTGCACGCCCGGGACCGGGCCCAGCTGGTGGTGGCCGCGTACGAGAGCGGGCTGGTCGTACCCGCCGGCTGACCAGGGTCAGAGCGGCCAGGCGGCGAGCCGGTGATAGCTTGCCGGCGGCCCGGGTCGGCTCTGCACCAGCACCAGCTCACCGGCCGGCCAGGGCGGGCCGAGGTAGCCGTCGAGCGTGGCGAGGTCGGCTTCGAGGTCGGCGTGCGGCATCCGGTCACCGGGGCGGGCGATGGTCAGGTGCGGCCGGAACGGCCGGTCGTCGCCGGCCACCCCCACCGTGACCAGGGCGGCACGGACGACGCCGGCCAGCGCCAGCAGGCGATCGACGTCGCCGCGTACGTCGACCCAGAGCACGGTGCTGCGGCCCCAGCCGAACCGGCCGCCGCCGCCCAGCCGCAGCACGGCGGGGCGGTCCCAAGCCGTGGCCACGGCGGGGCGGTCCCGAGCCGTGGCCACGGCGAGGCGGTCCCGAGCCGTGGCCACGGCGAGGCGGTCCCGAGCCGTGGCCACGGCGAGCCCGAGAGCCTGTCGCACGGCGGCCACCCGGGCGGGGTCGACCTCACCGAGAAAGGCGAGCGTGAGATGGGCGCGGGCCGGTTCCACCAGCCGGACGTTCGTTCCGGCGGTCGCGGCTGCGGCCACCCGCAACCCGGCCACCTGGGCGGTCAGGTGCTCGATCGCTTCGGCCGGTGGGTAGACGGCGGTGAAGAGTCGCACCCGAAACAGGATCGCAGTCGAGGGAGGATGACGCTGGCTAGGGACGTGGCTCGTGTTGCCCGGGTCTGGTCGCCGGCAGGCGCAGGCCGGCGGCGTCCAGCTCGCCCTCGACCCGGACCCGTTCGATCTGCCGGTCGACGCCGGCCAGCTCGGCCAGGTGCTCGGTGATGCCGAGCGCCCGGCAGGCCAGCCGGAGCCGGTCGTCGTAGGCGTCGAGCACGCTGCTGTGCCACACCGTCGCCGGGCCGCCTCCACCGCCCCGCTCCCGGCGCAGGCAGCGCAGGTCGGCGGCGACCTGTTCCAGGGGACGCCGGTCGGCCCGGTCCAGGGCGGCGAGGTCGTGCTGGTCCGCCTCCACCGCCTGGTTCAGCCGGGCGATCAGTCGTCGCTCCCGCCGCCGCTGCCGCCACTCGGCGGATCGGCAGATGAGGCGGTCCACCACCTCGTCCGCGCAGACCACGAGCGCGATCAGCACGGGCAGGAGCACCACGGCGGCCAGCGCCAGGGCGAGCATCAGCAAGCGTAGGACCTCCACCCACCGAAGCTATGCCGCAGCGCACCGTGACGTAACCGATTTTCCCGATCCCGCCCCGCAGGCCCCGCTGATGTGCTCAGCGGGGGCCGGCCGGTCCCGCTTAGAGCGGGGTGACGTAGAAGCGGGGCATCGGCAGCACCCGGAACCGCAGCCGGGCACCGTCGCGGCGGAGCTGCCAGGCCAGCGCCAACAGCGCGGTGGCCAGGGAGATCAGGCCACCGGCCCAGATGCTGGTGCCGGCACCGAAGGTCTCCGCGACCCAGCCGATGATCGGCGCTCCGACCGGGTTGGTGCCGAGGAACACCAGCACCCACAGCGCCATCACCCGTCCCCGGAACGCGGCGTCGGTGCCGAGCTGGACCCGCTGGTTGGCCGCCTGGGCGAAGTAGACCATGAAGAAGCCGGTCGGCGGCAACAGCACCACGACCATCCAGTACGCGGGCGCGAGCCCGACGAGCGTGCCGAAGACCGCACAGCCGATCGCGGCACCGAGCACCAACCAGACCGAGGGGCGGCTCCGCCGCCCGGTACCGGCCAGCGCACCGATCAGCGCGCCGACCGCGAGCGTCGTACTGAACAGGCCGAACGAGGCGGCACCGGTGTTGAACACGGTCTTGGCCAGCGCCGCCAGGGTGAGCTGGAAGTTGAACAGCGACATCCCGATCACCGACATCACCACCATCGGCAGCAGCAGGTCGGGGCGGCGGCCGACGTAGCGCAGCCCGTCCAGCACGGTCGCCGCTGCTCGCTCGCCGAGCGGCGGCAACGGCTCCCGGTACAGCTCGGCCGGGCGCATTTGGATCACCGTCGCCAGGGGTGCGATCGAGCTGATCGCGGTGAACAGGAAGACTGGGCCGACGTCGAAGGCGGCGATGGCGAGTCCCGCGACCGCCGGGCCGACGATCCGGGCCGAGTTGAACACGGCCGCGTTGAGGGAGAGCGCGTTGGGCAGCAACCGGGTGCCGACCAGTTCGGAGACGAACGCCTGCCGCACCGGCGTCTCCACCGCGTTGGCCACGCCGAGCAGGGCGGCGAAGACGAAGACGTGCCAGAGCCGGACCATGCCGGTGAGCACGAGCACGCTCATTGCCAGCGACAGCACGGTCCAGAAGGCGTTGGCGACGAAGAGGAGCATCCGCTTGTCGTACCGGTCGGCGAGCCTGCCGGAGATCAGCGTGAGCAGCAGGACGGGGGTGAACTGAAGGGCGACGACCACGCCGAGCGCGGTGGCCGAGTCGCCGGAGAGCTCGAGAACCAGCCAGTCCTGGGCGATGAACATCATCCAGACGCCGAGCAGCTTGATCAGCTGCCCGGAGGCGAATAGCCGATAATTGCGGACCTGTAGGGACTGGAACATCGTGCTGAGCCGTGCCTGCACTCTCGGTGCGCCTCCTCGCGGTCGTACGCGTCGTCAACGACGGACGGCGCGGCGCGGGGCACACCAGGTGTGCGGCGTCAGGCGCGGGAGATTCGCTGGAGGATCTCCGCTGCGTGGTGCAGGGTCTCCCGGTCGACGTCGTTCAGCTCGGCCAGCCTGCGGGCCAGCCATTCGTCCCGGACCCGCTCGAACTGGTCGAGCACGGCCCGGCCCCCCTCGGTCACCGCGAGGATGACCTGCCGGCCGTCGGTCGGGTGAGGGCTGCGCTGCACGAGGCCGCGTTCCTCCAGCTTGGCGACGATCTTGGTCATCGTCGGTGGCTGCACCCGTTCGACGTCGGCGAGTTCCCGCGGCGTGAGCGCGCCCCCCAGCCGGATGCTGGTGAGCGCGGACAACTGGGTGACCGTCAGGTCACCGACCGGTCGGGCCTGGCGGACCCGCCGGTTCAGCCGGGTGATCGCATCACGCAGCTGATGGGCCAGCTGCGCCGGTGGCATGCTCTGAGCCGTCACCGTCCGCTCCGTCACGATAGTTAGCCTAACTAATTTTATGGCCCAGCCGCAGCCGATATGACCATGCTCACGCGGTGTCCTGGCTGCCCGGGCGGGCGCGCGGAAGCCACTCGACGTGGATCTGCGCGCCCGGCCAGAAGATCAGAACAGCAGCGCCTCGATCGGGCCGCGCAGGAAGTACACCACGAAGAGCCCGGCCACCCCGTACAGCAGCGGATGGATCTCGCGGAACCGGCCCTTGGCCAGCTTGACCACCACGTACACGATCAGACCCGCACCGATGCCGTTGGAGATCGAGTAGGTGAAGGGCATCAGCACGATGGTGAGGAACGCCGGGATGGCGATCTCGTAGTCGGACCAGTCGATTGCGCGTACCGCGGTCATCATCAGGAAGCCGACCACCACCAGCGCGACGGACGCCGCCTCGAACGGCACGATCACCACCAGCGGCGCCAGGAACATGGCCAGCAGGAACAGCACGCCGGTGACCAGGTTAGCCACCCCGGTCCGGGCCCCCTCCGCGACACCGGCGGCACTCTCGATGTACGAGGTGTTGCTGGAGACGCTTGCCGCACCACCGGCCGCGGCACCGATCGAGTCGACAAGCAGAATCTCCTTCGCCCGGGGCGGGGTGCCCTGCTCGTCGAGCATGCCGCCCTCCTGGCCGACGGCCACCATCGTGCCCATCGTGTCGAAGAAGTCGGTGATGAGCAGGGTGAAGATGAACATCAACACGACCAGCCAGCCGGCCTTCTCCCACGAGCCCAGCACGTTGAACTTGCCGAGCAGCGACAGGTCCGGTACGTCGAACGGGTTGGTCGGCAGCGTCGGGACGTTGAGCGACCACCCCTTCGGGTTCGGTACGCCGTTTGCCACCGACGGGCCGATGTTGCCGACCGCCTCTACAAGCATCGCCAGCACCGTCGAACCGAGGATGCCGAGCAGAATCGCGCCCTTGACCCGGCGTACCACAAGCACCAGGGTCAGCAGCAGGCCCAGCACGAAGACCAGCGTCGGCCAGCTGACCAGCCGACCACCGATGCCCAGGCCGAGCGGGACGGTGGTGTTCGCCTCATCCGGAAGCCGACGGACGAAGCCCGCGTCCACCAGGCCGATGATGGTCAGGAAGAGGCCGATGCCGACGCCGATGGCCGTCTTCATCTGCGTCGGCACCGAGCGGAACACGGCGGTACGCAGGCCGGTCAGCACCAGGATCGCGATGATCACGCCCTCGATGACCACCAGACCCATCGCGTCGGCCCAGGTCATCTCCGGCGCGATCTCGTACGCCACCAGGGCGTTGATGCCCAGGCCTGCGGCGAGCGCCAGCGGGAACCGGGCGACCGCGCCCATCAGGATGGTCATCAGACCGGCGACCAGGGCGGTGGCGGCGGCGATCGCCGGGATCGGCAGGCTGTTGCCCTCGGCGTCGACGGCACTGCCGAGGATCAGCGGGTTGAGCACCACGATGTACGCCATCGTGAAGAAGGTGGCCAGGCCACCGCGCACCTCCCGGCTCATCGTCGAGCCTCGGGCGGTGACCTCGAAGTACCTGTCGAAGCGGCTGACCGGCCGACTGGGGTCGGGGGGTGTGTCGTTCTCGGGCGGCGCTACTGCCATCGGGATCCTCGCAGCGAATGATCAGGTCGTCGGGCGCATCGTCGCAGATGACCGGCGTACGGCAAAGCCGATCGCGTACCCTGGCCGGGTGCCGAAGCAGCCGCCCCGACCCGAGCCGCTCGACCCGCCGATGGTGCCGTTCGCGCTCGCCGGGATGGCCGCCTGGGCGGTCGTCGGCCTGGTGTTGCTGCTCTTCCGCGACCGGTTGGCCGACAGCGGCCACGAGAACTGGCTCTGGATCTGCCTGGCCGGTTTCCTGTGGGGGTTCCCCGGTCTCGCCGTGATGATGCGCCACGACGCGAACCGGCGGCGTCGCCGCGCCGCCCGCTGACCTCAGGGCTGTTCGTACAGCTCCGCCGGCTCGACCGATCCCGGCGCACGGCTGACCGACATCGGCTCCACCGCGCTGTCGTCGTAGACGGTGGGCATCTCGTCCACCGCCGTCTCGGTCTCGACCAACGTCTCCGAGTGGGCGCCGCAGCCGTGGTCGGCGCTGACCACCCGACCGTCGTCCGGGGCGTAGAAGTTGCCGCAGACGCCGAAGCACTGCCGCAGCCGGCCGGCGAGCGGAAGGTAGAACCCGCAGGTGCCGCAGCGTGCGGCGGCCGGTGCGGCGGCCGAGATGGGCGCCGACGGGCCGTGGTCCCCGTCGTACCAGCGCTGGGCCGCCTCGAGCCGCCCGTCCCGCGACATCACGCGGGGTCGGCCGAGCCCCAACTCCCAGGCGGCCTCCTCGACCGCGGGATCGTCGGAGAGCAGGTAGCCGGGCTGGAGCCGCTCGTCGTCCGGCGGCGTCGGCAGCAGGTCGCCCGGGCCGAGGTCGCCCGGCTTGAGCCGCTCCTGCCAGGGCAGCCAGCCCGGGGCGAGCAGCGCGTCCGGCCCGGGCAGCAGCACGGTCTCGCAGATCGTCACGTTACGGCTGCGCGGGACCCGGGTGACCGTGACCGCCCAGCGCCAGCCCCGGTAGCCGGTCAGCCGGCACTCGAAGTAGTGCGTGACGAGTCGATCACCTTCGGCCACGACCTGGAGGTGGTCGCCGACATCGTCGGGCTCCACCTCGGTCACGGCGGCGCGCGCCACCTCGACGGCGGCGGCGCAGACCTGGTCGAGACGGGCGGCACGGGCGGAGGCGGGCCTGGTCACCCGACCATTGTTCCCCATCGGTGGCTTCGGCCGCGAGGCACTCCCCAGAGGTGTTCTTGCGGCGGTGACGCGCCATCTGTCCGGCTGATGGGTGAGGATGGGTCCCATGCCGCTGTTCTCCCGCTCCGAGCGGTCCCTTCTCGGGCGGACCGTCGGCACCGGAATCCGCGCCACGCGGCTGCTGCTGCGCGGCTCGCTCAGCAGTGGCCGCTGGGTGACCCGCAGCGCCGCCCGGGCCCGGGCCCGGGGCGCCGGCGGTGAGACCGGCATGGTCCGCCTCTTCGACCTGCACGCGGTCTCCTGCGCCGGGGACACCCTGATCGCCATCGGCCTGGCCGGGACGATCTTCTTCAACGTGCCGCTCGGCGAGGCCCGGAGCAAGGTCGCGCTCTACCTGCTGGTGACCATGGTGCCGTTCGCCATGCTCGCCCCGGTGGTCGGCCCACTGCTCGACCACTTCCGGCACGGCCGGCGGTACGCCCTCGCCACGACCATGCTCGGCCGGGCGTTCCTGGCCTGGTTGATCTCCGACTACATCCACGGCTTCGGTCTCTATCCGGCGGCCTTCGGCGTGCTGGCGCTCTCCCGGGCGTACGGCGTGGCCCGCTCCGCGGCCGTGCCCCGGCTGTTACCCGAGGGGCTCGGCCTGTCCCAGGTCGGTGCCCGGGCCAGCGTCTACGGCACGGTCGCCGGGGCGCTGGTCGCCCCGATCGGCCTGGCCGCGTTCTGGTTCGGGCCCCAGTGGCCACTGCGGGTCGCCTCGGTCATCTTCCTGATCGGCATGGTCATCTCCCTGCGGCTGCCGCCGAGGGCCGACTCCGAGCCGCCGGAGCGGGTACCCCGACCGCTGCGGGCGCTGCGGCGAAGCACCGGCGACCGGCCGCTGGGCCGAGGGCGTCCAGCCGGCCGGCTGGTGATCTCGAACCTGGTCGGGGCGGCGACCCTGCGCGCGATCTACGGCTTCCTGCTGCTCTTCCTCGCCTTCACCATCAAGGCGGGTGACCTGACCACTGTGGTGTTCGGTCGCGACCTGGGTGACGAGGGGGCGCTGGGCCTGGTCGGTGCCGCGCTGGCCGTCGGCACCTTCCTGGCCACCGCGCTCGGCACCCGGTTACGCATCCACCGACCGGCCGCGCTCCAGTCCAGCGGCATGGTCATCGTGGCCGGAGTGGCGATCCTCGCCGCGCTCAGCTTCTCGCTGCCGATGGTCGCCCTGCTCTGCGTGGTCGCGGCCATGATGAGCGGCATCGCCAAACTCACCGTGGACGCGTCGATCCAGGAACGGATCCCGGAGCGGCTACGGGCCAGTTCCTTCGCCCACTCCGAGACGGTGCTGATGCTCGCCTTCGTGGCCGGTGGCGGGCTGGGACTGGTGCCCTTCACCGGTCGGATCGGGATCGCCGTCGCGGCCGGCGTCGGCGCGCTGGCCGCCGCGCGGGCCCTGGTGATGGCCCGTCGGTTGCGGACCGAGCGGCTGTGCGGTCGTCCGCTCACCGACGAGGAACTGACCACGGCGGAACGGGACGGCGAGCCACCGACCACCGACCCGCCGACCGCCGCGGCTCGGCCCGGTGACGTAGCGGCCGGCGAGCAGCAGGTCGACGCGGAGCAGGCGACCGATCCCGCGCCCGCCTCCCCCGCTCCCGTCCAGGGTGGGTCGGCACCGGAGGAACCGAATCTGGCGCCGCCGGGCTTTCACATCTACCGGCCGTCGTCCGCGGTCACCCGGTCCGGCGGCAGCGACGACGAGACCCGGCGCAGCTCTCCCGGGCCGCTCACGTGACCGCCCTGCTCGTGGTCACCGCGGTTCCCGCCGAGGCGGAGGCGGTCCAGGCCGGCCTCGCCGACCCCACCGTGACGGTGGTGCCCGTGGGTGTGGGTCCGGCCGTGGCCGGCGCGGCAACCGCCCGCCTGCTGGCGCTCGCCGAGGCCGCCGGTCGGCCGTACCGGGGCGTGGTCAGCGCGGGCGTGGCCGGCGGTTTCCCGGACCGGGTGCCGGTCGGCGGCACCGTGCTCGGCACCCGGGCCGTCGCCGCCGACCTGGGGGCCGAGTCGCCCGACGGCTTCATCCCCGTCGACGAGCTGGGCATGCCCGCCGAGCTGCTCGGTGGCGGCACAGCGGTCGCCGCCGACCCGGGGCTGCTGGGCGCGCTGCGTACCGCGCTGCCGCAGGCCACCGTCGGACCGGTGCTCACGGTGAGCACCGTCACCGGCACCGCGCCCAGCACCGAGGCGCTGCGCCGACGTCACCCGGACGCGGTGGCCGAGGCCATGGAGGGGTACGGCGTGGCCGTCGCCGCAAGTCACGCCGGAGTCCCCTTCGCCGAGCTGCGCACCATCTCCAACCCCATCGGCCCACGCGACCGAACCGCCTGGCGCCTCCGCGAGGCCCTGACCGCCCTGACCACCGCCGCCCCCGCTCTCCGCTGACCGCCGGTCATTGATGTTGCAGGCGTAGTGCCTGCGGCCTGCTCCACTCGATCCGGTAGCCGCAGGCCAGCAGGAAGGGAATGCCGTCATGCTCGGCCGTGGCGCAGACGGCGGACAGACCCGCGCGGCGGGTTTCCTCGGCGAGCCGGGTCACCAGCCGACGCCCGATGCCGAGCAACCGTAGCCGGGGCGCCACCAGCACACCCTCCAGCACCACCTCGCGGCGGTCACCCAGATCCTCGCCGTACAGCAGGTCGAGGCTGCGCTCGTGGGCGCGTAACTCGCCGACCAGATCCCCATCGGGCAGCTCGGCCACCAGACGCCAGCACCCGGCCGGCACCTCGTCGGTGACCTGGCGGATGCGCACCGCGTCGCGGAGCCGCTCTCGCAGCCGCCGCTCGTCCCGACGATCACGATCGAGGTCGTACGTCACCTCGGGTACGCGCAACGGCCAGCGGTCGGGCGACAGCGGGTACGAGTGGGCCCACCAGGCGCCCGACCAGTCCTTCAGCGTGCGAACCTTCCGCACGTCCAGGTGCGCCGGATAGCGCCGGCCCGCCTCGTCGCGGCGGGTGTCGTCGGGAATCGCGCCATCCTCCAGCCAGGCCGGACCCGGGCAGGCCGAGCCGGGGCACGTGGGACCGGGGTCGCTGGCGGAGACCAGCCGCAGCGCCCCGCCGGCCGCTCGCACGAGCCGCTGGACGGTCTGGAACCGGGGATCGACAGCTCGTCCCGACTCGATGCGCGCAACGGTGGATTGCGGCACCCCGGACAACGCGGCCAACTCCCGCTGGCTGAGGTCGGCCTGCCGGCGCAACGCCCGCAGCATCGAGCCCAGATCTTCCAAAACACCGGAGCCGATCCCGACACCGGAGCCAATCCCTTCCCCCATGCCGTCGATGCTTCCCCGTTACCCCGCACTCGTTCAACCCGCCCGCATGCCTGTGGATAAACCTGTGGACAAAGCGTCGAAGCTGTCAGCGGATCGGGCGAGGACGACGGCGGGCGGCGGTCCCACATCGGCTGCCTGTCGACCTGAGCCGCTGGTGCTATCACCACAAGCCCCCACCGCCCTGTCGACCTGAGCCGCTGGTGCTATCACCACAAGCCCCCACCGCCCTGTCAACCTGAGCCGCTGGTGCTATCACCACAAGCCCCCACCGCCCTGTCAACCTGAATCGCCTGCGAGCTGTCGGCATCGCTGGGCGTCCGGCGCTGGTCGGGCCCGATCCGTTTTCGCTCTCAGCTCGACAGGGGCGATCAGTGACTTACCTTGCCGGAGGTGTGCAGGTGCGTCAGTGCGTTTGGGGCCCCAAAACGGTATGGAATGGGCAAGCAGTCTCCTGAAGCATCGGTGACAGCCTTCCTGCCGGGCAGCGGTCATCGGGAGCGGGGTTACGGTGGGGGTGTGGTGGTTTCGCTGGCGATCTCGCCGTGTCCCAATGACACGTTCGTTTTTCATGCGCTGGTACATGGGCGGGTGCCCGGTGCGCCGCCGGTGGAGGTGACCTACGCCGACGTCGACGTGACGAACACGGCCGCCGAGCAGGGGGCGTTCGACCTGGTGAAGGTGAGTTACGCGGCGCTGCCCTGGCTGCTGGACGACTACCACCTGCTGCCCTGTGGGGGTGCGCTGGGGCGGGGCTGCGGGCCGCTGGTGCTCACCCGGACCGACCGCGCGGGCAGGCCCGAGCGCACCGACCTGCGCGGCGCGACCGTGGCGGTGCCCGGCGACCGGACCACGGCGTACCTGCTCTTCCGGCTCTGGGCGGCGGGCCGCACGCCGGAGCGGATCGAGGTGGTGCCGTTCCACGAGATCATGCCCGGTGTCGCCGCTGGGCGGTACGACGCCGGCCTGGTGATCCACGAGGCGCGCTTCACCTATCCACGGCACGGCCTGACCGCCCTGGTGGACCTGGGCGAATGGTGGGAGGCGGAGACCGGCCTGCCGATCCCGCTCGGCGCCATCCTGGCCCGGCGTGGCGCGGTCGACCCGGAACAGGCCGCCGGCTGGATCCGGGACTCCGTCCAACGGGCCTGGGCCGACCCGACGGCGAGCCGGGACTATGTGCTGGCGCACGCCCAGGAGATGGAGCCCGACGTGGTGGACCGGCACATCGGCCTCTACGTAAACGAGTACACCGCCGACCTGGGAGAGTCGGGGTTCGCCGCCGTCGAGGCGTTGCTCGGCCGGGCCGCCGACGCCGGGCTCGTGCCTCAGACCTCCAGCTCGCGGGCGACCGCGTGGACCAGCTGAGCGATCTTCTGGGCCGTCTTGCGATCCGGGAACCGACCCCGGCGCAGATCGGGCTGGACCTTCGCCTCCAGCACCTTGATCATGTCTTCCACCAGGCCGTGCAGTTCCTCGGCCGGCCGGCGGCGTAGCTCCGCCACGGACGGCGGCGCCTCCAGCAGCTTCACGCCCATCGCCTGGGTGCCCCGCCGGCTGTCCACCACGCTGAAATCGATCCGCTGGCCGCCCTTGAGGTCGGTGACACCCGCCGGTAGCGCGGCCTTCGGCAGGAACACGTCGCCACCCTCGTCACTGGTGACGAACCCGTATCCCTTGGTCGCGTCGTACCACTTCACTCGACCCGTAGGCACCTGAGAACCTCTGCTTCGTGTTGAGCCGTCTACTGCCTCAAGGCTAGCCGGATCACGCCGTCGAGCGCCGCTGGGAATCCGGTGAGATCTGCCAGCACCACCGCCGCCCCGGCGGACCGCAGCTCGTCGGCCGAACACGGCCCGGTGGCCACCGCGATTCCGGGCACGTCGGCCGCCCGGGCGGCCACCATGTCCGCCACGTGATCTCCCACATAGTGGGTCGCGCCCTGGGCTACGAGACCCGTCGCCTTCTCCTCGGCGAACAGGTCCCCGGCCACCTCGTCCACCACCAGCCCCAGGTGCTCCAGGTGCAGCCGGGCCAGCCGGCCGTGCTTCGCGGTGACGACGAGCACCCGCCCGCCCCGCTCCCGCACCGCGTCTATCGCCGCCCGGCGCCGGGCAGCGGGACGGCCGGCGTGATCGCGTACGCCGGGTAGAGCTCGCGGTAGACCCGGACCATCTCCTCGACCTGCTCGGGCGGGAACCAGCGGGCGATCTCCATCCGCAGCGGCGGGCCGAGCCGGGACACGGCCGCGTCGGCGTCGATGGGTACGCCGGTCAGCTCGGTCAACGCACGGAAGGCCGCGGCGATGCCGGGGCGCGTGTCGAGCAGGGTCATGTCGAGATCGAAGCCGACCGTCAATGGAGGCATGCTGGAAAGCTACCCGGCCGCCCGACCCGGCCCGGTCGTCCGATGGGCGGGAGCAGGCCGGTGCGGGCTAGCGTGGAACGACGATGAGCACCTCACTCGCCGACCACCTGCGGTCGCTGCCCGACGAGTCGCTGGCCGCCCTGCTCCAGCAGCGGCCAGACCTCGTCGTACCGGTTCCCGCCGACATCGCCGCGCTCGCGATCCGGGCCCAGTCCCGGGTCTCGGTGTCGCGTGCCCTGGACGAGCTGGACCAGTTCACCCTCCAGATCATGGACGCCGCCCGGCTGACCCGTGACCCGGCCGACGGCACCACCTCGGTCGACGGGGTCCTCGCGATGGCCACTGCCGGCCCGCGCCCGCCCGCGCCGACCTCCGTCCGGGCCGCCGTCGACCGGCTGCGCGCCCGCCTCCTGCTCTACGGACCCGACCACCAGTTGCAGCTGATAGGTGGCATCGACGAGATCGCCCCGTACCCCGCCGGGCTCGGTCGACCCGCCGCCGAGCTGGACCCGCGCACGGCCGCGCTCTGCGCGGACCCGGCGAAGCTGCGGCGGACGCTGCTGGCCGCGCCCCCGTCGGCGCGGGCCATCCTGGACCGGCTCGCGGCCGGCCCGCCGGTCGGCAGCGTGCCACCCGGCGCGTTGCAGGCCCCCGCGCCCGGCGCCGAGGACGAGCTGCCCCCGGACGAGACCAACGGCGGGGCACCGACCGGCTCGCCGATCCGCTGGCTTGTCGACCAGCGGCTGCTGGTCCGGATCGCCGGTGGCAAGGGCGGCACCGCGGGCATGGTCGAGCTGCCCCGGGAGATCGGGCTGCTGCTGCGCCGGGACAGCGGTCCGCTTGGCCCGCTGAGCACCAGCCCGCCGCCGGTGGCCGCCCCCGGCCGCGAACCCAAGGCCGTCGACTCCGCCGGGGCCGGGCAGACCATGGAGGTGGTACGCCACACCGAGGCGCTGCTGGACCAGCTGGCCGCCGAGCCGGCACCGGTGCTGCGCTCGGGCGGCCTCGGCGTACGCGATCTGCGCCGGTTGGCCCGCGTCACCGGGCTGGACGAGTCGACGGCCGCGCTGCTGCTGGAGGTGGCGTACGCGGCCAGGCTCACCGGCGAGGTGGAGCTGCCCGGCGCCGCCGCCCGGTACGGCGCCGACCAGCAGGTGCTGCCCACCGCCGGGTACGAGCTGTGGCGGGCCGGTTCACTGGCCCAGCGCTGGGATCAGCTGGCCCGCGCCTGGCTGACCATGACCCGGCAGGCCGGGCTGGTCGGCCAGCGCGACGATCGGGACCGGCCGATCACGGTGCTCTCCGCCGAGGCGGAGCGGGCCGGCGCGCCAGCCACCCGGCGGGCCGTGCTCGGCGTGCTCGCCGAACTGGAACCGGCGACCGCGCCCACCGCCGACGAGGTGCAGGCGCTGCTGGAGTGGCGGGCGCCGCGCCGCAGCCGGGGCCGGGAGGCGGCGCATCGGGAGGTGCTCACCGAGGCGGCCACGCTGGGCGTGACCGGGCTGGGGGCGCTCACCTCGTACGGGCGACTTCTGCTGGCCGAGGCGACCGCGAGCGAGGAGCGGGACAGCGACGACCCGCTCGGGCTGCGGGCCGACGACGGCGACGCCGGCACCACCGTCCGGGCGCTGGACGCGCTGCTGCCCGCCCCGGTGGACCACTTCCTGGTGCAGGCCGACCTGACCGTGGTGGTACCCGGGCCACCGGAACCGGCCCTCGCCACCGAACTCGACCTGGTCGCCGAGCCCGAGTCGGCCGGTGGGGCGAGCGTGCACCGGGTCACCGCCGGCAGTGTGCGCCGGGCCCTGGACGCCGGCTACTCCGCGGACGACCTGCACGAACTCTTCCGCCGCCGGTCGCGTACGCCGGTGCCGCAGGGGTTGACCTACCTGGTCGACGACGTGGCCCGCAAGCACGGCGGGCTGCGCGCCGGTTCCGCCGGGGCGTACCTGCGCAGCGACGACGAGGCGCTGCTGGCCGAGGTGCTGGCCGACCGGCGGGTGGCGGAGTTGTCGCTGCGCCGGCTCGCGCCGACGGTGCTGGTCACGCCGTACCAGGCCGGCCGGATGCTGAACGTGCTGCGGGAGGCCGGCTACGCGCCGGTGGCCGAGGACGCCACCGGTTCGGCGATGCTCACCCGGCCGAAGGCCCGGCGGGCACCGGCGCGGGTCTCGGTGGCCACCAGGGCGCTCGACCCGCTGGCCACTCCACGTCTGCCGCTGCCGCGCCTGCTCGGCGTGGTCGAGCAGATCCGGCGGGGCGAGGCGGCGGCCCGGGCGGCCCGGCGGGCCCCGGCGGCGGTACGCGGCGCGACGCCGACCGGGCCGGTGCCCGCGCACAGTCACAGCGACGCGCTGGCCGTGCTCCAGCAGGCGGTACGCGACAAGGCGCTGGTCTGGGTCGGCTATGTCGACGCGCACGGGGCGACCGCGTCCCGGCTGGTCCGGCCCGTCTCACTCGGCGCGGGCTACCTGCGCGCCGAGGACGAGCGGACGGAGATGTTGCACACCTTCGCACTGCACCGGATCACCGCTGCGGTGTTGGAGAAGTGAGCCTGGGGGCACCGGGATGCCGGGGTGGGCAGCCCGGTCAGCGTCCGTTGCGTCGTACCGACCCGACGATCGCCACGAGCAGCAACAGGGCGAACCCGATGCCGGCCACCTCGCCGACCGAGTCCACGAAACCCTTCTGCACCACCAGCCAGATGAAGAGGAACCAGCCAGTCAGCAGAACCCCGAAGGCCGTGTACCCGACCACCGTCGCGGTGGAGACGGGTTCCGCCTGCTCTCGTTCGGGGATCACTTCCTGGTCAACAGACATCTGCCCTCCCCCGTACGGTCCGGCTCTGCCGTCAAGAGTGTCACCCACGGCGGCAACCGGCCAGCACCAGCGCGTACTGATCTTCAAGCTGGTACCCGGCATCGGGCGGCGGCGAAACGGCCGAGCGGGATTCGCCGGCCGGACCGGGCGCGCCGCTCGCCCCCGTTGGCTGATCCGCGATGACGGGAGCGGCCCCCGCGTCTGGCCCGTCTACCGCGGTCGAACGCACACGCACCGGTGCCGACCGGCGGGACGATCGCGAGGGCGACGCGACCGCATGGAGCGCCGCCCTCGATACTTCGCCCCCTTCCTGCTAGACGGCTGGGCGCCACCGGTTGGTTGCGCGTGGTGCGTGACTTTCTCGCCACCCGCTCCGGCGTGCAACACTGGATGGTCGCCCTGAGGCAGGTCAGGCACCTGCCGTGGCGGCCGGATCAGCCGTACGGAGGAGGAGATTCGGCGTGAGCGGTGGACCCCTGATCGTGCAGTCGGACAAGACGCTGCTGTTGGAGATCGACCACCCGGACGCGCAGTCCTGCCGGATGGCCATCGCGCCCTTCGCCGAGCTGGAGCGTTCCCCCGAGCACGTGCACACGTACCGGTTGACTCCGCTCGGGCTCTGGAACGCCCGCGCCGCCGGTCACGACGCCGAGAGCGTGGTGGACGCGCTGATCAAGTACTCCCGCTACCCGGTGCCGCACGCCCTGCTTGTCGACGTGGCCGAGACCATGGACCGGTACGGCCGGCTCCAACTCGCCAAC
Organism: Micromonospora sp. PRAS1; assembly: GCF_059553435.1. Lineage (NCBI taxonomy): Bacteria > Bacillati > Actinomycetota > Actinomycetes > Micromonosporales > Micromonosporaceae > Micromonospora > Micromonospora sp. PRAS1. Next base: position 144,719 of record NZ_JCANNB010000001.1, read on the forward strand.
GATCCGGCGCACGGCCTGGTGCTGCGCGCCCTGGACCGGGTGGTGCTGGTCGAGGTGGCCAAGAGCAAGAAGCTGGCCGGGATGCTCGGCGCGAAACTCGACGACGACACCATCGCGGTACACCCGTCCGAGCGGGGCCGGCTCAAGCAGGCCCTGCTGAAACTGGGCTGGCCGGCGGAGGACCTGGCCGGGTACGTCGACGGCGAGGCGCACCCGATCGAGCTGGCCGAGGCGGGCAAGGACGGCCGCAAGCCGTGGACGCTGCGGTCGTACCAGCGGGAGGCCGTCGAGGCGTTCTGGGCTGGCGGGTCCGGCGTGGTGGTGCTGCCCTGCGGTGCCGGCAAGACGCTTGTCGGCGCGGCGGCGATGGCCGAGGCGAAGGCGACCACGCTGATCCTGGTCACCAACACGGTCGCCGGGCGGCAGTGGAAGCGGGAGCTGATCGCCCGCACCTCGCTGACCGAGGAGGAGATCGGCGAGTACTCAGGCGAGCGCAAGGAGATCCGCCCGGTCACCATCGCCACGTACCAGGTGCTCACCTCGCGGCGCGGCGGCGCCTTCACCCACCTCGATCTCTTCGGGGCCCGCGACTGGGGCCTTGTCGTCTACGACGAGGTGCACCTGCTGCCCGCGCCGATCTTCCGGTTCACCGCGGACCTCCAGGCCCGCCGCCGGCTGGGCCTGACCGCCACCCTGGTCCGCGAGGACGGCCGGGAGGGCGACGTGTTCAGCCTGATCGGCCCAAAGCGGTACGACGCACCCTGGAAGGACATCGAGTCGCAGGGCTGGATCGCCCCGGCCGAATGCATCGAGGTCAGGGTCACCCTTACCGACGCCGAGCGGATGGCGTACGCGACCGCCGAGGCCGAGGAGCGCTACCGGATGGCGGCCACCGCCCGCACCAAGCTCCCGGTGATCAAGGCCCTGGTCGACCGGCACCCGGACGAGCAGACGCTTGTCATCGGCGCCTACATCGACCAGCTGCACCAGCTCGGCGAATACCTGGACGCGCCGATCGTGCAAGGCTCGACCACTAACAAGGAACGGGAGCGCCTCTTCGACGCGTTCCGCTCCGGGGAGATCCGCACGCTGGTCATATCGAAGGTCGGCAACTTCTCCATCGACCTGCCCGAGGCGGCGGTGGCGATCCAGGTCTCCGGCACCTTCGGCTCCCGTCAGGAGGAGGCGCAACGCCTGGGCCGGGTGCTCCGCCCCAAGGCCGACGGCCGGCAGGCACACTTCTACACGGTCGTCTCCCGGGACACCATCGACACCGAGTACGCCGCCCACCGCCAGCGCTTCCTGGCTGAGCAGGGCTACGCGTACACAATCGTCGACGCCGACGACGTCCTAGGCCCACCCCTCCCCACCATCGACTGACCCCTTGATCAACTCCACCCCGCACTCTTGATCAACACCGTTCCGCCGAAGTTGCGGCCTCCAAGCCACCTCGACACCGCAACAGGTCGAAGAGATGGCGCGCGAAGCCATCGCCCTCATGCTCGACGTTCGATGTCGAGGTCCAGCCCGAGCTACCACAAACGTGAGCCGCGCCCGCGAGGCCCGCAGCGCCCTACGGAAGGCTGAAGAGTCCGCCGAAGCGGCGAGGATTGCCGCCGCACACGCACTGCCGCCTTCTGGGGTCCCCGCTTCTCGGAGCCGAGCCTGATCCAGGCCGCCCTGGACTACCGGGACCGGCACCCTGAGCACCACCAGGCCGCCCGCCGACCCGATCTTTGCGGCACCGTCGCCGCAGTCGCGGCGGATGGCGCCGACCGACGGGATCGTGCCGCCAGAACTGTCGAAGGATCCGCTGATCGCCGAGGAGGCATGGTCGTGAGCGAGCGTTTCCTGACCGTCGAGTGGCAACCGCTGCTCTACTCGGGCCTCCCGTTGCAGCATCCGAAGCACGAGCCCAAGTCGGCGTTGGTCGTCGAGTGAGGTCCGCTGCTCGGCACCAACTGGTACGCCTACGGCGACCACCTCACCAAGAAGCCCGACCCGCGCTGACGCATCACTGACCGCCGCCAGTCTTCCCACGTGCCTGGCGGGCGGTTCGCTGTCGGTGCCCGCCTCAAGAGGTACTACGCAGGCAGGTGGGTCCGGAATGCCGATCAGTCAGCTCGATCTCAACGACTCAGAGAAGACCGACCTGCTCGATGCGGGTGGTGATCGCCCCGACGAAGGCGGCGAACCCGACCGCCGTGTCGGGCTGTCGAATCGGCGCGTCAGGCTCTCGGGACGAGGTGATCAAACACGTGGCGTCGTACAGGCCGGCGCTCATCAGGCGCTTGCAAAGGATCGCGTAACGGTCAAGATATGACGTGCTGGCGAAGATCTGATCGACCGGCAGCGCGCCGCTGCGGACCTGGCCCTTACGAGTCGATTTTTCCGCATCTTCCACCAGAAGCACGTAGCCAAGCCATGGTCGAACCTTGCCGAGCTGGCCATGCTCGTACGCCTGCCACACGTCGACCGCGCTACCGATCGCCTCTTCGCTGCGATTGTTGAAATTGTTTCCGAACGACGGCCCGACGTGCGACTTGAGCTCGATGGCGGCAACCAGGACACCCTTGTGCAGCACCACCAGGTCCCACTTTTTTGTCGGCCGGAAGTATCCCGGCAGCTCAACACCGGATTTGCAGCGCACGGCGTCGGATGGAAAACCAACATCCAGGAAGACACTCGCCATCTGTTCGGTCAGCGCGTCGAGATGCCCGCCGCCGGTCACCGCGCCTCGCCCTCCGGTGTCTGTTTTCCCCGAGAGCAGCTTCTTGGCAGCCTGCGACTCGCGAACCAGCCAGGAGCTACGAACCGCCTCCTCGAACGCCTGGGGATTCACCGATCACTTCCTCAAAGTCCTCGATCCCGTACACGCGCAGCGCAACCTTCGTCGCCGCTCGCGCGTCCCGCTTATCGAAGGCTGCGGCAAGCGCAGCACGATCGGCAGCCGGGATGCTTTCGGGGCTTGGGACGCGGATCCGACGCAGATACTGAGCCTGGAAACGAAGGGTGCCGCCACGCATCCTAACGGCGTATGCCTCCACAAAGGCCTGTGCGACACGCGAGAGCAACAATCCACCAAGGACTCGCAAGTCCCACGCATCCGAGATGATGTAGTAAAGGTTGTGATGGGGGTAAAAACCACCCTCGTCCAAAACAGGGTGAATCGTGCTCTTCATGTCCGGAAAAAGCAGTTTAGAGCGATCGATCAGGGAGTGGTCAACCTTGTCGATCGTGCGGTACCAGTGCGCGGGACGCCTGCCTGCCACGTGGCGAGCCTTGAGCACCGAGGCATGCTGCTGGAAATACGCGCGCAGCCGCGGCAGTGCGGCCAGATCCACGAGCCCGTCCGCGTCCCAGGGGTTCACCAGATAGTGCCCGGACCAGAACAGCGTGCCCGATGTCGTGTCCTTGACCATCGCCAGCGGCAGCAGCCGCCTCGGCTCGACATCCGCCCTCTTGGTTATGAAGACACCATCGGCACCCGTCGCAACGCCTATACCGACCCGGGTGCCGGTTTCCGCATCCTCCAAGGGCGCGAACCGGTCGTTCAACATCTCGATGAGAGTCAGCCGCGCAGGGGGCCCGGAGGGCCAGGATTCGCCACCCTCGAACCAGTGCGGCAGACGGGCAATCTCGTACAGGCCATCAGCCTGAGGTGCCGATTCGCCACCCATAATCCATTCGAGCAGTTCCGGAGCGTGCTCGGAGCCAAAGCCTCGTCGGGTCTCCGCGACGACAGCCGCTCCCTGTTGAGCCCGGCGCAGGACGGTGATTGCCGGATAGGCCGAGACCTGCTCCTCGAACGCGTCGACGTCATGCATCGTCACAGCGACGTCGACGCTGTAGTCGGCGGCGATGAGATCGCGCAGCCGCCGGCCGTACTGGTTACGCATCCAGCGGTCGGCACAGATGAACGCCAGCACCCCGCCCGAGCGGAGAGAACGCAGGCCGCGCTCGTAGAAGCCGACATAGAGATCGGAACGCCCGGCCATCGTGGGGCAGGCAGCACGATAGGCCAGCATCCGGTCAGCCGGAACGTCTTCCAACCGCACGTACGGCGGATTACCCACGACGAAGTCGACACCCGCATCATCGTCTGCACCGAGCAGGTAATCCCCCTGCCGTACCCAAGTATTGGCCACCTCGTGAGCCTCAACGGCCGACCAACCCTCCTCGACCAGCACGTCCCGCACCAGCTCGCGGCTGGTCCTCACATTGACCGAGAGCAGGTCAAAGGCGCGCAGGGCAGGTTTGGCGTCGACCAGCGAGCGGTCATGCTTTCGGCACGAGGCGCTGAGCCGAGCCGCCATCGAGGCCAGGAACGCCCCGCCTCCGCACGCCGGCTCGACCGCCACCATCGCCGCAAGATCACGGTCAGCGGTGTACCCGGCCAGGTCGAGGATGAGATCAACTACCCAACGGCGGGTGAAGATCTCGCCATGCTCGACCGACTCCGCCGGAATCGCCGGCAACGGCGACAGCATCTCATCGAGCATGAGCTGCCCAACCTGCCCTGACACCGCCTTCATCCGACGAGCATAGGACAGCTTCCCGTTCACGCGGCTGCGTCACTCCGCGACGAAGACGCCGCGACCAGGACGGCCGACCAGCACGCCCCGCTTCCGCAATGTGGCGACCGCGCGGCTGATCGTGGACTGCGAGACGTCATACTCGGCAGCCAGCTTTCGCCCCGAGGGCAACTGGGAGCCGGGCGGGTAGGTCCCGTCCTCGATCTTGCCAAGGAGAGCATCGAGCAGCTCGTCCATGGTGGGCGGAATTGGCACAGGGTCCCCTGCGGTCGGTTGGCGGACCCAAGTATCAGTCAGCAATCCAGACGCAGGCAACACACGTAGCGCCGATGACACAGGTGGGTAGCTGACTCAGAGACATCCTTGACATAGGTGACTCGGTGGCAATACCGTGACTCTCGGTGATGCGGGCTGTTGCGGTCGGTTGGCGCCTCTCGTGCCTGTCTCGTGTCGCCCCGACAGACCCCACTGTCGCGCGTTTCCCCCGCGCGGCCCTGGTGCCGTACCGCCGATCGAGGCTGCGGCGGTAGGGCAGGGGCGGCCTCCGCCGCCGGCACCGTGGCGGAGGCCGCCCTTCCACTTCACGTGATCCGAGGAAGGGCGGCAACCCGTGGAGCCGACAGCAAGCCGAGATCAGCTTTCCACCGACGACGAGCGGCCCCCGGTGAGCGAGCGCTGGGTGATCCACCTGCCGGTCAGCGCATCCGACCTGACCCGGGCGCGGCTACTCGCCCGTACGGTCGCTCGGGTGGCGGCTCGGCTCAGCTCGCGGGTCGAGCCGGGCGGGGTGACCGTGTCGGCCGAGGACCAGCAGTGCGTACGCCATTGGGTCTTCTGTGACAAGCGGATGCCCGACGGCGGGCGGTGCGCGCTGGCGGTGGATCACAGCGTGCCCTGTTCGCCACGCCCGGCGCGGCTCGACCGCCGGACTGCTCGCCGGTTCAGAGGATGCGGGTGACCTGCTCGGTGGCGGCGATCGTGTCCCGGTGGGCCGGGTCCAGGTTGGCGCAGAGCAGCACCGTGGCACCGGCCGCCAGCGGGGCGAGCAGCCACTTCAACGGGTGGTCGTGCTCGGCGGCGTCGACCAGCAGGCGGTCACCGGCCCGCAGGTCGAGCTGCTCGGCGACGGCGCGGGCGACCTGACCCCATTCGGCGTAGCTGGTGCCGTCCGGGGTGGCCGGATCGGAGGCGTGCAGGGTGGGCCGACCGGCCGGGGCGGCACCATGCCGCAGCAGCTCCACGGACCAGTCGAGCCAGCCGGTCGGCACGTCGGTCAGCGGCTCCGGCCCGGTGCCGACGAGGTAGCGGTGCAGGCCGTCGGGCACGTCCTCCAGCCAGTCGTCGAGCCGTTCCGGGGTGACGAGGACCGCGTCGTACGGTCGCTCTCCGCCCGGCTCAAGCACCGGCAGCCCGGCGGTGGCGCGCGGCCGGAACGACACCTCCAGCCCCACCGACCAGGCCCCGAGCAGAACCGCAGCGGTACGCGGATGCGGCGGCAGCAGCGCCGCCACCCGGCTGCCCGGCGTCAGCCCGCACCCGTCCCGCAGCAGGCCGGCGGCCCGCGCCGACCAGTCGCCCAACTCGGCGGCGGTCAGCTGCTGGCGCTGCCCGGTGCGCTGGTCGAGGTAGGTGAGCAACGGCTGCTCCCGCTCGGTGAGGCCGACGACGGAGAGCACGGGCAGGGCGGCAGGCATAGGTACGTCCTACTACCTGCCGCCCCGGCCTGTCGAGCCCGTCGAGGTGACCAGCGCGGGCCGGGAAACTGTGTTGCCGGCGGGACGGTGTCGGCCGAGGATCGGCGCATGCCTTCGACCACCGAGGACGAGACCCGCCCGGCTGGGCTCGACGGTCGCGCCGGGATCACCGCCGATCTGGTGCAGCGACTGGTGGCGGCCCAGTTTCCGCAGTGGAGTGAGCTGCCGGTCCGGCCGGTGCCGGTGGACGGGCACGACAACCGGACGTACCGGCTGGGCGACGAGATGAGCGTGCGCCTGCCCACGGCGGCCGGGTACGTGCCGGCCGTGGACAAGGAGAACGAGTGGCTTCCCCGGCTGGCCCCGCACCTGCCGGTCGCCGTACCGCCGGTCCTCGGCCGGGGAGCGCCAGGTGAGGGGTACCCCTTCCCGTGGTCGGTACGCGGCTGGCTGCCCGGCGAGACGGCCGACCAAGGGCGGATCGACGACCTGCCGGGATTCGCGATCTCGGTGGCCGAGTTCGTCCGTGCCCTCCAGGCTTGCGACGCCACCGGCGGGCCGCTCGCCGGGGAGCACAGCTTCTTCCGGGGTGCCCCACCGGCCCACTACGACGAGGAGACTCGCCGGTTGCTTGTCGCGTTGGCCAGTCACGTCGACACCGCGCGGGCCGGCGCGGTCTGGGACGCGGCCCTGGCCGCCGAGTGGCGCGGCGCGCCGGTGTGGTTCCACGGTGACATCGCGGTGGGAAACCTGCTGGTCGCGGAAGGAAAGCTCAGCGCGGTCCTCGACTTCGGCACCTCGGGGGTGGGTGACCCGGCCTGTGACCTGGTGATCGCCTGGACGATGCTCTCCGGAGAGAGTCGCCGGGCGTTCCGGGAGGCGGTCGGTCAGGACGAGGGCACCTGGGCGCGGGCGCGCGGCTGGGCGCTGTGGAAGGCGTTGCTGCTGGTGCAGCAGCACCTCGACACCGCCCCCGAGTTGGCCGCTGCCAACCAGCACGTGATCGCCGAGGTCCTCAACGACGGTCCCGAGTAAGGGATCCTGGCGCTGGAACGTGCTCGGCTGGGCGCTTCCGTCCCGAGGTCGATGGTTGCTGGTTCAGCCCGCTGAGGCGCAGCAGCAGCGGAGTGAGCGCGACCAGCACGACGGCGAGCGCGGCCACCGCGATCATCGCGCCACGCAGGCCCACCGCGCCAGCCCAGAGCCCGACGTAGCCGGGGCTGAGTACGAATCCCAGGTAGGACACCGTGGTGACGAGTGAGGTGGCGCGGCCTCGGCGGGCTTCGTCGACGCTACGCGACACGATCCCGAGCACGGTCGGAAAGAGCACTGCGGTTCCGGCAGCGGCCAGCGCAAGACCCAACGCGGCGACGACAAGCGTCGGCGCGACGGCGATCACGGTCGCGCCGACGACGGCGGCGGACGCGCCGGTGAGGAGCACCCATCGGGGGTACGCGATGGTGAGACCACCGGCCGCGAACCGGGTGACGGCGACCGTGGCCGCGAAGATCGCCGGTGCGACCGCCGCCAGCCCCGCACCGGCGCCCAGTTCGTGGTGGAAGAAGACGGCGCTCCAACTCTGATGCGCATTCTCGCTGGCGAACGCGAACGCACCCAGCACCCCGATCAGCAGTAACGGCATTGCAGCGGGCGTACCGGCCTCAGGCCGGTACCCGGGATCGGCGTCGGGTGGTGGGGCCAGCCGGCGTCGGGGTGTCAGGTTGCGGTGCAGGAGGAGGCCGGCCGCCAGGGAGAAGGCGGCGACCACGATGAACGGCAGCGACGCCGGCAGTGACACCGTGGCGGCCAGCCCGGCCAGCAGGCTGGCGAGGACGACCAGGCTGGAGAAGACGCCGTGGCTGCGGCTGATGACCGGCCGTGCGGTGAGCTTCTCGGCCTGCCCGGCCAGCGAGTTGATCGCGACGTCGGCCGCTCCGCTGACCGCCCCGACGAGGGCGAGCCCGACGCAGAGGCGGGGTAGGTCGACCGCGGTCAGGGCGAGGCCGGCACCGACTGGGCCGAGGGCGCCGATCAGGCCAGCGGCGACCGGTGGCCCCCAGCGGTCCAGCGCCCGCCCGGCCAGCAGCATCGCAGGCAGGGCGGCGGCACCGACAAAGAGCAGCGCGAAGCCGAGTTCACCGTCGCTCACCCCGGCCTGTTGTTGGATCCGGGGCACCGAGCCGCCCCACACTCCCCAGAACGCGCCGAAGGCGGCGAACGACACGAAGGCGGTGGCCGCCAGCGGGCGGGGCGAGGGGATGACCATGTGTGTAACGATACACAGGTAGGCTGACGCCATGAAGCCGTCGGCGGGTCGGAAGCGGATCACCCTGACCCAGGTCGCCGAGGCGGCTGGTGTCTCGGTGATGACCGCCTCCTACGCGTACAACCAGCCCGGCCGGGTCTCCGAGCAGGCCCGCGCCAAGGTGCTCGCCGCCGCCACCCGCCTCGGTTACGCCGGCCCCGACCCCAGCGCCCGGTCGTTGCGCCGGGGCCGCACCCACACCCTCGGCGTGGTGCTCGGTGAGCGGCTCAGCTACGCGTTCGACGATCCGCAGGCAACCGCCTTCCTCTCCGGCATCGCCGAGGTCTGCACCACCGAGGGCTACGGCATGACCATCGTGCCGATCACCGGTACCGACGACGACAGCGCCCGACTGCGGGCCGCCGCCGTCGACGGATTCGTCGTCTGGACCACCACTGACGACGATCCGATCCTGGCCACCGTACGGGCCATCGGGCGTCCGGCGGTGGTGCACGGCGGTCCGGCCGTCCCGGGGCTGGCCCTGGTCGGCATCGACAACCAGGCGGCCGCCCGCGAGGTCGGCACGCTGGCGTTCCACGCTGCCCACCGGCCGGCGGTGGTGAGCTTTCCGCTCTCTCGGAACCGCGTCACCACGCTGGCGACCGGCATCGAACCGGCTGGGGCCGGGTTCCCGGTCACCCGGGACCGGCTGGCCGGATACCGGACGGCCGCCGAGACGCTCGGCTTCACCTGGGCCGACGTCACCGTCGCGGTCTGCGCCCGGAACGACGCAGCCGAGGCCGAACAGGTCACCGCAGCCCTGCTCGCCCGGCCGGAGCCGCCCGATGCGATCGCCGCGATGAGTGACGAACAGGCATCCGGGGTGCTCCGGGCGGTCCACGCCGCCGGGCTGCGGGTGCCCGACGAGGTGGCGGTGACCGGCTGGGACGACGGCGCGCTGGCTGCTCCGCTCGGGCTCACCACGGTGGCCCAGTCGCTGCGCGAACAGGGCTCAGCGTGTGCCCGGGCCGCGCTCGGTACGGAGGTGGCCACCGGCTGGCCCTGGTCCGTCGTGGTCCGCACCTCCACCAGGCCCTAGGGCGACAGCCCGTCAGTTCGGCAGTTCCGGGCCGCCGTCGAGGAGGGGGGCGAGCAGGTCGCCGTACTCCTCGGTCCGGGCCAGGACCTCGGCGGCGGTGAACGGGCGGACGGCGGGTCGCTTCCCGCGCGTGCCGGCCTCCACCTCCGCCCAGGTCAGCGGCGTCGACACCGACGGCACCGCCTGGGCGCGCAACGAGTACGGCGCGACGGTGGTCTTCGCCGCGTTGTTCTGGCTCCAGTCGATGAAGACCTTGCCGGGCCGGAGGGTCTTCGCCATCCTCGACACGATGACCTTCGGGTGCGCCCGCTCCAGTTCCTGGGCGATCCGCCGCGCATAGGCCGACACGTCGTCGGCGGACTGCGTGCCGGCGATCGGGCAGCAGAGCTGCATGCCCTTCTTGCCGGAGGTCTTCGGGTACGCCTCGACGCGATCGTCGGCGAGCCGGTCCCGCATCAGGATCGCCACCGTGCAGCACTCCTCCAGCCCGGCGGGTGGGCCCGGGTCCAGGTCGACGACCATCATGTCCGGCTGCTCGCCGACCTTCCACTGCGGCGTGTGCAGTTCCAGGGCGGCGAGATTGGCCAGCCAGACCAGGGTGGGCAGGTCGTCGGCGACCACGTAGTCGATGGCCTCCCGGCCCTTGCTCGACCCGGGGGCGGGCAGGTTCTCGGTGCGTACCCAGTTGGGGGTTGCGGCGGGCGCGTTCTTCTCGAAGAACGAGTTCCCCTCCACCCCGTTCGGGTAGCGGATCCGGGTCAGCGCGCGGTCCGCCAGGTGCGGCAGGAGCACCGGGGCGATCCGGGTGTAGTAGTCGATCACTTCGCCCTTGGTGAAGCCGGCCTGCGGGTAGAGCACCTTGTCCAGATTGGACAGCTCAAGGGTGCGGCCCTCGACCTCCACCCGGAGCCGCTCAGCTGGCATCGGAGACCTCCTCGGCCGGCTTGTCCGGCCGCAGCCGCAGCACCCGGGGAAACCGTAGCCGCCCGTCCGGCGTGCGCTGGCCGTACTTGACCTCCACCACCACCTGCGGCGTTACCCAGATCGCGCCCCGGGCATCCTCGCGGGGCACGTCACCGGCGAACGGCGAGGCGGCGGTGCGCAGCGGCTCCAACTCGCGCAGCAGTTCCCGTTCCAGTGCCGCGCCGATCCCGCCGCCGACCCGACCCCGGTAGACGAGCCGCCCGTCGGCACCGGGCACCCCGACCAGCAGGCCGCCGATCTTCCGCGCGCCCGGCCGCCAGCCGCCGATCACGAAGTCGCCGGTCACCTCCAGTTTGACCTTGAGCCAGTCCGGGGAGCGGACCCCGGGCCGGTAGGCCGAGTCGAGCCGCTTGGCCATCACCCCCTCCAGGCCGTGTTCACCGGCCGCCGCGTAGGTGGCCGGGCCGTCGGCGAAGACCGGGGGCACGGCCCAGCGCGCCGCGCCGAGTCCCAGTTCGTCGAGGGCCTCCCGGCGTCGGGCGTACGACCACCCGGTCAGGTCCGCGTCGCGCAGCCGCAACAGATCGAAGATCATGTACGTGACCGGGACGGTCGCCGCCAGCCGGGCCGCCTTGGCCGGATTCCGCACGTGCATCCGCTCGGCCAGTGCGGTGAACGAGGGTCGGCCGGCCTCGTTGAAGAGGACCACCTCCCCGTCGAGCAGGACGTCGTCCACCTGCTCGGCGAGCGGGATCAGTTCGGGGTACGCGGTGGTGATCTCCGCGCCGGAGCGGGCGTAGAGGCGCTGCCGTCCGGCGGCGATGTCGGCCAGCGCGCGTACGCCGTCCCACTTGAACTCGTACGCCCAGCCCGCGCCGGCCGGGAGTTGCCCGGTCATCGCGAGCATCGGCTTGAGCGGCGCGCCGGGCACGTTCCGACTGTAGTACCAGGCAGAACGCCTCGCGCCCGGTTCCATCTGGTGCGAGCATGGTCGATACCGGGGAAGGGGGCGCAGGATGCGGGCCATCTGGAAGGGAGCGGTGTCGTTCGGGCTGGTCTCAATCGGGGTCAAGCTCTACTCGGCGACCGAGGAAAAGGACATCCGGTTCCACCAGGTGCACCGGGAGGACGGCGGGCGAATCCGCTACAAGCGCACCTGCCAGGTCTGCGGCGAGGAGGTCAGCTACGACGACATCGCCAAGGGCTACGACATCGGCGGCGGGGAGATGGTGATCCTCACCGACTCCGACTTCGCCGACCTGCCGCTGAGCACCTCGCACGCGATCGACGTGCTGGAGTTCGTCCCGGCCGAGCAGGTCGACCCGATCCTCTACAACAAGGCGTACTTCCTGGAGCCGGAGGGGGCCGCGACCAAGCCGTACCTGCTGTTGCGGGACGCGTTGACCGACTCCGAGCGGGTGGCGATCGTCAAGGTGGCGCTGCGTCAGCGGGAGCAGTTGGCGACCCTGCGGGTCCGCGAGGGCGTGCTGCTGTTGAACACCATGCTCTGGCCCGACGAGATCCGGAAGCCGGACTTCGGCTTCCTCGACGAGGATCTGAAGGTCCGCCCGCCGGAACTGGCCATGGCCACCTCGCTCATCGACTCGATGGCCGGCGACTTCCAGCCGGACGAGTTCACTGACGACTACCGGGCCGCGTTGCAGGAGGTCATCGACGCGAAGGTGGAGGGCCGCGAGGTGGTCCAGCCGGAGGAGGTCGAGGAGGCCCCGCCCGCCGCCGTCGACCTGATGGCCGCCCTCAAGGCCTCCGTCGAGCGGGCCCGCGCGGCGCGCGGCGAGGCGGGCGCGGCAGCCGGTGGTGGTGGTCGTGCCGGTGGTGGTGGTCGTGCCGGCGGTGGTGCCGGCGGTGGTGGTGCCGGCGGTGGTGGTGCCGGCGGTGGTGGTGCCGGCGGTGGTGGTGCCGGCGGTGGTGGTGCCGGCGAGCCGACCCCGATCACGTCGGCGCGCTCCGCGCAGCAGAAGGCCGCGGCCGGCGCGAAGAAGGCCCCGGCGAAGAAGGCCGCCGAGAAGAAGGCCAGCACCGCGAAGAAGGCCGCCGGCGAGAAGAAGACGCCGGCCAAGAAGGCCCAGGCGGGCAAGAAGGCCACCGAGAAGAAGGCGCCGAAGACAGCGAAGAAGGCCGCGCCACGCAAGACCGCCTGATCGTGGCCGTTAGGCCATTGACCAGGTAATTCGTGAATCCTTACGCGCTCCCGGGCAACCCCCATGGAGAGGATTCACATGAGATTTCCTCGCTCGCGTGGTGCCGCGCTGGCCACCGCCGGTCTGCTGGCCGCCGGTGCGCTGGTCGCACCGGGCACGGCTGGCGCGGCACCCGGCAACCCCGGTGCGCCCCGCTTCTCGCCCGGCGCACCGAGCGTCGGCGACCCGTACTTCCCCGACCAGGGCAACGGCGGGTACGACGTCCAGCACTATGATCTTGACTTTTCATACGACCCGGCGACCCGCTTCATGGACGCCACCGCGACGATCACCCCCCGGGCCACCCAGGATCTCGATCAGTTCAACCTGGATTTCCGGGGACCGGAGATCTCCTCGCTTACCGTGAACGGGAAGAAGAACGACTTCACCCGCGACGGCCAGGAACTGGTCGTCAGCCCACGCCCGAAGCCGAAGACCGGGCAGATGTTCACCGTGGTGGTCAAGTACGCCGGGGTGCCCGGCCCGGTGACCGACCCGGACGGGTCGATCGAGGGCTGGATCCCGACCGACGACGGCGCCTTCGTCGTCGGCGAGCCGCAGGGCACCCCCGCCTGGCTGCCGAGCAACGACACCCCGACCGACAAGGCGACCTTCCGCTTCACCGCGAAGGTGCCGGAGGGCCTCACCGCCGTCGGCAACGGCCAACTCCTCTCCCAGCAGACCAGCGACGGCTGGACCACGTACGTCTGGGACAACACCGAACCGATGGCGACCTACCTGGCGACGATCACCATCGGCCGGTTCGTGGTCACCGAGTCGGTCACGCCCAGCGGCGTCCCGTCGTACGTGGCGATCGACCCTCGCCTGGTCACCGGCTCGGCCAACGCGGTGTCGCAGATCCCGAAGATGATGGAGTTCTTCACCGGGCTGTTCGGGCCGTACCCGTTCGCCTCGACGGGAGCGATCGTCGACTACGCCCCGCAGGTGGGTTACGCCCTGGAGACCCAGACCAAGCCGATCTTCTCGAACACGGCGAGCATCGGCACCATGGCCCACGAGATCGCCCACCAGTGGTACGGCAACAGTGTCTCGCCGGAGCGCTGGAAGGACATCTGGCTCAACGAGGGCTTCGCCACCTACGGCCAGTGGATGTACACCGAGTACAACGGTGGTGCGACTGTCGACCAGACCTTCAACAGCAGCAGCAACTACGGGCGGGCCGCCTCCTCGTCGTTCTGGCAGGTCCTCCTGGCCGACCCCGGCCCGATGGACATGTTCAGCAGCATCCCGTACAACCGGGGCGCGATGACCCTGCACGCGCTGCGCGGCAAGGTCGGTGAAGAGACGTTCCTGCGGATCCTGCGGCAGTGGGCAGAGATCCACAAGTACAGCCACGCCGCCACGGCCGATTTCATCGGGCTGGCCGAGCGGGAGTCCGGGCAGGACCTGACCGCCTTCTTCGACGTGTGGTTGTTCCAGAAGGGCAAGCCGACGTCCTGGTGAACCGCCCTGTCCTCAGCAGGTGGCGCGGGCTCGGAGTCGGCATCGGTGCGGGGCCCGGATTCGTTTCCGGGCCCCGCACTCCTGTCCCAGCCGACGCAGGAATCCCACCGGTCACGATCGATCGTCGGAAGTACGCCGACCACCAGGTACCGTGTGTCGGCGACGGCGTCCGTGGCCGGACGCATCCATCTCTCATCAGGGAGTCGAGGACGTGAGCGAGCACGCGGGCGAGCAGGAGAGCAAGGCACGGCGGCGACTGGCCGAACAGTTGGCCGAGCAGAAGGCGGCCGAGGCCAAGCGCCGCCGGCAGGCCTGGGCCGGGGCCTTCGCCGCCGTCGCCGTGGTCAGCGTACTGATCACCGTGTTCGTGATCATCGGGCAGCGCGGTGGGGACGACTCCCCGGAGCAGGCGGCGGGTACCCCGTCGGCGTCGCCGACCGACGTGGATCCGGCGGCCCCCGGCGCGCCGCCCGCGCCGCAGCTGCCGGAGGGTGCCGACCCGGCGCTGGGCAGCAAGCCGACCGTCGCCGCCGGTGAGGGTGAACTGACCAAGCTCACCGTCACCCCGCTGATCGAGGGCACCGGGCCGAAGGTCACGGCAGGCCAGGCGATCACCACCAACTACGTGGGCGTGTTCTACGAGAGCGGTGAGGAGTTCGACTCCTCGTGGGAGCGGGGTCAGCCGGCCACCTTCCCGATCGGCGTCGGGCAGGTCATCGAGGGTTGGGACAAGGGCCTGGTCGGGGTGACCGTGGGCAGCCGCGTGCAACTCGACATCCCGGCCGAGCAGGCGTACGGCGACGGCGCGGGCGGACGCCCGGCCGGTCCGCTGCGCTTCGTGGTGGACGTTCTCGCCGCTCAGTAGGGGGTCGCGGTGACGGCGGTGGACGAACCCGGGCAGCTCGCCCGGTTGATGTGGACCTGCTACGAGCCGGTGCACGCCGTCACCTACTTCCATCCGCGCGCCCGGGCCGCCTTCGAGGCGGTCGGGCTGCGCGGGTTCTGGCGGGGCTACTTCGCGGGCCGGGCCGCCCCGCTCGGGCCGATCGGTCCCGCGCCGGTGATCGCCGCCTTCTACACCTTCGCCCCGCACATGGTGACCAGGGCGCTGCCCGCCGTGTGGCAGCTGGCCACCCCGGAGGAGGCGCTGCGGGCCCGGCTCACCGGGGCGGTGCAGGCGCTCGCCGAGCTGACGTACGAGCTGCCGGAGCGGCATCTGGCGGAGACCGCCGACCTGCTGGAGGCCGCGGCCGAGGCGGTCGGGACCGCCCCCGGGCGGGTGCTCGGCGCGGCCAACGCCGCCCTGCCGCGCGGCGAGTACCCGCTGGCCCGGCTCTGGCAGGCCAGCACGACGCTGCGCGAGCATCGAGGTGACGGACACGTGGCGGCGCTGGTCGCCGCCGACCTCGACCCGCCGGAGACGCTGGCCTGGCGGGTCGCGACCGGCATGTCACCGGAGCCCCTGCTGCGCCGGGGCTGGTCGGAACAGGAGTGGGTCAGGGCCCGCGAGCGGCTGGCCGCCCGTGGCTGGCTCACCGCTACCGGCGAACCCACCGAGCACGGCCGGGCCGGCTTCCAGGCTGTCGAGGACGCCACCGACGCCAGCGCCGCCCGCCCCTGGCAGGCTCTCGGCCCCGGCTCCGTGGAGCGACTCCGTACCCTCCTGGCGCCGCTGGCCAACGCCGCCCACCGCGTCATCCCCGCGGACAACCCGATCGGCCTGCCCGAACCTCGGTGCTAAAACCCCGGTGTTAAAAGGGGGCCCTTCCTCTACACGAGGCGTTAAAAGGGGGCCCTTCCTTGCACCTGGGAGGATGGCGGGGTGACGGTGGATGCGGTGGTGTTCGATCTTGATGGCGTGATCGTGGATTCCGAGCCGGTCTGGGAGGAGGTCCGGCGGGCGTACGTGGCGGAGCACGGCGGCACCTGGCAGGACGACACCCAGCGCCGGCTGATGGGGATGAGTACCGGGGAGTGGGCCCGCTACCTCAGCGGCGAACTGGGCGTACGGCGTACCGCCGAGCAGGTTGCCGCCGAGGTGGTCGAGGAGATGGCCCGGCGGTACGCGGAGCGCGTACCGCTTATCGACGGGGCCGACCAGGTGGTACGCCGGATCGCCGCCCGGTGGCCGCTGGGGTTGGCCAGTTCCTCGCCGACCCGGCTGATCGCGGCGGCGCTGGCCGCCACCGGGCTGACCGACGAGTTCCGGGCCACGCTCTCGACCGAGCAGACCGAGCGCGGCAAGCCGGCACCGGACGTCTACCTGACCGTGGCGCAACGGCTCGGGGTGGACCCGGCGCGCTGCGTGGCGGTCGAGGACTCCTCCAACGGGGTGCGCTCCGCCGCCGCCGCGGGGATGACGGTGCTGGCGGTGCCGCACGGGGCGTACCCGCTCGATGAGGACGCGCAGCAGCTCGTGGCGGCGACGCTGGGTTCGATCGACGAGTTGACGCCGCAGGTGGTGGAGCGGCTCGGCTGAAATCTCTACCGGACGTTCTCCGGCCCGCCTACGGTCGATGGTGGATCAACGCCCTCGACCGGGGGCGGTAGACGGGAGGAGACGGGGATGAAGGCGATCGTTTACGAGCGCACGGGCGACCCTTCGGTGCTCGAACTGGTCGACCGGCCGGTGCCCGAACCCGACCGGGGCGAGGTGCTGGTGCGGGTCGCGTACTCCGGGGTCAACCCGTCGGACTGGAAGATGCGCCGGCAGTTTCCGCTGTCGGCCGGCTGGCAGATCCCCGGGCAGGACGGCGCCGGGGTGGTCGAGGCGGTCGGTGAGGGGGTCGACCGGGACCTGATCGGCGAGCGGGTGTGGCTCTGGGAGGCGGCCTGGCAACGTACCTGGGGCACCGCCACCGAGTACACGGTGGTGCCGGTCCGGCAGGCGGTACGCCTCGGTGACGCCTCCTTCGAGCTGGGCGCCTGCCTGGGCATCCCGTTCCTGACCGCGCACCGGTGCCTGACCGCCGGGGAGTACCTGCCGGACAGCCTGCGTCCGGGCGCGTTGAGCGACCACACGGTGCTGGTGCAGGGCGGGGCGGGCGCGGTGGGCAACGCGGCGATCCAGCTCGCGGCCTGGGCCGACGCCTGCGTCATCGCGACGGTGAGTAGCGCGGAGAAGGCGCAGTTGGCGGCGGCGGCCGGCGCCTCGGTGGTGATCAACTATCGGGAGCAGGACGTGGTCGAGGAGGTCCGCAAGGTCGCGCCCGACGGGGTGCACACGATCGTCGAGGTCTCCCCCGCGCGCAACGCGGCCACCGACGTCCAACTGCTGCACCACGGCGGGGTGGTCTGTGTCTACGCCGACGACGGGGGCGGCGAGGTGACGCTGCCGATCGGCCCGCTCGTGGTGCCGAACGCCCGTTGGCAGTTCGTGCTTGTCTACACGCTGCCGAAGGCGGCGAAGGCACAGGCGGTGGTGGACGTCGCGGCGGCTGCCGCGCAGGGCGGCATCCGGGTGGGCGAGGAGGCCGGCCTGCCGCTGCACCGGTACCCGCTGTCGGCCACGGCCGCCGCGCACCAGGCGGTGGAGGACTCGGTGGTGGGAAAGGTGCTGGTCAGCGCCAGCGAGTAACGGCCCGTAGCGGGCAGATTTCCCCATCGGCGGGACACAGCCGAACAAGTTTCGCAATACTGACGGTGCGGGTCGCCCGCAAAGAAAAGGGCGGCCCCGGCGCGGTGCGAACGCCGGGGCCGCCCACCGGGAGAGAGGTCTGTGCGAGGCCGCTGTCCCTAATGGCGATGATGCGCTGAAAAACGTTACGCCGGGGCCCGTTTTCGCAGATCCGACCAGTCGTACGCGGGCAGCCACCGTAAATTTGTCCGGGTGAGCATCTCCTGGGCTGATTCGTACGTCGGGCAGCTGCGCGCGTTGGCCGGCGACCGGACGCTGATGTTCGTCGGTGCCCGCGCCGTGGTCCGCGACAACGCGGCCCGGATCCTGCTGATCCGTCGCTCCGACAACGGGCAGTGGGCGATGCCCGCCGGGGCGATGGAACTCGGCGAGTCGATCGCCGACTGCGCGGTGCGGGAGGTACGCGAGGAGACCGGCCTACGCGCCCTACGGGTCAGCGCCTTCGCGCTCTACACCGGCCCGGACCGCACCCACACCAACATGTACGGCCACACGTACCAGATCTTCACCACCGCGTTCCGGGTCGAGGAGTGGGACGGCCAGCTGGCCCGGGTCACCGACGAGACCAGCAACGCCGGTTTTTTCCACCGCGAGGCGATGCCGTACCCGCTCTCCGCCAGCGTCTCGGAGACCCTCGCCGACCTGGACGTCTTCGAGCAGACCAACCGCCTGATCCTGAAGTAGGGCCGGCCAACTCAGCGCAGGCAGGGCCGGTCGGCTGTGCGGCCCGCTCAGCGCAGGCAGGGCCGGTCGGCTGTGCGGCCCGCTCAGAGCATGGTCTGCGACTTCGCCTCCATCTCGGCGGCGGCCTGCGACTTCGACTCGCGGTCCAGCGGCTTGCCGCCCGGGGCGGGTGCCTCGCCACCGAGCCCGTCCGTGCCGCCGGTCGCCCCCTGCGGGCCGGCACCACGCAGCTTCTCGTTCGGTAGGGCCAGGGTGACCAGCAGCGCCACGATGGCGATCAGGCCGGTGGTCAGGAAGACCAGGTGCAGCGACTCGACGAACGCCGCCTGCACGGCGGCGCGTACCGGATCGGGCAGGGCCAGGATGGTCGCCGGATCGTTGGCCGAGACGCCCGCGCCGCCGGTCGCGCCGGTTGCGGCCCGCTGCTCGGGGGTCAGTTGGGCGAGCGCGGCGGGTAGCCGGTCGGCCAGTTCGGCGCTGAGCCGCGACGAGAGCACCGCGCCGAGGATGGCCACTCCGAAGGAGCCACCGAGGGAGCGGAAGAAGGTCGCCGAGGAGGTGCCGGCACCCAGGTCACGCAGGGAGACGGCGTTCTGCACCGCCAGGACCAGCGACTGCATGCACAGCCCCAGCCCCACCCCGATGACGACCATGAAGCCGAACGCCACCCAGATCGAGGTCTCCACCCGCAACCGGGTGAAGAGCAGCATCCCGACCAGCAGCGTCGCCGCCCCGGCCACCGGGAACCACTTGTACCGGCCGATCCGGCTCATCGCCCGGCCGGTGAGCACCGAGGTGACGATGATGCCGGCCATCATCGGCAGCATCAGCAGACCGCTGCGGGTCGGTGAGGCGCCCTTGACGATCTGGAGGTACAGCGGGATGAAGATGATCGACCCGAACATCACCAGACCCAGCACGAACCCGGCGCTGTTGGCCAGGGCGAAGGTGGCGCTGCGAAACAGCCGCAGCGGCAGGATCGGCTCGGCGACCCGACGCTCCTGGAGCACGAAGAGCAGCGCCAGCACGGCGCCGGCCACGAACAGCCCGATGACCACCCCGGACCCCCACGGGTACGTGCCGCCACCCCAGCTCAGCGCGAGCAGCAGGCAGCTCACCCCGGCGACGAGCAGCATCGCGCCGAGCCAGTCGATGGCGTGCTTCCGGCGGGTGAACGGCACCAACCGCAGCACCCGCGAGCAGACCACGATGGCGAGGATCGCCAACGGCACGTTGACGTAGAAGATCCACCGCCAGTTGGTCTCCGCGAAGTAGCCACCGGCCAGTGGGCCGGCGACCGAGGCGATCCCGAACACAGCCCCGAAGATGCCCTGGTAGCGGCCACGCTCGCGGGGTGACACCACGTCCGAGATGATGGTGAAGGCCAGGGTGATGAGGCCGCCCGCACCCAGGCCCTGCACCCCCCGGGTGACGATCAGCTGGGTCATGTCCTGCGACAACCCGGCCAACAGCGATCCGAGCAGGAACGTCCCGATGGAGAAGAGGAAGACCGGCCGGCGCCCGTACAGGTCGGCCATCTTGCCGTAGAGCGGGGTCGAGGCGGTCGAGGCGAGCAGGTACGCCGTGACCACCCAGGAGTAGTGGTCGATGCCGCCGAGTTCGCCGACGATGGTCGGCAGGGCGGTGCCGACGATGGTCTGGTCGAGCGCGGCCAGCAGCATCCCGGTCATCAGACCGAACATCAGCAGGCGGAGCTGTCCCCGGTTCAACACCGGTGCGGGGCCGTCCGTGGTCATTGCGCCTACATTCCCGGATCACCGGAAACATGCCGGTCGGCGCCGGAAACGACCACCCCGGACAGGGCGCGACCCTCGCCCGTGGCGGGACGAGGGTCGCGATCCTCGAATGATGAGCTGCCGCTCTCGCTGACACCGAAGTCACCGGAGCGCGGCGGGGCGTCAGTGTCGGCCCTCGGCGAACTCCTCGACGATCTTGGCGCAGAAGGCCGGCAGGTCGTCCGGGTTTCGGCTGCTGACCAGGCCGTTGTCGGTCACGACCTGCTCGTCGACCCACTCGGCACCGGCGTTGACCAGGTCGGTACGCAGGCTCGGCCAGCTCGTCAGGCGCCGACCGCGCACCACGTCCGCCTCGACAAGCGTCCACGGGCCGTGGCAGATCACCCCGACCGGCTTGCGCGCGTCGAAGAACGACCGCACGAACCGTACGGCGTCCGGGTCGGCGCGCAGGAAGTCCGGGTTGGCCACCCCGCCCGGCAGCACGAGCGCGTCGTACCGCTCCGGGTCCGCGTCGGCCACGCTCACATCCACCTCGTACGCCGTCGACTGGTCCAGATGCTCGAAGGAGGTGATCTTCCCAGTCTTGAGCGACACCAGCTCGGCGGTGGCGCCGGCCTGCTCGACCGCCTGGCGCGGCTGGACGTACTCGACCTCCTCCACGCCGTCGGTGGCCAGGAAGGCTACTCGCTTGCCCTGCAACGTCGCTGTCATGCTGTTTCTCCTCTCCGGGGTTCACCAGAACGGTTCCCGACCCCGAAACGCCCGAAACGACCTCTTGGCGTGGTCCGCGTCGCTCGCGGGCGGCAGGTTTGACCCCGCCGGCCCGGGGGATCCGCCGGCATGGCACGAGCAGCAGCGGACCATCTCCGACTCGCCGACGTCGTGCAGAGCTGGCGTGGGCGCCCGGTGCTGGTTATCGGTGACGCCATGCTCGATGAATGGCGGTTCGCCGACTCGGACCGGCTGTGCCGGGAGGCCCCGGCACCGGTACTCACCCTGCGCCGCCGCATCTCCGCAGCGGGTGGAGCGGCCAACACCGCCGTCAACATCGCCACCCTGGGCGGGCGGTCGGTGCTGGTGGCACCGGTCGGGGCGGACGCCGCCGGTGACGAGTTGCACGACTGTCTGGACCGGGCGGGTGTCTGGGACCGTACGGTCAGCCAGCCCGGCCGTCCCACCCCGATAAAGCGCCGGATGCTGGCTGGCGACCAGATCCTGCTGCGGGAGGACTCCGGCGAACCGGACGATCCGCTCAGCGATCTCGGGGTGGACTGCCTGCTGACCGCGCTCGAATGTGCGACCGAGGAGTTGCAGGCCGCCGCCGGTGGTGCCGCACCGGCCCTGGTGATCTGCGATTACGGCCTGGGTGCGCTGCCCGCGCCGGTACGCGCCTGGCTGGTCGCCGAACGCACCCGGTACGCCATGGTCGCGCTTGACGCGCACGACCTCGCCGACTGGCGTGGCCTGAGCCCGACCGTGGTGACCCCGAGTTTCGCGGAGGCGACCCGGCTGCTCGCCCGCGCCGGCACCGCCGCAAGCGGTGAGGACCAGGGCAGCGCCCGCCAGGAGGGTGACGGCGCCGGCGGTGGCCGCCGCCTGCATCTGGAGCATCCGGAGATCGACCCGGCCGACGGCCCGTCCGAGTTGACAGTCGGTGCCGCACCCGGCGGCTCCGGACTGCCGCGCACCGACGGGCCAACCGGCGAGCCCACTCCGGCCGAAGGGCGGGTGGCGATGACCTGGGACGGGCTCAGCGTGACCGGCACCGGCGTGACCGTGAACGCCGACGCCGGCGCCGGGGTGGACCGGGCGGTGCTGGCCGAGTCCCGGCTGGCCGAGTTGCGCGCGCACACCGGCGCGGACGTGGTCGCGGTGACCCTGGACACCGATGGCGCAGTGGTCGGCGGGACCGACGGCCAGCCGGCCCGCAGCCACAGCACCCCGGTGCCGGCCAGCCACGCCGTCGGCGCCGGGGACGCGTACCTGGCGGCCATGACGCTCGCGCTGGCCGCCGACGCGCCGTTGTCGACCGCCGCCCAGCTGGCGCAGCTCGCCGCGACGAGCACCGTCGCCGGCACCGGTACCTGCGTCTGTCATCAGGAGGACCTGCTGGCCGCGCTGGGCGCACCGCCAGCCGATAGCGATGGCCGGCAGGTGCTGGTCGGCGCCGAAGGACTGACCTCGCTCATCGACGAGCAGCGCCGTGCGGGCCGCTCCGTCGTCTTCACAAACGGCTGCTTCGACGTGCTGCACCGGGGACACGTGCGCTACCTGGAACAGGCCCGCGCCCTCGGCGACCTGCTGGTGGTGGCGGTCAACTCCGACGACAGCGTACGGCGGCTCAAGGGGCCGGACCGGCCGGTCAACCCCGTAGAGGATCGCACCGCCCTGCTCGCCGCGCTCTCCTGCGTGGACCACGTGGTGGTCTTCGAGGAGGACTCGCCGACCGAGCTGATCGAGGCCATCCGTCCCGACGTCTACGTCAAGGGCGGCGACTACCCGCCGGACCTGGTGCCGGAGGCCCCGCTGGTGCAGCGGCTGGGCGGCCAGGTGCGCACCCTCGGATACGTGCCGGACCGGTCCACCTCCGCCATCATCGAGCGGATCCGGGCGTACGGTCAGCAGGGCGCGGTGGAGGTCGGGGCCGGTAGCCCGACGCCCGACGCGGCACCCTCCGCCGCCACCGAACCGCCGCCCGACGCGACCGCGCCACCGATCGGCACGACCACACCACCGATCGGCACGACCACGCCGCCGCTGACCGGCAAGGCGCCGTGAACCGACCGCTGGACGGTGGCACGCACCGCGACTTCCGTGCCGACCGCCTGCTCGACGTGCTGGTGCCGACCCGCGACCGGCCCGCCGAACTGGCCGTCACGCTCGCCGGGCTCGCCGCTCAGGAGGGCGTTCCGGGGTTCGGGGTGGTGGTCAGCGACCAGTCCGACGGCGGACCCGGGTACGCCCACCCGGCCACGGCCACCATGGTCCGGGCTTTGCGACATCGGGGCCACCCGGTGCTGCTGACCCGCCGACTGCCCCGGCGTGGCCTGGCCGAACACCGGGCCGCCCTGCTCGCCGCCTCCGCCGCCCGGTACGTGCTCTGCCTCGACGACGACGTCTGGCTGGAACCGGGGACGCTGCGCCGGCTGGTCGCCGCGATCGAGGAGCTGGGCTGCGGATTCGTCGGCAACGCGGTGCACGGGCTCTCCTACCTGGACGACGTACGCCCCCAGACGCACCGGCACTACCAGGAGTGGACCGGTCGGCCCGAGCCGGAACGGATCCGACCGGGCACGCCCGAGTGGGACCGGGCGCAGATCCATTCCGCGGCGAACCTGCTGCACGTCACCGAGGCGCTGGCGCTGCCACCGGGTGGTTGGCGGGCGTACAAGGTCTCCTGGATCGGCGGCTGCGTGCTGTACGACCGCGCCAAGCTGCTCGACTCCGGTGGCTTCGAGTTCTGGCGCCGGGTGCCGGCGGCCCACCAAGGCGAGGACGTCGCCGCCCAGCTCGCCGTGTTGGCGCGCCACGGCGGCGCCGGCGTCCTGCCCAGCGGCGCGTACCACCTGGAGTCACCGACCACGGTCACCGACCGCGACGTGGAGGCCTGGGAGGTCGTCCTCACCGACAACCCGGTCGGGCGCGGGGCCTGATGTCAACACGGGCCGGATGTCGACGCGGGCCGGATGTCAACGCGGGGCCGGATGTTAAGAGGGGTCCCTTCCTATACAGGAGGCGTTAACAAGGGGCCCTTCCTTCAAACGAAGAGCAGTTCGCGGGCGGCTTCGAGGACTTCGGCCAGCGGGACGTCGGTGACGAAGGAGTCGCGGTGCGGGCACTCGCCATCACCGGGTCGGTGCGGATAGACGCCGGGTGTGCAGTCCACGCCGCAGACCGGGCAGTGCACCGTCCAGGAGATGATCGGCCGGTGCCGGCCGCGTAGCGCGGTGGCCGTGGTGATCAGGTTGCCGACCCAGAAGATGCCGACCGTGGGGGCACCCACGGCGGCGGCGAGGTGCAGCGGGCCGGTGTCGTTGGAGATCACCAGTGCGCAGTCGGCGTAGCAGGCCGCCAGCCCGCCCAGGCTGAGCGTGCCCACCAGCGGCCGGATCGGCACCCCGGCGGCCCCCACCACCTCGTCGACCACGTCCTGTTCGGCGGGGGTGCCGGTGACCAGCACCTCGTACCCGTCGCCGTGCAGGGCTCGGGCCACCCGGGCGAACCGGTCGGTGGGCCAGCGCCGCCGGGTGTCGGTCGCCCCCGGATGCAGCGCCACCCGGGGCCGCTCCGGCGCGCCGAGCACGGACCGCGCCTCGGCGCGGTCGGCGTCGGTCACCGCCAGCGTCGGGATGATCGTGGTGGCCGGGGCGCCCACCAGCGCCGCCACCTCCAGGTAGCGGATCACCTCGGGCTGGTAGTAGACGTAGCGCAGCCAGCGGTCCAGCGGCGGGGCGTCCTCGGCCCGCAGCCCGGCGGTGACCCGGGCACCGAGCGCGGCGACCAGCGGGTTCGAGTTGGCGCCGCCGCCGTGCAGCTGGAGCGCCAGGTCGAAGTGCTCCGCGCGGGCGTCGGCCAGGAAGTCGACCATGCTCGCCGCCGTCTCGCCGTCGGTCGCCAAGCGGATTCCGGGCGCGGGCGGCACCACCAGCACCCGGTCCACCGGGCCCGGCCGGTCGCGCCAGAGCGCCGCGTGCCACGGCGCGCCGAGCAGCACGATCTCCGCCTCCGGGTACGCCGAGCGCAGCGCGTCCAGCGCCGGCAGGACGAAAATGAAGTCGCCGAGCGCGTTGGCGCGCAGCACGGCGATCCGGGCCACGTCGGGCACCCGTCCGGCGGCCGGGGTCAGCAGGGTCGGGTCGCCCACGCTCGGGCCGCTACCGGCCGGGGTGCCCACGCTCGGGCGCTACCGGCCGGACTCGCCGACGGCGACATCCGGCTGGTGCAGTTCCCGATCCGCTGCCGGGTCGGCGCCGCTCGGCGTACCGCCGGAGAAGCCGGTGTGGTGCGGCCCGGTGCGTCCGACGGTGATTGTGCGCGGCGTGGGCCGGTTGGCCCGGGGCAGCCGTACCCGGAGCAGGCCGTGATCCATCACGGCGTCGATCGAATCGGCGTCCACCCGCGCCGGCAGCGGCACCCGGTACTCGAAGCCCCGGGTCTCAAAGCCGCCGGGGATTCCGTGGTCGGCGTTGACCTCGGCCTCCGTCCGGGCGCGTACGCACAGTTCGCGGTCGTCCACCTCCACCGCGACCTCTTCGGGGGCGACCCCGGGCAGCCGGACGACCACCTCCCAGCCGTCGGCAATCTCGCCCAGTTCCACCTCGGGCGGGCCCGGCCGGCCGCCGACCAGTCGGCTCAGCTCGGCCCGCAGCGACTGCAACTCGCCAAGCGGGTCCCAGCCCTGCTGCCCGCCCCGCCAGCCACGTCCCGGTCCGCTCATCGCACGTCTCCTATCCGTTGGCTCGCCGAGCCCGACCGCAACGAGCTCGGCGCGTCCAGGTTGGCGTCCGAGTCGACACCCACGCCGAGCCGGTCCACCAGTTCGCCGCCGAGCCAGGCGCTCACGCCGAGGATGCCCAGCGCCACCACCTCGATGGCGATCAGCGCCCCACCGGCACCCCGCGAATCGGCGTTGAGCCGTACCACCCAGACCGCGGCGAAGAGCAGGATCACCGCGACATTGGCGGCGGCGTGGGTGAGCGCCACCCGCTTGGCTCGGGTGCCGGCGGGGATTGCCAGCAGGTCGAACAGTCCGGCCGCTGCGGCCAGCAGGCCGCCGATCAGGCCGACGGTGAGATTCCAGTACGCCACCTCGCCGAGGAAGTCCGGCCCACCGACGGTGTCGATGATGTCGAAGAGCACGGCGGTGGTAAGCAGGGCGACCGGGAACATCACAAGCATCGGATGGACGGGGTGACCCAGGACCTTGAGTCGACTCTCCATCTCCGGGCCTCCACTGCTTCCTGCGTCCTGCTGGTCTCTGCGGCGTCATGGCGGCGTCCTTCTTCAGTGGAGCCGTACCCCGGCCCGCACCGGACAAACCTCGCGGTAGGCGCCACCGCACCGAGCGTGGCGGTTCCCGCCCGGGTGCCGTCACCATGGTCAACGCCGTGGGGAGGCAGACGTGACGGTGGAGATCACGTCGGCGGCGCAGTCGCGCGCCCTGCTCGGCATCCCGCACCCCCGCCTTGGGAACGCGTCAGGTGCGCGTCAGGTGCCGGCCGGGACGTCGACCATCCACAGGTGGCCGTCCGGATCGGCGAAGGTGCCCGTGTATCCCCAGGGCTGCTGCCCGGGCTCGGTGACCACCTCGGCGCCGGCGCTCCGGGCCCGCTTGATCAGGGCGTCGACCTCATCCGGCCCGGCCGCGCTCAGCCCGAGGACGCATTCGCTGTGCCTTGCGTCGGCCACCTCCCGACCGCCGAGCACCCAGCCGAAGCCCTCGGTCGGCACCAGCACCAGCCGCAGGCCGTCGTTCACCTCGAACTGAAGCGGCTCGGGCAGCCCGTCCTCGGCGGGTTCCCCGATGGCGACCAGGCCGAGCGTGTCCCGGTAGAAGTCGTGGGCGACCCGTCGATCGGCGATCGGCAGGCTGACGATGACCGGCGCATGTTGCACAGCGAACCTCCGGAAGTTGAGTGGGATCTCGGCATTGTGCAGGAGACGCCGGACATTCCAGTGAGTGATTACATCATCACGCTGACACGTTTGGCGCAGCCGAGCGGCGGGCAGCAATGGACGGCACCCGACCGTTCACATAGGAGGCTCCAGTGGCACAGCCCTCGTACGCCGACCGGGGACACGCTCCCGCCACGGCCAGCAACACCGGCGGCACCAACGTCATGGCCATCCTGGCGATGGTGTTCGCGTTCGTCTTCTCGCCCTTGGGCATCGTCTTCGGGCACATCGCCAAGAAGCAGATCCAGCAGACCGGGGAGCAGGGCGAGGGGCTGGCCAAGGCCGGCTACATCCTCGGCTGGATCTTCACCGCGCTGGGCCTGCTCTGGATCGCTTTCGTGATCGTCGTCGCGATGAACTCGCCCACCACCGCCTGATCAGCACCGCCCGAGGACGCCGGCGCCGCCACGCGGGGGCGACGCCGGCTTCGGACTGCCCTGCTGCTCAGACCGGTGCCGGCCTTCTCACACCCGGTGCCGGCTTGCTCAGACCGGTGCCGGCGAGCGGAAGCGCCGCCA
Source organism: Micromonospora sp. PRAS1 (assembly GCF_059553435.1). Lineage (NCBI taxonomy): Bacteria > Bacillati > Actinomycetota > Actinomycetes > Micromonosporales > Micromonosporaceae > Micromonospora > Micromonospora sp. PRAS1. The sequence continues at coordinate 172,152 of NZ_JCANNB010000001.1, forward strand.
GATCTGACCAACCTTGAGTACGCCGTCGGCGACGGCGACGTGCGCGACGGCAGGAACGAGCACGGCAACCGCAGCGCCGAGGCACGACCACAACACCACGGCGAGCGAATCCCCGGTCACCAGGGCCACCACGGCCATGTAGATCGCGGCCAGCACCATCGCAGCACCGCTCGTGATCAGCAACTTCGCGAGGAATCGTCCACTCTTCGCGGCTGCGTCCCCGATCAAGCCGGCCGGCACGAAGAGCAGCGGCACCAGGACGGCCCCCACGACGCCCGCGAGCAGCACCAGGAACGGCCCGCCGAGCGGTCCACCCAGATCCGCATTGGTCACCCCCGCGTACGCGAACAGTCCGAGGTAAACGAGGGCTGTCTGCACCACGAACACGAACCAGGCGGCAGCCCCACCAGCAAGGTGCCGAGCGAGCCTTCCGACCATGATGCCTCCCCGTAAGACACTCACACGATCGCATTCAGCTATATCTTCGGATCGTAGGCCACCGGCCGGTGAGCAGAGCCGCCGGTCTTCAGCAGCGCGATCCCACCGCCGAGCCAGCTCACCGGGCAGCGCTTGACCTTGACACGGTGACAAGGTCTTCGCTGGGGGCCAGGAGGTGATCCCGATGGGCGGGCCGGAACAGGACATTCGAGTTCTCCAGGGGCTGAAGAACAGTGATTCGTCAGTGCGGCTGCGGGCAGCGCTGGCCGTCGGCACGAGCCCGGACCCACAGTTCATCGACACGCTCATCGAACGATGCGCGATCGAGCCCGACTTCTCCGTACGCGAGATGCTCACCTGGGCACTCACCCGCCACCCGGCGTCGATGACGGTCCCGAAACTCACGCCGGAACTCCGTTCGGAGCGTGCGCAGGCGCGAAGCCAGGCGTTGCACACCCTGTCCAAGATCGGTGATCGGCGCGCCTGGCCGGCGATCACGCGGGCGCTGTTGACCGACGCCGACGACGAGGTGGCGCGGAGCGCCTGGCGGGCAGCGGTCGCACTCGTACCCGAAAATGAGAAACCGGAGTTGGCCCGGGTGTTGGCGACCCAGCTCGGGCGCGGCGGGCGTGAGCTGCAACTGAGCCTCAGTCGGGCGCTTATCGCGCTCGGTGAGACGATCGTGCCGACCCTGCGCGCCGCGAACACGGATCCCGACTCTCGGGTACGCCAACACGCGATCGCCACGGAACGGCTGCTGCACGACCCGGATGCCGGTTTCGAGTTCGCGATCGAGGAGGCGAAGCGCATCGTGGCCCTCGGCGGGAGCGGCCAGGAGGGATGACCGGCAGTGTTGATCGGCGAGGTGGCCCGACGGTCCGGGGTCAGCGCCCGGATGCTCAGGCACTACGACTCGCTCGGCCTGGTGCGGCCCACGGGTCGCACCGGCTCGGGCTATCGCGAGTATTCCAGCGAGGACATCCGGCGGATCTTCCACATCGCGAGCCTGCGGTCGCTGGGGCTGTCGCTGCGTGAAGTCGGGCGCGCGCTGGACGACCCCGGCTTCACTCCCGCCGCGCTGGTCGACGACCTGATCCGGCAGACCCGGGCACGCATCGCGGCGGAGACGGAGTTGCTCACCCGACTCGGTCGGATCGGCGCCGCGGAACCCGCCGGTTGGGAGGATGTCCTCCAGATCGTCTCCCTTCTCCAGGCGTTGGGATCGGAGAGCGCCGGGAAGCGCCAGCGCGCTGCCCTCTCCTCGGTCGGCGAGGCTCCGGTGCCGGTGGAGGCGCTTGTCGAGGCGGTGCTGAGCGAGTCGGATCCGAACGTCGCCGGGGCCCTACGCTGGGCGCTGGCCCAGTCGGGCGAGCGCGGATTGGCCCTGCTCGCAAAGGGGCTCGACGCACCGGTGGCCGAGGTACGGCAACGTGCCGTCCAGTCCATCGCCGAGATCCCCGACGACGCGGCCACCGCACTGCTGCGGGACGCGCTCGCCAACTCCGACGTCGTGGTCCGCAGGTACGCCGCTCTGGCCCTCGGGACACGCGGCGTGACCGACGCTGTCCCGACGCTCATCGACATGATCGTCGAGGAGGCGAACGACGTCGATGCGGCCGACGCGCTGAGCGGACTGGCGGATGATCCCGCGATGGCGGATCAGATCGCCGCCAGGATCGTCGACCGCCTGGCACCCGGCACCCTCGAACCGTCGGCCCGGCGACGGCTGGCCCAGGCGCTCGCGGGCATCCCGGGGACCGCCGCGTCCCGCACCCTCGCCGACCTGTCCGCTGACGAAGATCGCGGCGTCGCGCTCACCGCCGCCTACATCCGCACCCTGCGCAACGCACGCCCCTGTTCAGTACGTCTGGCCCGCCCGGACTGAGTCGATGTGCGCCCGCCACTCGGTCTCGGTGAGGATGATCGCCGGTCATCTCTGCGTGATCTCCTTCCGTGCGTTCCTGGCCTGATGCGGCCAGCCAGGGTGGCCCGAGGTGAAACTGATCGTGCGCGATCAACCCGGCGAACGCCTCCGCCCACGGCTGACAGCGACGCCGCCGGCAGCGCGGGCACCAACTGCTGGGCCGGTCCGATGCTCGGCGAGGGTCCGCCACCACCTGGCGACCGGCAGTCCGCCGGTGCTCACGCCCGCCCGGCCGCTGCGGCGGCGAGCACGGCGACGGGCACCAGGATCTCGAAGCACGGCACCGTGCAGTCGGAACTCCGCAAGCTGCACTCGGGGCCGTGCCCGTGCACCCACGCCATGGTCGGGTCCTTGGAGGGGTGCACCGCCACGACCTCGATGACGTGGCGGGTATGACCGGGATGACCATGGCCAAGCTGCCACTCACCGGGCTCCACGGTGATCTGAGTCGCGCAGCCAGGCAAAGCTCCGTTCACTGGATTCCTCCGTACCGATGGCTGGCTGCGTTCTGGGCCCGCGCCAGTCCTAGGAGCCTTGCCTTCGCTGCCGCTGCCTCGCTTTCCTGAATGGTCTGGCCCGTGCCGTGCGGCACCGGAGGCCGGTGCCGCAACAGCCGGCAGATGAGTCGACACATGACCACACCTCCCGATAGCTACTGGTCAATCACACACCGCAGCCTACCCAACCTACGCGGGTAGGTTGGGTACCGCATTGCCGCGCGAGTTTCCACATGGTGCGATAACCGGCGATCGACCCGCCGGGAGCACAACTGATGGCCGCCGTCCGCCGCATGACTTACCAGCAGATCGCGGACGACATCGCTGCGCGGATCGCCGCCGGCGAGTACCCCGCTCACACAGAGCTGCCCTCAACGCGGCAGCTCGCGGCGCTGTACTCGGTGTCGCCTACCACGATCGACAAGGTTCAGCTGGTGCTGCGAGCCAGAGGCTTGACGTACGGAGTGCCGGGTCGCGGAGTGTTCGTCGAGGGCCCCGGGTAAGCACCCGCAGCCGCCGCGTCGAAGTAGTGGCCTCAAGCGGGGCGAACCCAGGTGGCGCGCCGGAACTACGCTCCGGCGCATGAAGGCGCCCCTGGTTCGGTTACTCGCCTGTCTGGCGGTCGTACCGCTGCTGACAGGGTGCATCGCCGAGGTCACCGATGCACCGGCAACCTCGCGACTGGAATACAGCTGCTGCAAGCCGGGAGACATCGAGAAGCTCTACCAGCCAGGGCAGACGTTCACCCTGCACTGGGTCGTCGGCGTGCGCGACGCGACCGCGACCACCCCGGTCCGGGTCGAGCTTCAGGCGAGCCTGACCGGCCCGTACGAGACGGAGGCGCAGCTCAAGGACGCGGAGGTGGGCACCGTCAGCGTCCCCGGGTTGGTCACCTACCCCGCCGAGCCGGTCAGACCCGCCGGTACGCCCGACGAGCAGCCGGTAAGCGTCATCCCGATCGCCGCCGAGGCCAAGCCCGGCTACTACAAACTGGTCAGCGCGATGGTCGACGACGACGCCATGGCCACCGGGACCAGCATCATCCAGATCGTTCCCCGAAACTGAGCGCACCCGGGCCGCCCCGCCGGGCATCGACCACACCGATTCGGTACGGGTTGGCGCTCGTCATGGCAGTGCACAGCTACGCCTGGACGGCCCTGACGCCGTAAGTGGGCAGCTGTATCCGCAGCCTCGACGCGAGGCCGGTCACCAATGGGCAACCTCTTAACGTGAGCGACCGGTAGTATCTCCACGTTTTTGCTTGCCACGGGGAGGAAGACCCAAATGAGATGGAAGCTATCGGTCGGCGTCCTGATGGCGCTGGCCTTCCTGGTTCCGGCGGCGCCGGCGATGGCTCAAACCGAACCACCCGTGCTGAACGAGGCATGCGAAACGGTTGAGCGCAAGGTGTACAAGGATATCCGCGAGCTTGTCACCATCGACCTGGATACCGCCACCAATGTAGAGCTGCGAGTGTTGGCCAACCAGATCCTGGCCGCAGCGAACGCCGACACGTTGACCATCCTGCCTAAGGTGCTACAGGAGCGGCTGGACGGCACCCCGGAAGATCTGCGGGCATTCCTCAAGACGGACGTGCAGAAAGCCTGGTCAACGGACCTACGGATCGCGGTGACCCGGACGTTGGTGAGCGCTGGCGCCAACGTGCAGGCAGCCGCGCAGAAGGTGCTCGGCGAGGCGACCATCGATGCCTACCTGGCTTACCTGAACAACGACCTGTACGCCGCACGTGAGCTCGACTGCGCGTCGCAGCCCACCCCGACGCCGAGCGCCACGGCCACCGCCACGCCCAGCACCACGCCGAGCGCCACGCCCAGCGCCACCACGACCGTTGCACCGGCTCCTTCCTCCTCCACCAACCCGGGCGCTCCGGGCGGTGGCGAAGGCGGTGGGCTGCCCGTCACCGGTGCCGACACCGCGACCGTGGCCAGCATCGGTGGTGTGCTGCTGCTTCTCGGCGGCGCTGGCTACCTGATCGGACGCCGACGCCGTTCCCGCTTCGTGGCCTAGCCCTCCAACGCGCCCGGCTCGATGCCTCGTCGAGCCGGGCGCGCAGGCGGGGGCGGTGAGACGGCGATGACCACGACACCGGCCAGATCCAACAAGGCACCGATCCGCTCGATGTGCTCGATGTGCTTGACGGTGACCGGTCACCTCACGGGCCTGTAACTCACCGGCAGCGCCACACGACGGCCTGGATCTTGCCGGTCGGGCCTTCCGAGTGTCCGGCGATGGTGCGCCCGTCATCGCTCAACGTGATGCCGAGCCGTTTCCGCTGGCCTGGCCGTGGGATGAGGTTGACACCGAGGAGCTCCGGATCTTGACAGGCTCAACACCCGGCAGCGGACCGGCAACGTCGATGCCGTCGTCAGCGAGTTCTGCAACCGGCCGGAATGCTACATCGGGAGAACGTTCTTCCGGGAGAAATACGCAGCCGCCCGCTTGAGGAACTCGTTCCCACCTCAAGCTGACGATTACGGCGGCGCAGCTCCTTCTTCTGTGCTGGTCGGCTGGCCCATGCCACCACCGGGGTCGTCAGTATCAGCTTGGGCCAGCCAGTTGCGCAGGCAGGACTCGCTGATCCCGAGATCCTTCGCGGGCGCACCTGGCGTGGCTGAAGCGGCAGCTCGAGCGCCCCGCTACCCGGACGGATACTGGAAAGATGCGCGTCCAGCAGTACCTGACGGGTTCTGACTCGCCTTCGGGAAGGGTAGAGATAACTCCCAACCCGACTGGGGGCTAGCAGGCTCGCACAAGATCCAGAAACCGTGGACGCTCATTTCCATGACCACACAGAAAATCTCCCGGTTCCATCGGGCTGCCCTGGCCCTCGTCCTTCCCGTCGCCGTGATAGGGGCACTCGCCGCGTGTGATGACTCGGCGGCGCCGCAGGCCGCGCCCGCGGCCAGTCCGGAAGCCGCGGTTCCCTCGACCTCGGTAAGCGCGGCGCCCGCAGCGGGCCTGCATATGATCGCCAACAACGGGCATCAGCTTGCCTTCCACGTCACGCCCGGAGGTTCTCCCACCATCGTGCTGGACGCCGGCGGCGGCGAGGACTCCTCGTACTGGGATGCCCTGGTGCCGCAGCTGTCGCAGGCCACCGGATCGCAGATCATCACCTACGACCGGGCCGGTATGGGCGCCAGCGAGGAGGTGCAGGGCCCATGGGACCCCCAGGCCGCCGCCTCCGACCTGCAGGCCGGTCTGCGTGAACTCGGCGTCACCCAGAACGTGGTCCTCGCGGGCCACTCGCAGGCAGGGGAGGTGGCCCACTACTTCGTCCTCGCGAACCCCGGCGTTGTCTCCGGGGCGGTGCTGATCGATGCCAACGTGCCGCAATTCTTCACCGACACCCAGATCCAACGAATTGTCACGCTGACCGCGCCGCAGATCGAAGAGCTCAAGAAGGCGCCGTCGACGAAGGCGAACCGCCAGCTCATTGCCACGGCCGACAACTTCGGTCCCACGCACCAGGCGTACCACAAGGTCTCCTGGCCCGACAGCGTCCCCGTCATCTATGTCGTGTCGGACAAGACACCCTTCGACGGATCTCCGCAGGACGCTCAGGCCTGGCGCGACGCGGCCGCCGCGTTCGTCAAGGCGGGGCCCGACCGCACCCTCGTCGCCGCCAAGGGCAGCTCGCACGACGTTCCCCAGGACAAGCCCGTCCTGGTGCTCAACGAAATCGCACAGATGACCGCCACCGTCAAGTAGCGGCATCGTGCCAGCGGGTGGCAGGGGCCCCGATCTCGATGACGGCGAGGTGGCGGCAGAGATTCCGGGCGGGCCGACACTGCTTGCGCGGCGGGTAAGGTGTGCGCCGGTCGACGGCTCAGCTCGCTGAGCCGTCGACCGGCGATGCCAGCTTCCATTGCCGAGAACGGACAACCTGGGTGCTGGCCCCGCAGGGAGTGAAGGAACCCCCACCGCGGAAATTGCGGATCGCCCGGGGCCGATATGGCCCGACCGCCAGTCCCGTCGATTCGGCACGATGCGCGATGAGGGAGTGAAATGACCGATTCCAGCGGAACCACACTTCCCGGCGGCTCCTCGCCCTCGCGGGAGCGCTCCGGGCCTGGTCCCGTCGCACGCAGCGGTCCAGCTCCGCGCTCCGCGCTGGCCTTGCGGATGAGCCTGTTGGGCTGGTCGCTGGTGCTGCTGACAGGTTCGGTCCTGGGTGCCGTGCTGGCCACGGTCTGGATCACCTCGGTGTCAATCGCCGCCCTCGGCGTCGGAATCCCCTTGATTCTGCTCACCACCGCACTGGTGCGCTGGCTTGCCGACCTGCACCGCCAGTGGGCCGCCGAACGGCTCGGCGTACCGGTGCCCGCCCACCCCTATCAGCCGACGCCGGACGCCGGGTGGCTGGCGCGGCTCTGGACGATCCTGCGCGACCCGGCGACGTGGCGGGACTGGATCTGGTTGGTGGTCAACTCGATCACCATATGGTTGAGTAGCGGACTGTCGCTGCTGTTCTTCGCCTTCGGAGTCGTCTACCTGACCTATCCGCTCATCTATCAACTGACGCCTCCTCAGGTGTTCCGCACCCCGATGGGGGAGGCCTTCCGGCTGCACAGCGTCGCGCAGTCTTTCGCGCTGGTACCGCTCGGTCCGGTTTTCCTTCTGCTCTGGTACACCACTGCGGCACGCCTGGCGAACCTCAACGCTCGGGTGATCCGCGCTCTGCTCGGCCCCACCGAGCAGGCGCGCCTGCGGGCCCGCGTTCAACAGTTGGCGACCTCGCGCGCTGAGACCGTCGACACCCAGGCCGGCGAGCTGCGCCGAATCGAACGCGACCTGCACGACGGCGCGCAGGCCCGGCTGGTGTCGCTGGGTATGAGCCTGGGCTTGGCCGAACAGTTACTGCCCAAGGATCCGCAGGCCGTCCAGCAGCTGCTGGCCGAGGCCCGCGAGTCGACCTCCAGCGCCCTGACCGAGCTGCGCGACCTGGTACGAGGCATCCATCCGCCGGTACTGGCCGACCGTGGCCTGGAGGGCGCCCTCAAGGCCCTGGCCCTGGTCAATCCGATCCCGACCACGGTGGTGACCCGCCTACCCGGACGGCTGCCGGCCCCGATCGAGTCAGCGGCCTACTTCGCCGTCGCCGAGGCCTTGTCGAACGCCATCAAGCACGCCCAGGCCCGGCAGATCCGGATCACCGTGGAGTTCGCACCCCATCGGGACGGCGCTGCAGGAGAGTTGACAATGCTGGTGTCCGACGACGGCCGTGGGGGTGCTTCGATCGATGCCGGCACCGGCCTGCGTGGCATCCAGCGTCGGCTGGCGGCCTTCGACGGCACGCTGGCCGTTGACAGTCCGCCGGGCGGACCTACCGAGGTGAGGATGTCACTGCCGTGCGTATCGTGATAGCCGAGGACCTCGCCCTGCTCCGCGAGGGCCTGATCAGGATCCTGCGGGCCAATGGGTTCGAGGTTGTGGAAGCCGTTGACAACGGGGCCGCCCTGATCCGGTCGCTGATGACGCACCGTCCCGACGTCGCCATCGTCGACGTGCGGTTGCCGCCGACCTTCACCGACGAGGGACTGCGTTCCGCCATAGAAGCCCGCCGGCAGATTCCAGGGCTGCCCATCATGGTGCTCTCGCAGTATGTCGAGCAGATCTACGCCAGAGAGCTGATGTCGGATTGCGCGGGCGCAGTGGGCTACCTGTTGAAGGACAGGGTTACGGACGTCGACCATTTCGTCGCCAGTGTCCGGCAGGTCGCTTCCGGGAGCACCGTCATGGACCCCGACGTGGTGAGGGCGCTGCTCACCCACCGCTCCACCGACCCTAAGCTCCTGGGCCTGAGCCCACGCGAGCATGAGGTCCTCACCCTGATGGCCCAGGGCCGGTCGAACGCTGCGATCGCCGCCCGGATGTTCGTCACCGAGAAGACTGTCAGCAAACACAGCAACAGCATCTTCACCAAACTCGGTCTCAAGCCCTCCGAGGACGACAACCGCCGGATCCTGGCGGTCCTGGCCTACCTGCAGGGCTGAGAAGCGGAGTTCAAATCGGCCACCGGGGACGCTTCGGGGGTGACTCAAATCCTCATCGATACAAACGATGCCCTGACCTGCGTCTCCGCTGGCCAGGGCATCCTTCTGAGCCGCCTGACGGAATCGAACCGTCGACCTACGCATTACGAGTGCGTCGCTCTAGCCGACTGAGCTAAGGCGGCAACGGTGGTCAAGTGTACGGCACGCGCTGACCCCGGTTGGAGCGGGATTGCCGAGTCGCGAACCGGACGCCGGAGCGGTTTCGGCACAGCACGCTCACCCGGTCGGCACTAGGCTGCGGCGGGTGACCGAGGATCCCACCCCCCGCGACGAACCGGTCGACGCTCCCGACGACGGTCCGCGCCCCGAGCCGACCAATCGAACGCCGTACGCCGAGGAGGCGGCCGGTGGGCGGGCGGCGCGGCGGCCACGTAGCACCGATCCGCTGGAGTTGGGCTTCACCCCGCGCAAGCCGGTGCCGTGGCTCGCGCCGCTGCTGCTGATCAGCACCGGCCTGCGTACGCTGCTGGCGCTGCTCTTCGGGGCGTACCTGGACAAGCGGGAGTTGCAGAAGGCCCTCGACGCGGAGGTCGCCAAGCAGGTCGGGCCGGACGGCGGGCTCTGGCTGGACTACGTGGCCGACCTGGGCGACGGCTTCAACGCCACGTACTCGGTGGCCTATCTGCTCGCCCAGCCGGAGATCACCGTGGACGGGCACCGACTGCCCCGGGCGCAGACCCTGGTGATGGGGGGCGACCAGGTCTACCCGTCGGCCGAGTACGCGGCCTACGAGGACCGCTGCAAGGGGCCGTACCAGGCGGCGTTGCCGGGCACCCCGGCCGAGCAGCCGACGGTTTTCGCGGTCCCCGGCAACCACGACTGGTACGACGGACTTACCGCGTTCCTGCGGCTCTTCGTCCGCACCCGGGACCGGCACTTCGGCGGCTGGCGTACCGGCCAGTCCCGCTCCTACTTCGCCGTCGAACTGCCCGCCGACTGGTGGCTGCTCGGCCTCGACGACCAGTCCGGCTCGTACGTCGACGATCCGCAGTTGACCTATTTTGACGCGGTGGCGAAGCGGCTCGGGCCGCAGAGCAAGGTGATCCTGGCCGTGCCGGCGCCCGCGTGGGTCAAGGCCGTCGACCACCCCACGGCGTACGACTCGATCGACTATTTCATCCGGACCATCGTCGCGCCCACCGGTGCCCGGGTCCGGCTGCTGATCTCCGGCGACCTGCACCACTATGCCCGGTACACCGGGCCGGACGGCCGGCAGTTGGTCACCTCCGGCAGCGGCGGCGCCTACCTGTACCCCACCCACAAGCTGCCGGAGCGGATCGAGGTGCCGCCACGGGACACCCTGGCCCGCCGGTCCAGCCCCTCCCAGACGTACGAGCTGGCCGGCCGCTACCCCGACGCGGCCCGCTCCCGACGGTACGGCTGGGGGATCTTCAGCCGGCTGCCCCGACGCAACCCGGGCTTCGCCACCCTGCTCGGCATCCTGCACACCCTGCTGATGTTCTCCATGGCCGGGGTCACCGACTTCCGCTCGCAGGCCTCCGAGCTGCGCCTGTTCAGCGTGCCGCTGGTGATGATGGTGCTGGTCACGATCCTCGCGGCGGCCCTGTTCGCCAAGCCGCCCAGTTCCAGCGGCAAACGACACGTGCGGCACTGGCTGCTCGGCATCACGCACGGCCTCGCCCATGTCGGGTTGGCCGCCCTCGGCACCTGGGCCTGGCTGGCCCTGCCCTTCCACGACTGGCCCTGGCCACTGCCGGTGGCCGCCGCAGCGACCATCTACCTGCCGGTGATCGGTCTCGTGGCCAGCCAACTTGTGGCCGCGTACCTGCTGGTCGCCAGCTGGTTCGGGGTGAACGTGAACGAACTCTTCGCCGGCCAGGGCATTGAGGACGCGAAGGGCTTCGTACGCCTGCGCATCGACCCCGACGGCACCCTCACGCTCTATCCCATCGCCATCGACCGGGTCGGCCGCGACTGGCAGGTCAACCCCGACCAGTCCCCCGAAGCCTCCTGGCTGACCCCCACCACCCCGCTCCGCCCCCGCCTGGCCGAACCCCCCACCACCCTCACCTAACCGCCACCCACCCACCCCGCCCCGCGCTCCCCGTCCCGGCCTGGCCCGGCCCGCCCCAGCCCCGCCGCGATCTTGCACTTTCGGTCGCCAATTTGCCCCGTTTCACGGCTTTTGCGGCGACGGAAGGTGCAAGATCGCCGGGCAGAGAGGGGCGGCGGGGAGGGAGGGAGGGAGGGAGGGAGGGAGGGGCGGGGCGGGGCGGGGCGCGGGGTCAGCGGGGTGGGTTGGGGGTGGGTTGGTCGCGGGTTTCGTAGGCGAGGCGGGAGCCGCAGACGTCGGCGCGGGAGCACATGGAGCGCGAACCGTCGGCGTCCATGCGGACGGTGACGGCGTCTCTCGGGACGCTGTGGCCGACCACCCGGCCCTCCCCCTCGGGCGTGCTGACGCGGGAGCCGATCGCCGGGGCGGACTCCTGGAATTTCTGGTACAGCGGGTGCTCGTACTTGAGGCAGCACATCAGCCGGCCGCAGGCACCGGAGATGCGCAGCGGGTTGAGCGGGAGGTCCTGGTCCTTGGCCATCCGGATGGTGACCGGCTCGAAGTCGTTGAGGAAGGTGGCGCAGCACAGGTCACGCCCGCAGGAGCCGATGCCGCCCTGCACCCGCGCCGAGTCCCGGGCCGAGAGCTGACGAAGCTCCACCCGGCAGTGCAGGGTCGCCCCGAGATCGCGTACCAGGGAGCGGAAGTCCACCCGGTGCGGCGCGGTGAAGTAGATGGTGCTCCGCTCGCCGCCGCCCTCGCCACCGCCGAGCACATGGTCGACCGCCACCACTCGCATCGGCAGGCCGTGCTCCCGGATCAGCCGCTTGGCCGCGACCTTCGCCTCGGCCTTGCGCCGGCGCAGCGTCTCGTCGCGGCGCAGGTCCTCCTCCTCGGCCAGCCCGGCCAGTCGGGGAAAGCCGTCGGTCTCCTCGGTGACCCACTGGGCGGCCCAGACGCACTCCGCCACCTCGGGGCCGTCGTCGGTGGGGACCAGCACCTTGTCACCCACCTGTGGACGAAGCTCGCCCGGATCGAGGTAGTAGAGGCGCCCGTACCGCTGGAAGCTGACCGCACAGAGCATGCCCATGCCTTCACCCTACGACGCCGCGCCGGCATCCGACCGGGTCGGCGACAGCGGGTTGGCTACCAGCCGACGCGGGTTGTCCGGGTGCCGGGTGCGGTGCCACCACCGTCGGGTCGCAGCCGGGCGCCGGGGGGCCGCCAGGGAGATTCGGCCAGACTCGGCCCCCACTGCCGCAGCAGGGTTTCCGCCCCGTCGTACGCCACGCAGAGCACGGCCAGCACCCGGGCGGCGACCTCGGCGGCACCGACGGTGCCCGGTGACGACGGCCCGGAGTGGGACGGCTCCCGGGTCAGCGAGGTGGCCGCGACGACCGCCACCGCCTCGGCCGAGCCGATCACGTCGGCCAGGGCTCGCGCCACGGCGAGTCGGCTGCCCTCCACCCAGTCGGCGAGCGCGTCGGCGTAACCGGCGGTCGCCTCCAGCCGCCCGACCAGGCTCTCCGGGCCCTCGTCGAAGTGGCGCAGCAGCATCGCCCGGGACTGGCCGTAGGCTGCGGCGGCCGAGCCGGACCAGAGCAGCGGGTCGGTCAGCGCGGCGCAGGCGTGGTCGTACCCGGGGACGTGCCGGCGCACCGCGTGCCCGGCACCGGCCAGCGGCGCGGGACGCAGGTCGAGGAAGCCGCGCAACGCGTCGCCGGGCAACACCTGCATCCGCCGCAGCAGCGGCCAGACCCGGTGCCCCTCGGGCGCACCGCCGGCGAGCAGGGTGTCGACCCGACGCAGCAGGTCGAGACCGGGCTCGGCGAGCCGGTCCAGGGCGTCCATCACGCCTCCCCCACCATTCGGCGGGCGGCGACCGAGTCGGTGTCGGCATAGCGGGCTGCGGCCTGGCGCAACGCGTCCGCCGTGGCGGACAACTGTGCGGCGGCGATGTGCGCCTCCCGGGCCCGATCGCCCGTGGCCGCCATCCACTGCCGGTGCAGCGCCCGCCCGATCTCGCCTGGCCGACCGGAGGCGTCGACGCCGAAGGCCGCCTGTGCCGGGTCGGCGGCGGTGATCGAGCGGGAGAGCGCGGTCAGGGTGGCACTCGCCTCGTCGAGCCGGTCGGCCAGGGCGCGAAGGCTCTCCATCTCACGCCCCCGTCAGCGGCCGGTAGGCGGTGAAGGTCTCGTTGTGCAACTTTTCCCGGGCCCACTGCGCGGCGTCGGCGGCGGCCGCCACCGCGGCCCGCACCGAACCGGCCACGTCGCGCGGCGCCCGATTGTGCAGCGGACCGAGGAACCGCACGTCGGTGATCCGGCCGCTGGCGGTCACCACCACCTCTACCAGGCCGTCCGGCGAACGGACGGTCACCTCGACCGTTGCCACGGCCCGGTCGAACTCGGCCTGGAGGGATTCGATCCGGCGATAGCGCCGGACCGCCTCCTCGATCCACGCCTCATCGATCTCACCCCGCGGCATCGGCGGACTCCTCCCCCAGTGTCCTCACTGTGCGTGCCACCACCGTCACCACGGCACATTGGACCGTACCGCACGCGAATTGCGCCTGTCGATGCCTGTGGATAACGGTCCGGCCAGCGAACAGCCCGCCGGGGTCAGCCCTTCCAGAGGGCCAGCATCATCGCCTCCACGGCGATCCGGGGCTTCACGTTGGTCTCGATCGCGGTGCGGCAGGCAAGTACCGCCTCCAGCCGCCGCAGCGCCCCCTCCGCCTGCCAGCTACGGGCCCCCGCGTCGGCCAGTTCGGTGGTGTCGGTGTGCACCGGTGCCACCGGTGCGCTCAGCGCCACGGTCAACGCGTCGCGGTAGAAGGCGGCCAGGTCGACCAGGGCCCGGTCCAGGGCGTCCCGCTGGGCCCGGGTGGCCCGCGACTTCTGCCGCCGCTCCAGGTCCTTCAGCTGTCCGGCGGCACCCCGGGCAGCGCCGGCCGCGCCCCGGCCGGTGCCACCCGCGCCGAGGGCGGTCTCCAGCGCCGCACGCTCCGCCGCGTCGGTCTCCGCCACCGATGCCTCGGCCTCCGCCTCGGCCGCCTCGATCAGCGCTGACGCCGCATCGAAGGCAGCGCCGACGCTTGTCAGCCGGCGCGGCACCGCGAGCACCGCCTCCCGCCGGGCGCGGGCCTGTGGGTCGCCGGCCAGGCGCCGGGCCCGCCCCACGTGCCCCTGGGTGGCCGCCGCCGCCCACCGTGCCACGTCGGGTGCGATCCCGTCGCGCCGCACCAGCACCTCGGCCACCGCGTCGGCCGGCGGCTGCCGCAGGGGTACGACCCGGCAGCGCGAGCGGATGGTCACCGAGATGTCGTCCGGGTGGGTGGAGGGCGCACAGAGCAGGAAGACGGTCCGGGGCGGCGGCTCCTCCACCGCCTTGAGCAGCGCGTTTCCGGCCGCCTCGGTGAGCCGGTCGGCATCCTCGATGATCACGATCTGCCAACGCCCGCCGGACGGGGTGCTGGCCGCCCGGAGCACCAGTGCCCGCATCTCGTTGACGCCGATGGAGAGCCCTTCGGGCACCACCAGCCGTACGTCGGCGTGGGTGCCGGCCAGTGTGGTGTGGCACCCGGGACACTGCCCGCACCCGGTGCCGTGCACACACTGCAACGCGGCGGCGAACGCCCGCGCGGCGACCGACCGGCCCGACCCGGGCGGGCCGGTGAAGATCCACGCGTGGGTCATCCCGGCGCCCGGCTCCGCCTCAGCCACCACGTCCGCGCCGGCCACCGGGTCCGCGTCCGCCCCGGGCAGCGCGTCCGGGTCCGGCCAGGTCACCGGATCCGGCTCCACCTGCCCGCCGGCGGCGCGCAGCACGGCGGCGGCGGACGCGGCGGCCTGGCGCAGCATCCGTACCGCCTCGTCCTGCCCGACCAGGTCGGCAAAGGCGTCCGTCATCAACTCCACTCCGCCCGGCAGATCCGCTCGGTCGTCAAGTCCGCTCCGTCGTCACCAGCTCCGATGGGGATAACTGGGGCTGTACCGAGGTGTCCGGGCCGTTCGCCGGCCCCGGGTGGTTGATGCCGCCGGCCGCGCCGAGCAGTTCCGCCACCCGGCGGGCGACCTCCTCGGCGATCTCCTCCACCGGTCGGGCGGCGTCGAGCACCAGGTATCGCTTGGGGTCGGCGGCGGCGAGGTCGAGGAAGGCGTACCGGACCCGCTCATGGAAGGCGACCGACTCGGCCTCCAGCCGGTCGGCGGCCTCACTGCGCGCGGCGACCCGGGACAAGCCGGTACGCGGGTCGACGTCTAGGAGCACCACCAGGTCGGGCTTGAGCCCACCGGTGGCCCAGGACGATAGCCAGGAGACCTCGTCGACCGGCAGCGTACGGCCGGCACCCTGGTACGCCAGGGACGAGTCGACGTACCGGTCACTGATCACCACGGCGCCCCGGACCAGGGCGGGCCGGACCACCGTGGCCACATGATGTGCCCGGTCAGCGGCGTAGAGCAGCGCCTCCGCGCGCGGTGAGGGCGCCTCGGCGAGATCGGTGTTGAGCACCAACGAGCGGATCCGCTCGCCGATCCCGGTGGCACCCGGCTCCCGGGTGACCACCACGTCCCGCCCCTCGTCCCGCAGTCGCGCGGCCAGCGCGGCGAGCTGGGTCGACTTGCCCGCGCCCTCGCCGCCCTCGAAGACCACGAAGAGCCCGGCCGAGACGAACGGTTCGGCCGGCATCAGCGGGCGGCCCCGGATCGAGCCCCAGAGGTCGGCCAGGACCGGAACGCCCTTCTTGTCGTCCATCTGACCGAATGCGCTGATTCCGGCGAATATCCCGGCCGCGCCGGCGGCGAGCAGCAGCAGGCGGGTGGCGGAGATCGAGATGCCCAGGTCGGCGATCTCCAGGGTCCGGGAGCCGCCGACCCCGGCGAGCAGGCTGCCCAGCGCGATCGCCAGGATCAGCACCAGTCGGGTGCCGATCTGCACCACGGCGAAGACCCGGCCGCGTACCTCGTCGGCGACCTCGCCGCCGAGCAGGGTGGTGCCGGAGAGGAACGCCATGCCGGCACCGGCGCCGACCAGGATCGCGCCGACAAGCGCCATGGAGAGGTGGAAGGCGAAGGCGAGGGTCATCACCGAGGCGCTGGCCAGCACGATGCTCATGCCGAACCAGCGCCGCCGGGACATGTCCCGGACGATCATCGGGCCGAGCCCGATGCCGATCGCCAGGCCCACGAAGATCGCGCCGAAGAGCAGGAAGAAGGCGGCGTCACCGGCGCCGAGCGAGGCGGCGAAGAACCGGGCCGTACCGATCACGATGCCGCCACCGGCGAAGGCGCCGAAGATGCCCAGGACCAGGCCCCGGACCAGCGGGGTCTGCCCGATGAACCGCCAGCCCTCGGTGAACTGGCGCAGCATGCTCTGCTCGGTACGGTCCCCCTCGCCGGCCTTCGCCTGGCTGATCTCCTTGATGCCGAAGGCCACCACCACGGCGGTGGCGAGCCTGGAGAACGCGTTGAACCAGAGCGCGAGCTGGGCCGGCTGCGCCCAGTCCGGCATCTCGCCGCCGGTGGCGCCCCGGATGATGCCGTCAAGCGAGGAGAGCACGATCGCGGCGAAGACCGGAGTCAGGCCGTACGTGGTGATCAGGGTGAGTTGGTTCGCCGTCTCCAGCCGGGCCCGCGGGATGAGGTTCGGTACCGCCGCTTCCTTGGCCGGGATCCAGAGCAGGGTGACCGTCTCGATCAGGAAGGTGGCGATCGCCGCCCAGCTGACCACCCGCGCGCCACTGGCACCGGTCAACGCGTAGAGCGGGATGGAGGCGAAGAGCACGAACCGCAGCAGGTCGCAGATGACCATCGTCCAGCGCCTGTCGAAGCGGTCGGCGAGCACTCCGGCGACCGGGCCGAGCAGCAGCGCGGGCAGCAGCCGGATGGCGATCACGCCACCGAAGGCGGCACCCTTTGCGGTGCTCCCCTCCACCTGGGAGGCGGCGAACACACTTGTGGCGAGCAGGCCGAGCCAGTCGCCGAAGGAGGCCGCGCCGAGCACGATCCAGAGCCGGCGGAACGGCCGGATGCGCAGCACGGAGCGGATCGCCGAATAGCCGCTGAGGTCGGCCTGACCTGCGGTCGCACCAGGCGGATTGCCGGCCGACGGGTTGGCGCCGGGCGGGTTGGCACCGGACGGATTGCCGGCCGACGGGTTGGCGGCGGCGCTGCCGGAGCGGCCGGCTGTGCCGGCGGGTTGGTCCGCAGACGGCGACACGCCGGACGACTCGCCGTTGAACTGGCTTTCGATGGCCGTACCTCCACGTGCCGGCCCATCGCTGGGCACCCCCGGTGGAACACTCTAGCCCCGACGGGCATCTCTCCCGTCCCGCATCACCTGCTCGTCGCAGCCTAGGCCGCCGTAGCCAGCCTGCCCGGGCAGACAGATGCGAGGGTATTTCGCATTCACCGTTTCACAGTTAGCGTGCACACGTGACCACCGACAGCGAGAACCTGCGCCACCGGTTGGACCGGGCGACGGCGCATCTCGACCCGCCGTACGCGGTGGTCGACCTCACCGCCTTCGACGCCAATGCCGCCGCGCTCGCCGCCCGGTCCGGCGGCAAGCCGTTGCGGATCGCCAGCAAGTCGTTACGCAGCCGTGATCTGCTCACCCGCGCGCTGGCCCGGCCGGGCTGGCACGCAGTGATGGCGTTCACGCTGCCCGAGGCGATCTGGCTGGTCCGCACCGGAGTCACCGCCAACGTGCTGATGGCGTACCCCACGGTCGACCGGCAGGCGCTTGCCGAGCTGGCAGCCGATCCCGCCCTCGCGGCGGCCATCACCCTGATGGTCGACGATCCGGCACAGCTCGACTTCTGTGACGCGGTGTGCCCGCCGGGCCGCCGTCCCGAGCTGCGGGTCTGCCTCGATCTGGACGCGTCGTGGCGGCCACTGGGTGGGCGGGTGCACGTCGGGGTACGACGGTCACCGGTGCACACCGCACGGGCGGCCGGGCGGCTGGCCGCCACCGTGGCCGCCCGGCCGGGCTTCCGGCTGGTCGGGCTGATGTCGTACGAGGCGCAGATCGCCGGCCTGGGCGACGCGCCGCCCGGGCGGGCGATGCTCGGCGCCGCGATCCGGCTGGCCCAGCGCGGCTCGTACCGCGAGTTGCTGGCCCGCCGAGGTGCGGCGGCGGCTGCCGTACGCGAGCACGCCGAGCTGGAGTTCGTGAACGGTGGTGGCACCGGCAGCGTGGCCGCGACCAGCGCCGATCCCGCGATCACCGAAGTCACCGCGGGATCGGGCCTGTACGGGCCGACGCTCTTCGACGGGTATCGCAGCTGGCGTCCCACCCCGGCGGCCTTTTTCGCCTGCGCGGTGGTACGCCGGCCGGCGCCGAATCTGGCCACCGTGCTCGGCGGTGGCTGGATCGCCTCCGGCCCGGCGGCCGGCAGCCGGCAGCCGCGACCGTGGTTGCCGGCCGGGCTCCAACTGATCGGCGCCGAAGGGGCCGGTGAGGTGCAGACCCCGCTGAGCGGAGCACCGGCCGCCACCCTGTGCCTCGGCGACCGCGTCTGGTTCCGCCACGCCAAGTCGGGGGAGCTGTGTGAACGCGTCAACGAGTTGCACCTGGTGGCGGGCGATGAGGTGGTGGCCACCGTGCCGACCTACCGGGGCGAGGGCCGGGCCTTTCTCTGAGCCCGTCACACGCCGTTACGCCCCGATGCCGCGTTGCCGCGCCGCCCGGCCGGGGGCCGAGCCGGGCGGAGGGTCAGGCGGACTGGCTGGCCGGCGCGGAATCGACGATCTGGTCGTCGGCCGGCTTCGCGGGCTGCACGACCGGCCGCTGGCCGGTCTCGCCCCGGGCGTCCACCTGACGGTGCAGGTACTCGCGGATCAACGCCTTGGCCTCGATCAGCACCCGCTCGTCGCCGTCCGGCGTACGGCGGCGGAACGCGAGCTTGATCAGCGCGTCGGCCACCTCCACCGCGATCTCCAGATGGAAGCGCAGGTCGGGAACGTCGGACAGACCGAACCGCTCGGTGAGCACCCGGGCCAGTTGGTCCGCGATCACCCCGTTGTTGTCCCGCTGCTCATCGAGCAGATGCAGGTCGACCACGTCGCCGAAGTGCAGGGTACGGAACCCGGGGACGGTGCGGTGCATCGTGATGTATTCGTCGATGCCCGCGTCGACCCCGTCCCACCAGTGGGTCAGGTCGTCCGAGGCGAAGCGTTCGTCGAGCCGTTGGAGGTAGGACTCCATCGTGCGCAGGGTCAGCGCCTGCACGATCGCCCGCTTGTCCGGGAAGAACTGATAGACCGACCCGATCGCCACCTCGGCCCGCTCGGCGAGCAGGGTGGTGGTCAGTCCCTCGTACCCCACCTCGTCGACGAGCTCGGCGCAGGCGTCCAGCATCCGCTGGACCCGCGCGACACTACGACCTTGCACTGGTACCCGACGCAGCGGTCCGGTCGTGGCGGCTGAAGTGGACACTCGCCACCCCCTCTCGACGGATGAACATATCTTCAAGTCACGACTTCGTGACTACCGGTACAACGAGCGGACCTCTATTGCGGTGTTTACCAGGGACAACGTTCCTGATATGAATTCGGTTCATATTCATTTCGAGGAGTGCCGATGGCCGAAACCGCACCCGCCGACGCCGCTTCCTGGTCCAACTGGGCCGGAAATCAACACAGCCTGGCGACCGCGATTCTGCGACCCTCCTCGATCGCCGAGGTCGCCGAACAGGTCCGCTCGGCCGCCGAGACCGGTGACCGGATCCGCCCGGTCGGCAGCGGCCACTCCTTCACCCCCGTCGCGGTCAGCGACGGGCGGCGGATGGAGCTGACTCGACTCGCCACCGACGTACGCGTGGACATCGATCGGCGCCTCGTCACCGTACCGTCCGGAATGCCCCTGCGGCAGCTCAATGTCCTACTCACCGGTCACGGCCTGGCGCTGCCCAACCTCGGCGACATCGACGCGCAGACCGTGGCGGGCGCGATCTCCACCGGCACCCACGGCACCGGCGCGGCCTACGGCGGCCTGGCCACCTTCGTCGAGGCGCTTACCCTGGTCACCGGGGCCGGCGAGGTGCTGCACTGCTCCGCCGAGGAACGTCCCGACATCTTCGACGCGGCCCGGGTCTCCCTCGGCGCGCTCGGCGTACTTGTCGAGGTGACGCTGCGCTGCGTGGACGCCTTCGTGCTGCGGGCCCACGAGCGCCCGGCGTCGCTCGACGCCGTGCTGGCCGAGCTGTCCGGCCTGGTCGGCGGGCACGACCACGTCGAGTTCTTCTGGTTTCCCTACACCGACCGGGTGCAGCTCAAGATCAACGATCGGGTGCCCGCCGACGACCGTCCGCTGCCCCGCTGGCGCGGCTGGCTGGACGACGACTTCCTGGCCAACACCGTCTTCGCCGGCGCCTGCCGGCTCGGCCGCGCGGTACCGGCCCTCGCGCCGGGAATCAGCGCCCTCTCCGCGCGGCTGCTCAGCGAACGCCTCTACACAGGCCGCTCCGACGCGGTCTTCTGCAGCCCGCGCCGGGTCCGCTTCCTGGAGATGGAGTACGCGCTACCGCGCGAAACCCTGCCCGAGGCGCTCGACGCGCTGCGCCGGATCGTCGACCGGCTGCCGTTCAAGGTGCTCTTCCCGGCCGAGGTGCGGTTCACCGCAGCCGACCGGATCTGGCTGTCCCACTCGTACGGGCGCGACTCGGCGTACGTCGCCCTGCACCAGTACGTCGGCATGCCCTACGAGCCGTACTTCCGGGCCTTCGAGGAGGTGGCGACCGAGCTGGGCGGCCGCCCACACTGGGGCAAGCTGCACTGGCGGGACGCCGCCTCCCTGGCCCCCGCCTATCCGCGCTGGCGCGACTTCCAACTCCTCCGCGCCCGCCTGGACCCCCACCACGTCCTGACCACGCCCCACCTCACGCACCTCCTCGGCTGACCGCCCGAATCTTGGTCCAAAACTGCCCCCATAAGGGCCTTATGGGGGCGAATTTGGACCAAGATCTGGCGAGGTCAGTCGGCGGTGGACTTGGCGGCCTTTGCCGGGGTGGACTTTGTGGCCTTGGTGGCGGTGGACTTGGTGGCCTTCGTAGCGGTGGCCTTGGTCGCCTTGGCGGGGGTCTTCTTGGCGGCGGCCTTCTTGGTGGCCTTCTTCTTGGGGGCAGGGCCCTTCGCCCGCTTCTCGGCGAGCATCTCGGAGGCCTCCTCCAGGGTCAGCGCCTCCGGGGTCTGGCCGCGCCGCAGGGACGCGTTGGTCTCCCCGTCGGTGACGTACGGGCCGAACCGGCCGTCCTTGATGACCAGCGGCTTCTCGGTCAGCGGGTCGGCACCCATCTCGCGCAGCGGCGGGGCGGCGGCCCGGCGCTGGCGGGTCTTCGGAGCGGCAAGCAGGGCCAGCGCCTCGTCCAGCGTGACGGTGAACATCTTCTCTTCCGAGTCCAGCGAACGGAACTCGTCACCACGCTTGACGTACGGGCCGTAGCGGCCGTTGTTGGCGACCACCTCGGCGCCGTCCGGGCCCACCCCGATCACCCGGGGCAGGCTGAGCAGCTTGAGTGCCTCGTCGAAGGTGAGCGAGTCCGGCGACTGCGAGCGCAGCAGCGAGGACTTGCGCTCGCCACTTGCCACGTACGGGCCGAAGCGGCCGGACTTGAGCAGGATCGGCTCGCCGGTCGCCGGGTCGTCGCCGAGCTTGCGCTCGCCTCCGCCGCCGAGGAACAGTTCGTGCACCTTCTCCGGGGTCAGCTCATCCGGTGCCAGGCCCTCGGGGATCGGCGCCCGGTCACCCTGGCCGCCGCCCTCCTCGCCCTCACCGGCGGGCGCCGGCTCCTCGCCGGGCACCCGGCGCTGGAGGTACGGGCCGTACCGGCCGACCCGCACCACCACCTCACGCCCCTCGTCGTCGGTGAAGAGCGGGATCGAGTTGACGCTGCGCGCGTCGATGTCGCTGAGGTTCTCGGTGACCAGCTTCTTCAGCCCGCCGGAGCGGGCGATGTCCTGGTCACCGGCACCGTTTGTGGTGCCGAAGTAGAAGGCGGTGAGGAAGTCCACCGCCGCGTGGTCGCCCCCGGCGATCTCGTCCAGCTCGTTCTCCATGCTGGCGGTGAAGTCGTAGTCGATCAGGCGCGGGTAGTGCCGCTCCATCAGCCCGATCACCGCGAACGCCAGGAACGACGGGATCATCGCCTGGCCACGCTTGACGACGTACCCCCGGTCCTGGATGGTCTGCATGATCGAGGCGTACGTGGAGGGGCGGCCGATGCCCAGCTCCTCCAGGGCCTTGACCAGCGACGCCTCGGTGTAGCGGGCGGGCGGCTGGGTGTGGTGGCCCTGCGCGGTCAGCTCGTCGGCGGTGAGCGGCTGGTCCTTGACCAGGTTGGGCAGCCGCCGCTCGGCATCCTCGGCCTCGGCGTTCTCGTCGTCGCTGGACTCGACGTACGCGCGCAGGAAGCCCGGGTCGGTGATGGTCTTGCCGGTGGCGCCGAAGTCCGCTTCCTCGCCACCGGAGGTGGTGGCCCGGATCCGCACCGAGACGCTGGAGCCGACCGCGTCGGTCATCTGCGAGGCGATGGTGCGCCGCCAGATCAGCTCGTAGAGCTTGAACTCCTCGGCGGAGAGTTCCTTGGCCACGTCGCCCGGGGTGCGGAAGTTGTCCCCCGCCGGGCGGATCGCCTCGTGTGCCTCCTGCGCGTTCTTCACCTTGCCGGTGTAGCGGCGCGGCTCCGGCGGGACGCTGCGCTCGCCGTACAGCTCGACGATCTGCCGGCGGGCCGCCGCGATGGCGGTCTCCGACAGGTTCACCGAGTCGGTACGCATGTAGGTGATGTAGCCGTTCTCGTAGAGGCGCTGCGCGGTGCGCATCGTCTGCTGCGACGAGAACCGCAGCTTGCGGGCCGCCTCCTGCTGGAGGGTGGAGGTGATGAAGGGCGCGTACGGGCGGCGGCGGTAGGGCTTCTCCTCGACCCGGGTGACGGTGAACGGCCGCCCTTCGAGCCGGGCGGCGAGCCCCCGGGCCCCACCGGAGTCGAGGTGCACCACGCCGGCCCCGGCGCGCACCTTGCCGGTGGTCGGCTCGAAGTCCTTGCCGGTGGCGATCCGGTCGCCGTTCAGCGCGACAAGGGTGGCGTTGAAGGTGCGCGGCCCCTCGCCCGGCTTCGCCACGGCCAGGGTGGCCAGGATGTCCCAGTACTCGGCGGTGCGGAACGCCATCCGCTGCCGCTCACGCTCGACCACGATCCGGGTCGCCACGGACTGCACCCGGCCCGCCGAGAGCTTCGGCATGACCTTCTTCCACAGCACCGGAGAGACCTCGTAGCCGTAGAGCCGGTCCAGGATGCGCCGCGCCTCCTGGGCGTCGACCAGGTCCCGGTCGATCTCGCGCGGGTTGGCCACCGCCGCCTGGATGGCCGGCTTGGTGATCTCGTGGAAGACCATCCGCCGGACCGGCACCTTCGGCTTGAGCGTCTCCACCAGGTGCCAGGCGATCGCCTCGCCCTCGCGGTCCTCGTCCGTGGCGAGGAGGATCTCGTCGACCTCCTTGGCCAGCTTGGTCAGCTTGCTGATCTGCTGCTTGCGGTCGGCGGAGACGACGTAGAGGGCGTGGAAGCCGTTGTCGACGTCGACCCCGAGCCGGGCCCAGGGCTCGCCCTTGTAGCGGGCGGGGACGTCGGCGGCGTTGCGCGGCAGGTCGCGAACGTGCCCGAAGCTGGCCTCCACGACGTACCCCGGGCCGAGGTAGCCCGAGATCGTCTTGGCCTTCGCCGGGGACTCGACGATGACCAGGCGGGTGGTTCCAGCGTTGCTTGGCACGTCTGCTTCGACCTCATTCCTGCTCGCGGTCACAGCCGACCCCAGTTCGGGGCGCACTCGACCCACCGGTACCCAGCGGTCCGGATGTCCAACGTAACGCGCCGTCCGTGTTTCGGGTTTCGCGAACGGCGATCCGTGCGGGACGATCTGTGCTCGCGCCGGACGGCGTCACCGTACACCGTGAGTAGGGCAACCAGCGGGCGACTGTGACCCTGGCAGCCCCTCGGTGGAGGTAGAACCTGGCCGATTCTCGCTGTGTTCCCCGACACGCGGCTGTCTCGCATCGGACAGCTGGCGCCCTCCCGGCCCGGATCAGTCGCGGGCCGGCCAGGCCGCCGGTGGTGCGGCCGACGGGCGCTCGCCGACCAGCTCGGCCAGTCGCTGCGTGCCGCGGCGGCCGGTGATCCGGTACGCCGGGCCACCCGCGCCTGGCTCGACAAGTTCCCCGCTCAACCCGGCCGCGACCAGGGCACCACCGACCACCGCCCAGCGCACCGGATCGGCGCCGCCGAGGTGCAGCAGGAAGTCCGGCGGGTCGGCCACCCCGGCCGCCGCCAGCCAGAGCCGCAGCCGCCGGCCGTCCAGGTGCAGGCCGGCGGGCGGATGCTGCGTCGAACCGCGCAGCCACGCCGCCGCGAGCGGCACGAGGGTCCGGGCGTACGCGGTCCGCACGGCGTACCGCTGGTCCTCGGTGGGTGCCCAGGTCGCCCGTACGCCCCGCTGGGCCAGCTCGGCGACGAGCACGTGCACCCGCCACCCGGCGTCCACCACCATCGACAGGCGGGCCGTGCCCCCCATCCGGTGCACCTCGCCCGGCCCGGCGAGCAGGCCGGCGAGATCGGTGACGCTGGGTTCACCGGTCTCCGCGCCGAAGAAGACAAGTTGCCGGTCGTCCAGCGCCGTCCGCTCTTGCCGGTCGTCCAGCGCCGTCCGCTCGACGTCGGAACCGCGTCGGCGGGGGGTCGGCAGGGCCGGATCGGGCACCGGGAACGACACCGGCAGCGGTTGCGCCGCCGGTGGCTCACCGGAACCGCTCAACGGCATTCAGGTACCTCGTCGAAGGCGCGCTTGAGTTCTTCGGAGTTCAGCTGGCTGGTGTCCAGCGTGCTGGCGTCGTACTCCTGCTTGAGGGTCTCCACCGCGGCCTGGACGCCGTCGTAGAAGACCGTCGCCTCGCCGGTACTCAGGCCGTCGATGGTGGCCCGGGCCCGGCCGTAGGCGTCGCGCATGGCGGCCAGCGAGGCCCGGAAGCCGGCGGAGATCTCCTCGCCGTGCTCGACCTTTGGCACACCCGCCTGCTCGACCTTGCGCCGGGCGTCCTCGCTGGCCTGCTCGGCCCCGCCGAAGAGGCGGACCAGGTTCTCCTTGGCCTGCGCGGGGGTGGTCTGCGCGGTCATCTGCTCGTTCGTGCTGCTGGTCAGCTTGCTGATCTCGGCCCGCCACGGGGTCAGCGCCGAGCACACCGACGCGGCCCAGGCCCGTGGGCTCGGGCCGCTGGCCCCACAGCCGGCGAGCAGGATCAGCGTGACCAGGACCACAGTGAGCTTTCCGGCCGCCGCCCGGCACGTACGCATGCGTTGCAGCGTACGTGCTTCGTCACCCGCCGGCACCGGTCAGGCGGGCCACCTCGACCGGCACGGCGGTCCCCGGCCGACGCTGCCGCCGACCGGGGACCGCTTGACGTGACCGGCGGATCAGGCCTTGATCGCCTCCGGGCGCGGGTCCGCGGTTCCGGAACCGTTGCCGGAGTCGTCCTCGCCCATCACCACGCTCTTGCGCTTGCTGAACACCACCGCCGCGACGACGATAAGCGTCGCCACCACCGCGATGGTGACCCGCAGGCCGACGTTGCGGTCGTCGCCCACGCTCCACGCCACCACGGCCGGCGCGATCAGCAGCGACACCAGGTTCATCACCTTGAGCAGCGGGTTGATGGCCGGACCGGCGGTGTCCTTGAACGGGTCGCCGACGGTGTCGCCGATGACCGTGGCCGCGTGCGCCTCGGAGCCCTTGCCGCCGTACGCGCCGTCCTCGACCATCTTCTTGCTGTTGTCCCAGGCACCACCGGAGTTGGCCAGGAAGACCGCCATCAGCGTGCCGGCACCGATCGCACCGGCCAGGTACGACGCCAACGCGCCGGGCCCGAGGCCGAAGCCGACCGCGATCGGCGCCAGGATCGCCAGCAGGCCGGGGGTGAGCAGTTCGCGCTGCGCGTCCCGGGTGCAGATGTCGACGACCTTGCCGTACTCCGGACGCTGGGTGCCGTCCATGATCCCGGGCAGCTCGCGGAACTGCCGGCGCACCTCCATCACCACGGCACCGGCCGAGCGGGAGACCGCGTTGATGGCCAGACCGGAGAAGAGGAACACCACGGCCGCACCGATGATCAGGCCGACCAGGTTCTGCGGGTTGGCCACGTTAAGCGCGTTGAGGATCTCGGCGCTGACATCGGTCACCCCGGCGTCGGCGTACGCGATGCGCAGCGTGTCGGTGTACGAGCCGAAGAGCGCGGTCGCGGCCAGCACCGCGGTGGCGATCGCGATGCCCTTGGTGATCGCCTTGGTGGTGTTGCCGACCGCGTCCAGCTCGGTGAGCGTCCGCGCACCCGCCTCGTCGATGTCGCCGGACATCTCGGCCACACCCTGGGCGTTGTCGGAGATCGGCCCGAAGGTGTCCATGGCGACGATCACGCCGACGGTGGTGAGCAGACCGGTACCGGCCAGCGCCACCGCGAAGAGCGAGAGGGTGATCGAGCCGCCGCCCAGCAGGAAGGCGCCGAAGACACCGGCACCGATGAGCAGCGCCGAGTAGACCGCCGACTCCAGGCCGACGCTGATGCCGGCGAGGATGACGGTGGCCGGGCCGGTCTGCGAACTCTTGCCGATGTCCTGCACCGGGCGCCGGTTGGTCTCGGTGAAGTAGCCGGTAAGCGCCTGGATCGCGGCGGCCAGCACGATGCCGATGACGACGGCGCCGATGACCACGCCACGCGGGCCGAACGGCGGGTCGCCGCCCTCCACACCGAGGGTTTCCCGCCAGCCGTCGCCGAGCTGCGCGGCCCACGAGGGCTGGAGGTACGCGAACGAGGCAACCGCGACCAGCACCGCCGAGATCAACGCGGAGAGGTAGAACGCCCGGTTGATCGCGGTCAGACCGTTTCGGTCCGAGGCGCGCAGCCTGGTGATGAAGACGCCGATGATGGCGACCACCACGCCGATGGTGGAGATGATCAGCGGGAGCACCAGGCCGTCGGTACCGAACGCGGCCCGGCCCAGGATCAGCGCGGCGACCAGGGTGACCGCGTACGACTCGAAGAGGTCGGCGGCCATGCCGGCGCAGTCACCGACGTTGTCGCCCACGTTGTCGGCGATGGTGGCGGCGTTGCGCGGGTCGTCCTCGGGGATGCCCTGCTCGACCTTGCCGACCAGGTCGGCGCCGACGTCGGCGGCCTTGGTGAAGATGCCGCCGCCGACCCGCATGAACATGGCCAGCAGCGCGGCGCCGAAGCCGAAGCCCTCCAGCACGGTCGGCGCGTCGCCCCGGAAGATCAGCACGACCAGCGCGGCACCGAAGAGGCCGAGCCCGACGGTGAGGAAGCCGACCACGCCACCGGTCCGGAAGGCGATCTTCATGGCCGCTTCCCGGCCGCCTTCCCGCTCCCGGGCGGCGGCGGCCACCCGCAGGTTGGCCCGGGTCGCCAGCCACATGCCGGCACCGCCGATGAAGGCGCTGAACAGGGCGCCGACCACGAAGAAGAGCGAGCGGCCGAGCTTCACCGCGGTCTCGCTGCCCTCGGTCTGGTGCACCGGTAGCAGGAACAGCAGGACCACGGCGACCACTACGAAGATCGCCAAGGTGCGGAACTGCCGGAGCAGGTAGGCCGAGGCGCCCTCCTGGACGGCCCCGGAGATCTCCTGCATGTTTGTGGTGCCCTTACCGGCCGCCAGCACGGCCTTCGTCAACGCGGCGGCGAAGGCGAGCGCGACCAACGCGATCACCGCGGCGATGACGACGTACGTGACGTTTGCTCCGGTCAGGGAGATCGCGCCGCCGCCCTCGGCGGCCAAGCTGTCGGACATCTGTGTCCTCCTGTGCCGAACAACGCGCCGGCCGGTGGAGACGCACCGACCGGCGCCTGGATGCGAGTTCGCAAGTGCGCGCCGGACCACCCGGCGGGCCAGCGATGGCCGCCCATCTGCGCTGGCAGCCCGATGGATCACTTGCTGACAACCCGCGTACTCTAGCCGCCCTGCGTGTTCGAGGTCACACGGAGGTGGCACCGTGTCTCGATGATCTCCGTCGCTGTGTTATGAACCGAAATCTGATATAGGAACGGATCCATGAAAATGCCGCCGCACCCCGATGGGGAACGGCGGCAGGATGATCGATATTCAGCGGGTCAGCGGCCAGACCATCCGGACCTCGGTGCCGATGCCCTCGTCGACCGGCCGCACCTGGAGGTCGTCGACGAAGCCGGCAAGCAGCGCGAAGCCGACGCCTGTGGTGAGATCGTCCTCGTTGAGCGATTCGTTTGCCAACTGGTCGGCGTCGAGCGCGGCGAGACCGATGCCCGCCTCGATCGGCGCCCGGTCCACCACCCGCACCGCGTACGCGCCCGAATCGGACATCTCCACCAGCACCGGCTCGGTCAGGCCGTACTGGCGGTGCAGGGCGACCGCGCGGGTGCACGCCTCACCGATGGCCAGGCGTACCTCGTCGAGTAGTTCCTCCCGGACGCCGGCCCGCCGGGCGACCGCCACCCCGACCAGGCGGGCGGTGCGCACGTGCACCGGAGCCGGCGAGAAGGAGAGCCGGACGGTGGCCATCACGCGCCAGCACCGGTCGCCGCTTCGACCGTTGGATGCAGTGGGAACACCTGGTCCAGCGCGGTGATCCGGAAGATCTTGAGCAGTGGTTCCTTGTCGCAGACCAGGGCGAAACTGCCGCCCGCGGTACGCAACCGCTTGAGCGCGCCGACCAGCACGCCCAGGCCGGTGGAGTCCAGGAAGTCGACCCGGCCGAGATCGACCACCACGTGCCGGTCCCCGCCGTCGATCAGCTCCAGTAGCCGCTCGCGCAGCCGAGGGGCGGTGTAGACGTCCACCTCACCGCCGACCTCGAGCACCGTGTGCTCTCCCACGGTGCGGGTCGCCAGTGACAGCTCCATCGGTCCCTCCTTGCGCAGCCGTAAGCTCCTTGGCATCTAACCACTACCCGTGACTCCGGCCGACGACTCACCGGGGCGGGTCCGATCTCACCCGGCCCGCCGATTTCCGATTTCCGAACACCAGTGCGAGAGTGCAGAACGTGACCTCGGCAGCCAGCGTATCCGCCGGCCGTGGCGCCGAGCAGCCACCGGGCCCGGCACCGGTCGCGGCTCCGGCCGTCGCGCCGGAAGCGCTGCTGCGCCGGCTACGGCAACGGCACGCCACCGACCCGGTCACCCACGTCGAGCGGGTGCCGCCCCGGGCCGGGGTGCCGGCACCCTGGCCACGGTGGGCCCCGGAGGAGCTGCGCGCCGCGTACGCCCGGCGGGGGGTGACGACGCCGTGGCGGCACCAGGCCGAGGCGGCCAGCCTCGCGTACGACGGGCAGCACGTCGTCGTCGCCACCGGCACCGCGTCCGGCAAGTCCCTGGCGTACCAGTTGCCCGCCCTGGCCACCCTGCTCGCCGACCCCGCGCCACCGTGCTCTACCTGGCACCGACCAAGGCGCTCGCCGCCGACCAGCTACGCGCCGTCGCCGCACTGGAACTCGATGGCGTACGTCCGGCCTGCTACGACGGCGACACCCCGCGCGCCGAGCGGGAGTGGATCCGGCGGCACTCCCGGTTCGTGCTTACCAACCCCGACATGCTGCACCACGGCATCCTCCCCGGGCATGCGCAGTGGTCCGGTTTCCTGCGCCGGCTGACCCACGTGGTGATCGACGAGTGCCACATCTACCGGGGCGTGTTCGGGTCGCACGTCGCCCACGTGCTGCGCCGGCTGCGCCGCCAGTGCGCCCGCTACGGGCGGGCCGCCGGCCCGACGTTCGTGCTGGCCTCTGCGACCTCGGGGGACCCGGCCGCGGCAGCCGGACGGCTGACCGGGTTGCCGGTGGCGGCCGTCACCGAGGACACCTCGCCCCGGGCCGGGGTGACCTTCGCGCTGTGGGAGCCGCCACTGCTGCCCCCCGAGCCCTCCGGGGCCAGCGGTCCGGACGGGCGCTCCACGGCCAGCGGTCCGGACGGGCGCTCCACGGCCAGCGGTCCGGACGGGCGCTCCACGGCCAGCGGTCCGGACCGGGTGTCGGAGGCCGGCGGTCCGGCCGAGGTTGCGCGGTCCGGCGGTCCGGCCGAGGTCGCTGATCTCATCCAGGTCCGCCGGTCGGCGTTGCGGGAGACCGCCGACCTGCTCGCGGACACCGTCGCCGCCGGGGTACGCACGCTGGCCTTCGTCCGCTCGCGGCGAGGCGCCGAGGTGGTGGCGACCAGTGCCCGGCGCAGCCTGGACGAGGCGGTTCCCGGGCTCGGTGAGCGGGTCGCCGCGTACCGGGCCGGGTACCTGCGCGAGGAGCGGCGCGAGTTGGAGCGGGCGCTGCTGCACGGTGACCTGCTCGGGCTGGCCTCGACCAACGCGCTGGAGCTGGGCGTCGACCTGATCGGCCTGGACGCGGTGCTGATCTGCGGATACCCGGGCACCCGGGCCTCGCTGTGGCAGCAGGCCGGCCGGGCCGGGCGCTCCGGCCAGGAGGCGCTCGCGGTGCTTGTGGCCCGGGACGATCCACTGGACACCTATCTGGTGCACCATCCGGAGGCGGTGTTCGGGGCACCTGTGGAAGTCACCGTGCTCGACCCGGCCAACCCGTACGTGCTCGGCCCGCAGCTGGCCTGCGCGGCGGCCGAGGCCCCACTGACCCCGGCCGACCTGGAACTCTTCGGCGACGGTGCGAAGGAGGCGGTCGAGGCGCTGGTCGAGGCGGGCGCACTGCGGCAGCGGCCGACCGGCTGGTACTGGCGGCACCGGGAGCGCCCCGAGGTGGACCTGCGCGGCGAGGGCGGCGCCCCGGTCTGCGTGGTGGAGGCCGCCACCGGTCGGCTGCTCGGCACCGTCGACGGCAGCTCCTCGCACGTCCAGCTCCATCCCGGCGCGGTCTACCTGCATCAGGGCGTGTCGTACGTGGTGGACGCGCTCGACCTGGACGACGGCTGCGCGCTGGTGCACCCCGAGGAGCCGGACTGGTCCACCCACGCCCGGGACGTCACCTCGCTGTCGGTGGTGTCGGTGCGCTCGTACGTCGACGCCGGGCCGGTCGGGCTCTTCCTCGGCGAGGTGGACGTGACCAATCAGGTGGTGTCGTACCAGCGCCGCCGGATCGCCACCGGCGAGGTGATCGACACCCGTCCGCTGGACCTGCCGGCACGGGAGCTGCGTACCGTCGCGGTCTGGTTCACCCTCTCCCCCGAGTCACTGGCCACGGCCGGCGTGGAGCCGGCCCTGGTGCCGGGGGCGCTGCACGCCGCCGAGCACGCCGCGATCGGGCTGCTGCCGCTGGTGGCCACCTGTGACCGGTGGGACATCGGCGGGCTCTCCACGGCGCTGCACCCGGACACCGAGGCACCCACCGTCTTCGTCTACGACGGCCACTCCGGCGGGGCGGGCTTCGCCGAGCGGGCGTACGGCATGGCCACCGCCTGGCTGCGGGCCACCCGCGACGCGATAAGCGAGTGCGGCTGCGAGGCGGGCTGCCCGTCCTGCGTCCAGTCGCCGAAGTGCGGCAACGGCAACAATCCGCTCTCCAAGCCGGACGCCGTCCGGGTGCTCGACGTGGTGCTGGCGAACCTGCCCCGCTAACGCCTGCCTCGGCTACGGCATGAAAAGCGAGTCGTTCGGGCAACATTGTTGGGAGCGCTTCCATCGATGCCTGTCCGTTCTGCCCGCACATGTGAGGAGGGGCCGTGGCCGACACCATCGCCGAGACCGTCGACCTGCTCTACAACATCGACCAGGAGAAACTCAGCATCGACCAGCAGATCGCACTGGGCGCGGCGCTCGCCACCCTGGCCCAGGCCGAGCGGCTGGATCAGATCAACGAACGACTCCGCACAATTCATCAGCTACTCACCAACTGGACGCACCGCTCGACGGCCGACGGCCTCCGCTGACGGGGTTCGTTTCGGGCGGTCGTGCCGGGTTCGTGCGGCGGTCGTGTGGCGGTCGCCGGGGTTCGTTGGCGGGTCCACCGTTCGGGGGCTCCGGCGGCTTGCCGGGCTGTGCGACACTCCGGCGCACCCACGGTTGAGGAGACTTCATGCAGCTCGACAACTTGCAGACGCAGCACCAGTTCCACATCCGCCAGCGGATCCGGTTCATGGTCAACCAGTACGAGGTACACAGCGTCGCACCGGACGGTTCCGAGGGAGGGCTGCTGGCGTTCGCCCAGCAGAAGCGGCTCGCCTTCAAGGAACAGGTGACGATCTACACGGACGACTCGAAGCAGCAGCCGCTGCTCGGCTTCAAGGCCCGACAGCGTCTCGACCTCGCCGCCACGTACGACGTCACCGACCACGCCGGCAACCCGATCGGCCTGTTCCGTAAGGACTTCGCGCAGTCGCTGCTCCGCTCGACCTGGCATGTCGAGCAGGCCGGCCTGCCCGCCGTCACCGGCCAGGAGCGCAGCATGCCGGTGGCCCTGCTGCGTCGCTTCGTCGAATCGCTGTCCTGGCTGCCGTACCACTTCGACTTCGTCGCGGGCGGCCAGCCGGTCTTCTCGGTGATCAAGAAGTGGGGCCTGCGCGACCGGTACGTCGTCGAGATCCAGCACCCGCAGATCGACCGCCGCCTGGTGATCGCCATGGCAATTGCCCTGGACGCCCTCCAGGGCCGCTGATCGCCTCCCGGGGCGGCTCATTTCTCAGCTTGGGTTTAAGCAATAGGGCGGTCCAGGCCGGGTTTGACCCGGCCTGGACCGCCGCATCCCATAGGCACGAGATCATCATCGGTCGAGCCGTTCCTTGATCACGCTCGTTCCGTGAACGAGTGGCTTCCAAAGCGCTCTGAGGCCACTCGTTCACGGAACGAGCGTGATCTCTCCACCCTGCCATCGCTTGACGAACCCATAGCGTCAGCTCGATGAGCTTGCGCCCGAAGGGAGCCGCCTGTCCGGGTGAGCCTTCGCGCAGCCCGAACCCCGCAGTGACTCAGGTCCGGACACACCGCTGGGGCACCACCTTCCGCGCCGGCTGCCGTCCGGCTGTGGGCTCCGGTGCGGTCCGCAGTCCGGCTTCCTGCACGAAGATCGACCGGCGGGCCACCGCATCACCCTTGTCGTTGATCACGTACCCCTCCAGCCAGATCCAGCCGTGGTAGGTGTTCCTGCTCCAGTCGAGCACGCGGATCACCCGGAACAGGATCGGCTTGGTGAACTGCACGCTGGCCGCTCTCCCCACCCGCAGCAGGTCACCGGCGCGGAATGTGGTTGTGGTCATCGCAGCCAGCCGAGGAACCTGCGGTGCAGCAGTACGGCGGGTACCCAACCCAGGTCCCGGGTGGCGGACGCCAGGCACGAGCCCATGTACAGCGCGAGCGAGATCGGCGCCTGGGCATACTCGGTCCGCAACTCCTGCCGCCGGATCGGGCACGGCCACGGCGTGGCGCACTGCGCGCAGATCCAGATCGGCATCACCGGCCCGTGCGCCGTCATGACACTTCTCCCGGCCAGTGACCCCGGTTGATCGGCACCCGATGCCGCACCGGGCAGGGTAGATCCCGTCCACACCGGCAGGTGAGCCGCTTGAGGATGTGGTTCCACGTGGGCCGGTGCCGCCGCGCCAGCGTCCGCGCCGCGCCAAGCAGGTACTCGTCATAGGTCACACGCCGATTCATCTGCACCCCCTCGATGCAAATAGGCGGTCGCCATTCAATTCCCGTGAACTTTGCTGCTCACAATGGGTGCCAGGGCGGCACGCGCCGTGCCTCGGTGTCACGCACCGCCCCAGCCGCGAGCACGGGGGATACCGCTCGCGGGACCGCACGTCCGGTTGCCAAACCTGGGAGCGCCGTCCACTTCGCAGCTTGTCATGGTTACCACGATAAGTCTAGTCACCGTTGCAGGAGACACGCAGCCGGTGATCTACTGGACGCGCCAAACTTGGGAGCGCCAGATGTCTACCTACAAGCCGGATTACCAGCGGATCGCTGATGACCTACGAGCACAGATCGCCGACGGCCGGCTGAGTCCTGGCGACAAGCTGCCCAGCAAGCGCGAGCTGCGGGAGATTTACGGCACCAGTGCACAGCCGGTGGAGGCAGCGCTGTTCTTGCTCCGCGCCGAGGGACTGATCGAGGGCCGGCAGGGCAAGGGCACCTTCGTGCTCGACAAGCCCGAGTAGACCGTGGGCCGGGGACCCGACCGAGCAGTTTCAGGGAGATGCTGCCCCATCAGCTGGCGAGGCAGCAGTTTCCCCGATGTTGTGCGGATCTCTGCCGTGTCGGGCACAGTCCCCGGCTTGTGAGGGCTTGGCGGAGCCGACGACCGTTGCTGGAGCGTGGATCGTCTTCCACCGCGATGCTGCTGCTTGAGCCTCGACCTGGTTGAGCCCTGAGGATCGTCGCGTCGACGACCAACGGGAGTGACGATGGATTTGGGCAATCCGGTGCTCAAGCTGTGCCAGGACGGGATGCAGGCGGAGACGGAAGGTCGACCGGCCGACGCACGGGCGTTGTTCGAGCAGGCTTGGGCGAGGCGTACCGACGACTATGACGCCTGCGTCGCGGCGCACTATCTGGCCCGGCAGCAGGACGACCCCGGGGAGATTCTGCGCTGGAACCAGGAGGCACTGCGGCACGCCGACGCCGTCGGCGACGCCCGGGTCAGCGCCTTCCTACCTTCGCTGCACGTCAGTGTGGCGATGGCGCACGAACGACTGGGCAACCCCGTCGCCGCGCGTAGGAACTTCGAGCAGGCGGCCAAGCATGTCGCCGCGTTGCCGGCAGACGCGTACGGCGAACAACTCCGGACGGCCATCACCGACGGTCTACGCCGGCAGAACTGATACCCGCCCAATCGGCGCGGCAGATGAGTCGGCATGGCACGCCGCTCTGTCTTTCGGCGACCGCAGCAGTCACGGCTTGCGGCATGTCGGCCCATCCCACAGGCGGGAAGACCCAAGATGCCGCAACTCGCGAACTAACCGCGCCGTGGCTCGGCGGTCAGCCGCGTAACGGGCCGGCTCGGGAGGTTGCCGTGGCACTGCGCCGCAGCCCCGGCAGCGGCTGCACGGTCAACTCGGCCGTGACCAGGACGTCCAGCCCGTCTAGTTGGCACTGGATCAGCCGGGCACCATTTGCGGCGACGATCTCGGCGGCCCGAGCGCACGCCGCCGGCTCGTCCAGCAAAGCTCGGGCGGCACCGGCCAAGGCACCGAAGTCGGCGGCGACCCGGGCCTGCTGGCGGGCCATCCGAGCCGCGCCGACCCCGGCACCGAAGAGGCCAGCCAGTACGAAAACCAGCCCCACCGCCAGCAGGCAAATGGTGGCCCCGCCACGATCCCCGCCCAACACACCCACAACCGCACCAGCACCGGCCGCGCGACCGCCAGCCGCCCCACCGCTGGCCGCCCCACCGCTGGCCGTCACGGCTGCGGCTCCGGTGCGCCCGGTTCGGCGACCGCCACGGCCACGCCGGTCACGGTAATCGCCGGCAGGTCGCCACCGAGTACGCGTACCGGTGCCCGCACCGTGGCCCGGACCTGATCGCCCTCCAGCACGACGACCACCTCCGCGTTCGGCGGTGCGTGCCGGCTGCCGGCCAGCGTGCCGTCTTCGCCCCGGGAGGCGGCGAGCGCCGCTTCCCGGGCCGCGTCCAGGCAGGCCGCCTTGGTGCTGACCGCGTTGACGGCGGTCAGACCGGCGAGCAGGAGCAGCAGTAGCGCCGGCAGGCCGGCCGCCATCTCGGCGGTGAACGAGCCCCGGTCGGACGAGGTGGCCGACTTCCCCGACCGGCTCACCCATCTTCCCGACCGGCTCACCCGGCGACCGGCCGGCCGGCGCCCGGTCAACTCAGTGCCCGGTCGATGACGGCGGCCAGGGCCGACTGCACGCTGTCGGAGGTCAGCACCTTGAGCAGGATGCCGCCGAAGGCGACTGCCGCGAGCGTCCCGACAGCGTATTCAGCCGTGTTCATTCCGGCGTCCCCGCGAAGGCGGGCGAGGATTCTGCGCACGTGTTCGTCCTTTCTCGATGGGTTCACAACACGTCGCCGAGGACGGCGACGATCACCGGCACCAGACCGGCGAGAATGAAGGCCGGCAGGAAGCACAGGCCCAGCGGCAGCACGATCAGCACGCCGGCTCGGCGGGCCGCCGCCTCGATCGCGGTGGCACGGTCCGCGCGCAGGTCGTCGGCGAGCCGGGTCAGGGCACCCGCCAGGGCCGCCCCGCTGCTGGCCGAACGCACGGCGGCGGTGGCGATGCGCTGCCCGCCCGGCACCGTGGCCAGGTGCTCCCAGGCCTCCTGCGGTACGCCACCGAGTTGCAGCGTCCGGCCGACCCGGTTGAGCTGCTCGGCCAGCGGACCGCCGAGCGCGTCGGCCACCGCGAGCACCGAACGCTCCACCGGCGCACCCGCTCGCAGCGCCGCCGCCAGCAGGTCGGCGGCGAGCGGAAGGTCCGCGGTGGCGCGCAGTCGACGGGTACGCACAGCCGGGTGTTCGATCCGGCGGAGCAACCGGTCCAGCAGCACTGCGGTGGGTAGCGCCGCCACCAGGCCGGCCCAGCCCTCGACAAGTACGGCCACGGCCACGCCAGCCAGCCCGGCAGCCAACCGGATGGTGTCCAGTCGACGGCGTACCGAGTTGCCCGACGGCTCGCCGCTGGCAGCTACCGAGCCGCCCACAGTCACCGCGCTGGCCGCAGCCTTCACGCCGGCCGAGTGATCGCCGCCGGCACCGAACCGGCCGGATCGACGGGTTGCGCCGCTGCGGCGGCCGGGCCGGGGAGCGGTGGCGGGTTCACCATGCGCCAGCCGGCGTAGCCGGCGCTGCGGACGATGCCGGCTGACCGCCAGCACGATGAGCAGCACGGCACCGGCGAGGCAGCCGGCGGCCAGGGTCAGGCCGGACATCAGCCCACTCCGGCGGGTACGGCACCGAGGCGATCCGCCCAGAGCAGCCCGACCACCTGGAGGGCGACGGCGACGATCGCGCATCCGCCGCCGATCGGGGTGTGCAGCAGGACATCGAGCGGGTCCACGCCGATGCCGTAGCCGAGGCCGATGCCACCCAGGGGCAGGGCGGCCAGCAGCCAGGCGGTGGCCCGTGCCCCGGCCGCCTGAGCCGCCGCCGCAGCCAGTCCCCGGTCCGTCGACCGGGCGTCCGCCTCGATCCGCTCCACCAACTCCGCCAGCGGTGCGCCGGTCCGGTCGGCGAGTCGCACCGCGGCCTGGGCCAACCTCCCGGGACGGTCCGGCAGCGCCTCAGTATCGGAAGCTTTTTCGGTCTCGGTGCCCGCACCCCGCCCCGGCGGGGCAGCTCGGCTGGGCTCGGCGGCCGAATCGGTGCCGGCGCGCCGGTGAGGGTCGTCCGGCCCGTCCGGTCCCGGTGCGGACTCGCGCGGCCGAGTCTCGGCGGGCTCGGCGGACTCGGCGGGAATCGACGCCATCGGACCGCTGAGTCCGAGTCGTTCGGCGGCCACCGGGACCGGCAGCCCAGCCCGGAGGTCTGCGGCTAGGGCGCACAGCTGATCCAACCGGTCGCGGCGGTCCTGCGTCGCCCGAGCCGCCGCGCCGTGCCGCAGCAGCGCCCGTGCTCCCAGCGCGCCGTACCCACCGAGCGCGATCGCCGCCACCGTGCCGGCGAGCACCCCACCGAGCCCCGCGCCGAGCAACACGGTCAGCAACAGGGTGCGTCGGGGCCGAACCGACCATGTTGACTGTGGAGTTGGCACCGACGGATTTCCACGATGCGCCGACGTGGGCCGATCGGCCACCGGCCTGCCGAGTGTTGCGGCGGATGCGATGGAGGACGTGCCGACAACGAGGGCTGAGCTGCCCCGCCCGAGAACGGACGTGCCCGGCCCGAGAATGGGTGTGCCCGGCCTGGGGGCTGAGGTGCCGGAGCTGGCGGGTGCAGTGCCCAGCGTGCGGGCTGATGTGCGCGGACCGGAGGGTGCCGCGCCGAAGGCGGGGACCGGTGGGCGGCGGCTACCTCCCCAGCCGGGCGGCCGGGAGGCGGCCGGCGGGCCGGAATCGATCATCGGCGTACGCGGGCCGGATCGGCCTTGGGCGACGCAGGCAGCCGATAGGTGGGGTTCGGGTGTCTCCGCCGGCGCCTCGGCTACGCGCAACGCGACGACCCAGTCGACGAGGGGATCCTCGACGGCGCGTCGACCGGATCTCGCCACCAGCCAGTTGCGGACCGGCCACGCCGCGATGACCAGCAGCCCCAGCGAAGCCAGTGCCCACCAGTACCCGCCGCTCATGCCGGGCTCCCCGATTCCGGCCAGGGTTCGCAGAGGATCGGTGGCACCGGAACGTCCCGGTTTCGGATCAGGGTGCCGAGGGCCCGCGCCGCCAGGCCGATCCCACGGCCTCGGATCCAGGCGGGAACCGTCGTGACCAGCCGTTCCGGACCTTCCGGCAGCAGCAGGCAGATCGACTCCAGCATCCGTCCCTGTGGCGTACGGCGAATGTGGAACACCACCTGGAGGGCCGAGGCAAGTTGCGCGTGCAGCGCCGGACGCGGCAGCCCGCCGAGCATGCCGAGCGCCTCCAGTCGGGCCGGTACGTCCGACGGAGCATTGGCGTGCAGCGTCCCGGCACCACCGTCGTGACCCGTGTTGAGGGCGGCGAGGAGATCCACCACCTCCCCGCCTCGGCACTCGCCCACCACCAACCGGTCGGGACGCATCCGCAACGCCTGCCGGACCAGCTCGCTCAGACCGACCGCACCCGAGCCCTCGACGTTTACCGTGCGTGCCTGCAAACCGACCACGTGCGGATGCACCGGGCGCAGTTCGGCGGCATCCTCGACCAGCACGATCCGTTCGGTCGCCGGCACCATCCCGAGCAGCGTGTTCAGCAGGGTCGTCTTGCCGGAACCGGTGCCGCCGATCACCAGGTACGCGAGCCGGGCCGCGACCACCGCAGCGAGCACCGGTGCGACCGGCCGAGCCACGGCACCCTGCGCGACCAACTCGTCCAGGGTGAAGGGACGTTGCCGGAAGGTACGCAACGACAGGTACGGCCCGTCGGTCGCCACCGGAGGCAGTACGGCGTGCAGGCGCGTACCGTCGGCGAGTCGTGCGTCCGCGTACGGTGATCCGTCGTCCAGGCGGCGACCGGCGCCGGCGGTGAGTCGTTGCGCGAGCCGGCGGACGTCGTCCACGGTGCCGACGGGTACCGGGACCTGATGAAGTCCCTGCCCGCGATCGACCCAGACCCGGTTTCCGTTTACCAGCACGTCGGTCACCTCGGGGTCCACGAGCAGCGGGGCGAGCGGACCGGCACCCACCAGGTCGTCGCGTACCTGGTCGGCCATGCGCAGCAGGGCGGTGTCGCCGAGGACGGCGGCTTCGGACTCCGCGCGTACCGCGGAGACGATCGCGGCCGGGGTGACCGGCGTCGCGGCGGCGGCCATGCGTTGCCGCACGCGGGCGGCGAGCGTCTCCCCGGTCATGCGGCACCGGCCGAAGCCTGACCGGTCAGCTCGGCGACGATCCGCTGGCAGAGCTCGGCGAGTGGGCCCCGCCCGCTGGCGGCCGGCGCCTCGCCGCGCTCCAGCCCACGGCAGAGCGCCGGCTCCGGGCGCAGGGTGCCGGCCACCGGCAGGCCGAGGGCCCGGCCCACCTCGGCCGCGCGCAGCCGCCCAGGTGCCGGGCCCCGGACGATGACCGAGAGGTCATGACAGTGTGGTGCGGCGGTCGCGACCACCCGGGCCGCCGCAGCGGTCGCCCGCAGTTCGGCCGGCACCACCACGAAGACCCGGTCGGCCGCCTGGAGCGCGGTGACGGCCGCGTCGTCCAGCTGCCGGGGCAGGTCGACCACCACGAACTCCCGGCCACGCCGGGCGGCGTCCAGAGTGGCCGCCATCGCCTCGGCTGGTACGGCGAGCAGATCGCCACGGTCCCAGGAGAGGACCACCAGGTCGCCTCGGCTGGGCAGCGCCCGGACCAGGGCCGGGGCGTCTACCCGCCCGTCGGCACCGGTCAGGGCCGGCCACCGCAGCCCCTCCAGCTGCTCCCAGCCGAGCACCAGGTCGAGACCGCCACCGAGCGGGTCGGCATCGAGCAGGAGCGTACGCAGCCGGGCCCGGGCGGCGGTGACGGCGAGCCCGCCGGCCAGGATGCTCGCCCCGGCACCGCCCCGACCGCCCAGCACGGCGACGACCCGGGCCGTTGCCGCGCCGTCGACCACACATTCGGCGAACTGGTCGACCAGCCAGGGCTCGGCGGCCGGCAGAATGGCGACGTGCTCGGCGCCGAGCAGGTCGGCGACCTGCCACCCGGGTTCCATATCGCTGGCCCGCCCGACCAGCACCAGCCGGGACCGCCGGGGCAGCCGCGCCCGCAGGCAGGGCTGCGCCTGGTCGCTGCCGACGAGCACCAGCGGAGCGGGTTGCCAGCGGGTGCGGGCGGCTGCCGGGTCGGCGGCGACCTCCACCTCGACGCCTCCGGCGGCGGCGAGCCGGAGCAGGTCGTCGAGCAGGTCACCGTCGGCCGTGACGACCAATGGTGGTCGCCGGTGTGGCGGGACGGAGGTACGGGATGGCATCGCGGCCTCCAACGGTCGGCGCGGGTTCGCTGAGCCGAACCCTGCCGCCGGAGTCGCCGCCGACGCCGCCCCACATCGCTGATCTGTGGATAACCGAGGCAGTTGTGGACAACGCCCGCAACGCCTGTTGATCTGCTATGGACGGTCCTCGTCCATCGAGGTTGATTTCGGTCCCTACCAGGCATAGCGCAATGTGACACGCAACACGCATAATCGACGTCCTGTGCCGTCGGCGGAACGGCAACCCTCGCCGGATCGAGGTCATGAAGCACTCACCCGAGCACGATCCCCAGCACGACCATGCCCGCACCGAGCCACAGCTCCGGATCGGTCCGTGGCTGTCCAATCCGCACGCCAGCATGCCGCCACCCCGGCCGGCGCTGCCTGCGGCTCCGGCACAACCAGCGCTACCGGCGGCTCCGGTCGTCCGCGTGAGCCAGTCGCAGACACCACCCTCCGCCGTACGCCCGCCTTCGGTCGCCACCGACGAGCCGGCCCGTCACGGCGACGGCCGTACCTCGCACCGGTTGATGCTGGCCGGCGTCGCCGCCGCCGTACTCGGTCTCATACTCACAATGCTCTGGCCGGCGACGGAACCGCCGCCGGTAGTCGGCGCGGACGGGCCGGCCGGTTGGCTGGGCTCTTCGCCCGTCGGTCTGACGCCGGAGCCCGACAAGTCCTCCCCCGGTGGTGCGACGGCCTCGCCGTCCGCCGCGTCGTCGGTCGGCGGCGTCTCCTCCTCCCGCCCGGAGCGCCCCGGCCAGATCTCCGCGCCGGCGCGTTCCCCGTCGGCAGCACCGTCGCCGTCCCGGACCACCCCCGCGCCCAAGCCGAGTACGCCAAGCGCCCGCCCGACGCCGTCACCGTCGAAACCGGTAAAGGCACCCCCGACCACCCGACCCGCCCAGCCGCCGCAACTGGCACCGCTGCCACCCCGGCGCGAGCGCGACCTACGTTCGGTCGGCGGTGGCGCGGAGACCAGCATCGAGTTCGTCAACCTCAGGTCCCGCCCGGTGATCCTGTACTGGATCGACCACCAGGGCCGGCGCCGCCAGTACGCGGTCATCCAGCCGGGGCAGACCCACCGGCAGCACACGTACGTCGGCCACCCCTGGGTGGTGACGAACGGTCGAGGTCAAGCGCTCGTCTGCTTCGAACCGACCCCCACCCCGGCCCGCGCCGAGATCCGCTGAACGAAGCGTTCCTATGGGAAAGGGACGACCCCCGTCGGGGGGAGACGGGGGTCGTCGGGGGTTCGGCTCCGGGGGGGTCGAGCCGAACCCGCTCAGCGGTCACGGGGGGTGCAACCGCCGAGGGCCTGCGGGGGTTGTCCGGGATATGAGTGCTCGTCTTACGGACAAGTCTGCCTGAGCAGACCTGTGTACGTCGAGTGGTGTAGCCTCCACTCCCTGCGAATTCCGGTTCGGAGAGTGTGACCGCAGTCACTCTTCGCAGGCGCAGTGTGGGCCGGGCCGCAGGTCCAAGCGGTCTTCGGCCCCCGGGCACCCGCCGACGATAGACCATCGGGCTAGACTTTCGCGCCGTGGGCCGAAGTGCCGTTTTCTTCGATCTCGACAAGACCGTCATTGCCAAGTCGAGCGCCTTGGCGTTCGGCAGGCCGTTCTACCGGGACGGCCTGATCACTCGGCGTGACGTGGTCAAGTCGGCGTACGCGCAGCTGATGTTCCGGCTGGGCGGCACCGACGAGCAGACCATGGCCCGGACCCGGGACTACCTTGCCACGCTCTGTAAGGGGTGGCAGGTGGAGCAGGTCCGTCAGATCGTCGCGGAGACGCTGCACGAGCTGATCAACCCTTACGTGTACGCCGAGGCTGCCGCCCTGATCGAGGAGCACCAGGCGGCCGGCCGGGACGTCGTGCTGGTCTCCGCCTCGGGCGAGGAGATGGTGCGGCCGATTGGTGCCCTGCTCGGCATCACCGACGTGATCGCCACCCGGATGGGTGTGCTGGACGGTCGGTACAACGGCGAGGTCGAGTTCTACGCGGCCGGCCCGAGCAAGGTCGAGGCGGTAAGCGAGCTCGCCGCCGAGCGCGGGTACGACCTAGCCGACTCGTATGCGTACTCCGACTCGTACAGTGATCGGCCGTTGCTGGAGTGCGTGGGGCACCCGACGGTGGTCAACCCGGACCGGCAGCTGCGCCGGTTGGCCATGGAGAACGCCTGGCCGGTGCTGGAGTTCCGGCACCCGATCCCGCTGGGTCGGCGGCTACGGGAACGGCCCGCCGTCCCGGTCGCCGCAGCGGCGCTCGGGGTGGGCGTCGGCGTGGCGATCGGCATCGCCTGGTACGGCCGGCACCGCCGCCAGGTCCGCGCCAGCGCCACCCCGGCCTGACCCTCCCGCCAGCGCTACCCGGGCAGCCTTAGCGGCGACGCCCCGGCCTGAGCCACGCCGCCGGACTGGCCCGTCGGCCGCCGCCGCAGACCGTCAGCTGGTGGCCAGCACCTCGTCGCCGATCAGCCTGAGCTGGTCGGCACCCACCTCGATGGCGGCCATGTAGTGGCGTAGCCAGGAGCGCAGGCCGTCCGGGGTGCCGGTGGCGAAGGCGCCGGCCGCACCCACGTACTCCGGTTCCCGCTCGCGGTGGCCGACATCGACGGCGAGCAACCCACGCGGGTCGAACCCGCTGGAGAGCAGGACCAGGCGGGCCGCGCCCCGGGCCACCACGCCGGAGGGTCCGGCGAACGGGCGCAGGTTAAGCAACTCCCCGTGTACGACGGCGGCCAGCACCAGCGGGGCGACCTTCGTGCCGCCGGCCGCCAGCTGGGCCAGGCCGTCCAGCCGGGAGGCGACCACCGGATCGTCGACCGGCCGGCCCAGTTCGGCCTCGG
Source organism: Micromonospora sp. PRAS1 (assembly GCF_059553435.1). Classification (NCBI taxonomy): domain Bacteria; kingdom Bacillati; phylum Actinomycetota; class Actinomycetes; order Micromonosporales; family Micromonosporaceae; genus Micromonospora; species Micromonospora sp. PRAS1. Next base: position 215,473 of record NZ_JCANNB010000001.1, read on the forward strand.
CGACCAGGTCCCGGGCGGCGAGTACGTGTAGTTTCGCCAACGCCTGCCGGGGTGCCTTCGGCCAGAGATCGCTCAACCCGGGCAGCGCACCGGCGACCCGCAGGGCGCCTTGCAGCACGGGCTCGGTGACGGTGCCGGCGCGTACCGCCTCCCGCTCGTGGACGCGGCCTTCCAGGGCGGCGCTGGCCACCGCGGACCGCAGGCTCACCTCGGCGGCGACCTGACCTCCGTGCCGGCGCAGCGCGCGGTGGCCGAGGGCCTGGTCGAAGCGGGTACGGGCCTGCTCGACGGCGTCGGCGACGTCGGCGAGCGCGAGCAGGGGCGCGAGCGGGTCGGTCGTCACCCTGTCACGCTAGCGACCGTACCGCCCGGCCCGAGCACGAGTCACCGGCGACGCGACACACCCCACCATCTCCGACGTGTGCCGGCAGCCGCTGGACGCGCGCTGGCAGCCGCCGTGCGGTGTTAATAAGGGGCCCTTCCTCTACACGAGGCGTTAATAAGGTGCCCTTCCTTACATCTTGGCGCTCGGGAGGGGCCGTTGGGCGACGGGGGCGGGAGGGTTCGGTCGCCTCGGTCGTTCGCCCCGGCTAACCTGCCCGGAGGAGACGCAGGTCACCCCCGAGCGACGAGGAGATCACGGCATGAGCGAGGCATTGGCCAATCTGCTGAACGAGACGCGCCAGTTCCCGCCGCCGGCCGAACTCGCCGCCGCCGCCAACGTCACCGCCGACGCGTACGCCGAGGCCGAGACCGACCGGCTGGCCTTCTGGGAGAGTCAGGCCGGGCGACTGAGTTGGGCGAAGCAGTGGGACCAGGTGCTGGACTGGTCGAATCCGCCGTTCGCGAAGTGGTTCGTCGGTGGGCAGCTGAACGTGGCGTACAACTGTCTCGACCGGCACGTCGAGGCCGGCCGGGGCGACAAGGTGGCGATCCACTGGGAGGGCGAGCCCGGCGACACCCGCACCATCACCTACGCCGAGCTGCACCAGCTGACCTGTCAGGCGGCGAACGCGCTCACCGACCTGGGGGTGGTCGCCGGCGACCGGGTGGCGATCTACCTGCCGATGATCCCGGAGGCGGCGGTCGCGATGCTGGCCTGCGCCCGGATCGGCGCCACCCATAGCGTGGTCTTCGGCGGTTTCTCGGCCGAGTCGCTCACCAACCGGATCCAGGACGCCTCGGCCAAGGTGGTGATCACCGCCGACGGTGGTTACCGGCGCGGCAAGCCGTCCGCGTTGAAGCCGACGGTGGACGAGGCGGTGGCGAGCTGCCCGTCGGTCGAGCACGTCCTGGTGGTCCGCCGCACCGGCGAGGAGGTTGCCTGGTCGGCGAAGGACCACTGGTGGCACGAGACGGTGGAGCCGGCGTCGACCGAGCACACCGCCGAGGCGTTCGACGCCGAGCACCCGCTCTTCATCCTCTACACCAGCGGCACCACGGCCCGCCCGAAGGGCATCCTGCACACCACCGGCGGCTACCTGACCCAGGCGGCATACACGTCGTACGCGGTCTTCGACCTGAAGCCGGAGACCGACGTCTACTGGTGCACCGCCGACATCGGCTGGGTGACCGGCCACTCCTACATCGTCTACGGCCCGCTGGCCAACGGCGTGACCCAGGTGATGTACGAGGGCACCCCGGACACCCCGCACAAGGGACGGTTCTGGGAGATCGTCGACAAGTACCGGGTCACCATCCTCTACACCGCCCCGACCCTGATCCGGACGATGATGAAGTGGGGCGAGGACATTCCCGCCGGCTTCGACCTCTCCTCGTTGCGGCTGCTCGGCAGCGTCGGTGAGCCGATCAACCCGGAGGCGTGGATCTGGTACCGGCAGCACGTCGGGCGGGGCGAACTGCCGATCGTGGACACCTGGTGGCAGACCGAGACCGGCAGCATGATGATCTCGCCGCTGCCGGGGGTGACCGCCGCCAAGCCCGGTTCGGCGATGACGCCGCTGCCCGGCATCGTCGCCGACGTGGTCGACGACCAGGGCCAGTCGGTGCCGAACGGTGGCGGGGGCTACCTGGTGCTGCGCGAGCCGTGGCCGTCGATGCTGCGCACCATCTGGGGTGACGACAACCGGTTCATCGAGACGTACTGGTCCCGGTTCGGCTCGGGCGCGAGCGGCAACGCCGACGACCCGTGGATCTACTTCGCCGGTGACGGGGCGAAGAAGGACGACGACGGGCACATCTGGCTGCTCGGCCGGGTGGACGACGTGATGCTGGTGTCGGGGCACAACATCTCCACCACCGAGGTGGAGTCGGCGTTGGTCTCGCATCCGTCGGTGGCCGAGGCGGCGGTGGTCGGTGCCACCGATCCGACCACCGGCCAGGCGATCGTCGCGTTCGCCATCCCGCGCGGCACGGCCGACATCTCCGGCGAGGCCGGCGAGCAGCTAATCGCGGACCTGCGCGCGCACGTCGCGAAGACGCTCGGGCCGATCGCGAAGCCCCGGCAGATCATGCTAGTGCCGGAGCTGCCGAAGACCCGGTCGGGCAAGATCATGCGTCGGCTGCTGCGGGACGTGGCGGAGAACCGTTCGCTTGGTGACGTGACCACGTTGCAGGACTCCTCCGTGATGGAGCTGATCGCTTCCGGCATGGGTGGCGGCAAGTCCGACGAGGACTGACGGCAGGCGTACGACCCGACGGGTGACGGTCCGCACGGACCGTCACCCGTCGCCGTGTCGGCTGGCGGGTCCGGAAACAAACCAGCACCAAATCGACGCGGACCCCTTCCCACCAGCCTCACTAGTGCCTAGGTTCACCAGTGGCCCCATTTGCGGAGGCCATTTCACCGGTCCACAACCCCCGATGGGCCGGTTCCCTCGATCCGGAGGTACCACGTGCGGAAAGTCGCAGTGGGTCTGCTCGGGCTCTCGTTGACGGCGACAGGTCTGACGGTCGGCGCATCCGCCGCCGCCGCGCCGATGGCGGAGCCGCCGGCTGCCGCCCCGTCGGTCGCCGAGCCCGCCCACGCCGAACACGACCTGCCGAACCCGCTGGAGGAGAAGCGTCGCGCCCTGCGTCAGGAGGGCCTGAGCGAGGTGCTCTCGGGCCGCGCGAAGCCGGAGCGGATCAACGGCAGCACGGTGGTCAAGGTCGGTGACCGGGCCGTCCGTGGCGGCAAGGCCGGTCGCGACGCCAAGACCACCAAGGGCGGCAAGGGTCCCACCGAGAGGCAGTACGTCGAGCTGTCCAGGGAACGGACCGACCAGATCTTCGTCATCCTCGCCGAGTTCGGCGACGAGCGGCACCCGGACTACCCCGACCAGGACACCGACCCGGATGTTCCCGGCCCGGCGCGGTTCGACGGGCCGTTGCACAACGAGATTCCGGAGCCGGACCGGCGGGTGGACAACTCCACCGTCTGGCAGCCGGACTACGACGCCGAGCACTACCGGAAGCTCTACTTCGGCACCGGGCCCGGCGACGAATCGGTGAAGCAGTACTACGAGGCCCAGTCCTCGGGCCGCTACAGCGTCGACGGCGTGGTCACCAACTGGGTGACTGTCGACTACAACCAGGCCCGGTACGGTCGCTCCAACGGCTACCCGTGCGGCGACATCGTCTGCTCCAACGTCTGGGCGCTGGTGCGGGACGCGGCCAACAAGTGGGTCGCCGGCCAGCAGGCCGCCGGCCGTACCGACGAGGAGATCGCCGCCGACGTGCGGGCGATGGACCAGTGGGACCGGTACGACCACGACGGCGACGGTGACTTCAACGAGCCGGACGGCTACATCGACCACTTCCAGATCGTGCACGCCGGTGGTGACATGGCCGACGGTGACCCGATCTACGGCGAGGACGCCATCTGGAGCCACCGCTGGTACGCGTACGCCTCCGACCAGGGGCGTACCGGCCCGACGAACTTCCCGGCCGGCGGTACCCAGATCGGTGACACCGGCGTCTGGATCGGCGACTACACCATCCAGCCGGAGAACGGCGGGCGCAGCGTCTTCTACCACGAGTACGCCCACGACCTCGGCCTGCCGGACGACTACAACGTGATCAGCGGCGGCGACAACAACAACGAGCACTGGACCCTGATGGCCCAGAGCCGGCTCGGCGCCAAGAACGACGGCGGCATCGGCGAGCGCGGTGGCGACCTGGGCGCCTGGAACAAGCTCCAGCTCGGCTGGCTCGACTACGAGGTGATCGTGGCCGGGCAGAAGCGCACCCTGGTCCTCGGACCGCAGGAGTACAACACCAAGGAGGCCCAGGCCGCCGTGGTGGTGCTGCCCGAACGGGAGTACACCTTCGACAACGGCGCGCCGTTCGAGGGCGGCAGGCAGTTCTTCTCCGGCAACGCCGACGACCTGAACAGCACCCTGACCCGGACGTTCGACCTGGCCGGGAAGTCGTCGGCGGCGCTGTCGCTCAAGGGCCGCTACAGCATCGAGGAGGAGTACGACTACCTCTTCTTCGAGACCTCGACCGACGGTGGGCAGACCTGGACGCCGCAGCCCGGCACGGTCGACGGCAAGCCGTTGAAGGAGATCTCTCCCGGCCGGTACGCGCTGGACGGCAGCTCGGACGACGAGTGGGTGGACATCGTGATCCCGCTGGACGCGGTGGTCGGCAACCAGGTCGGCTTCCGGCTGCGCTACCAGACCGACGGCGCGGTCTCCGAGGGCGGCTTCTTCGGTGACGCGATCACCCTGACCGCCGACGGCGAGACCGTCTTTACCGACGGTGCCGAGGACGGCGGGGCGGGCTGGACGCTGGCTGGCGGCTTCGAGGTGGTCGAGGAGAGCTACACCCGCAGCTTCGCGAACTACTACATCGCGGGCACCCGGCAGTACATCTCGTACGACAAGTACCTCAAGACCGGCCCGTACTTCTTCGGGTACGCCGACAGCAAGCCGGACTACGTGGACCACTACCCGTACCAGGAGGGTCTGCTGATCTCGTACTGGAACACCCGGTGGGCGGACAATGACACGTTCGCGCACCCGGGCGAGGGCCGGAACCTGATCATCGACTCGCGCCCCCGGCCGATCTACAACCTGACCGGCCAGCCCTGGCGGGCCCGGATCCAGGTCTACGACGCGCCGTTCAGCCTCAAGAAGGCGGACTCGTTCACGCTGCACCTGAACAGCCAGCCGCAGTACATCCGCGGTCAGGCCGCACAGCCGCTCTTCGACGACACCAAGCAGTACTGGTTCCCGGAACTGCCGAACCACGGCGTCAAGCTCCCGGCCACCGGCACCAAGATCCAGGTGATGAAGCAGAACGGCATTTACACAACGGTCCGGTTCTCCTGAGCCGCTGAGCGACCGACGATGCCCCGGGCAGGTGACCTGCCCGGGGCATCGCGCGCCGGGCGAGCAGCACCGGGGTCATAGGCTGTCGGTCATGACCGAGCAGCGCGGCGGTGCCGTCGACGAGTCCTGTGTCCTCACCGAGGGGCCGTGGACGCACCGGTTCGTCGGCGCCAACGGCAGCCGGTTCCACGTCGTGGAGGCCGGCACCGGGCCGATGGTGCTCTTCCTGCACGGCTTCCCCGAGCACTGGTGGGCCTGGCATCAGCTGCTTCCCGCAGTCGCCGACGCCGGCTTCCGCGCCGTCGCCGTCGACCTGCGCGGCTACGGTGCCAGCGACAAACCACCCCGGGGGTACGACGGTTACACCCTCGCCGCCGACGTGGCCGGGATGATCCGGGCCCTGGGTGAGCGGTCGGCGACAGTGGTCGGCACCGGCGCCGGCGGCCTGATCGCCTGGACCGTGGCATCGTTCCACCCCACGCTGGTACGCCGGCTGGTGGTGCTCGGCGCCCCGCACCCGCTGCGACTACGCGCGGCGATCTTCGCCGATCCGCGCGGCCAGTTCGCCGCCGCCACGCCCACGTTGAAGTTCCAGTTGCCCCGCTACGAGCACGTCCTCACCCGGGACGAGGGCCGGGCGGTGGAGGAGATCCTGCGCCGCTGGGGCGGCCCGCGCTGGGTCGCCAGCCCGGACTTCGCCGGATACGCGCAGCGCTACCGGGAAGCCATCCGGATCCCGCAGGCGGCGTTCTGCGCGCTGGAGGGCTACCGGTGGGCGTTCCGGTCGGTGCTGCGGCTACACGGCTACCGGTTCGTCAAGTTGATGCAGCGCCCGCTGATCACACCCACCCTGCAACTGCACGGCGCGCTGGACGAGGCGTCCCTGCCGCGTACCGCCCAGGGCTCGGGTCGCTACGTCAGTGCCGCGTACGAGTGGCGGCTGCTCGACGACGTCGCGCACTTTCCGCACCTGGAGGCGCCGGAGCTGGTGTTGGGCGAGGTGCTGCGCTGGGCGAAGTCGTGAACCCGGCCGGCGATGACGCAGGATTCAGACCCGCTGCTCGCGCAGGTCGGTGACCTCGGTGACGGGTGCCCAGCCCTGGTAGACGCCGAAGTCGAAGGCCTCCAGGCGCATCGCCTGGGCGACCGGCCAGCGGCCACCGGTGTACTCGACCCGTAGCCAGCCCTCGTGCTCGCCGAGCACGATGAACGGCTGGCCCTGCCAGGTGCAGGTCGTCCGCACGTACGCCAGTTCCTCGATCTCGGCGGTCGGGACGACCCGCACGTACCGGCCGGGTCGCACCTCGACGAAACCGTCGCCCGGCTCCGACCGGTAGAGCCGGGTCTCACCGCCGTCCGGGCTGGCCGGGTACTCCCGGCCCTGCCAACGGGCCACGTAGCCGTCGCGCATCACTGCTCACCGACCCGTTGCCAGGAGACGGTGTCCACGTCGAGGACGGCGACCAGGCGTTCCGTCCCGTCCGCGCCGAGGCGCAGCAGCTGGGCGTTGTGCGGCAGCCGGACGCTGTCCACCTTGAACTCGGCCAGCACGTCGCTGCTCTCGCCGGGCGCGAAGCCGTTGCCCCGGAACGGTGGGCGCTCGATGACCCAGCCCTCCATGGCCCGCATGGCGGCCTCGTTCTGCCCGCCGTACGGGATCCGGTAGAGGCTCGGCCGGTACGCGGGCCAGCGCAGCACGTAGATCTCGTCGGCGTCGGGGGCGAACGGTGATTCGGAGTGGTTCAGGCCGAGCGCGCGGTACAGCTGGGCCGGGGTGGTGAGGTGGGCCAACTCGGTCGCCCGGTGTACGAAACCGGAGACCCGGTCGTAGCCCCGTTCCAGGTAGTAGCCGAGCTGGCTCGGCGCGATCGCCTTCTGCATCACGATCGGCCGCGCCGGGTCGGCGGAGGCTGTGGACTTCCGTTGACCGCTTGCCGGCGCGGGCGGCTCGGCGCTCGGCTCGGGCTCGCTCTCGGGATCGTCGCCCAGACCCAGCTCGGTCGCCCAGTTCGCCAGCCCGACGATCTGCTCACCGGGCAGCTTCGCCCCGACCGGCGTACCGGGATTGACAGCGAACGACCACGACGGGTCGGGCCATTGGCGGATCAGCTGGACGAAGCGAACCTGGACCGTGTCGGCGGCCGGGTCGGTGTGGTCGGCGAAACGCTGCGGCGAGGTGTAGCCCAGGACGAAGGTCTGGCCGTCCAGCTGCACGGCCGGCCAGACGAACCCCGGCTCGCCGGGCCGGCTGCCCGGCGCGGAGTCGGCGGCCACCGGCATCAGGACCCGGGCCAGCAGCAGTGTGGACAGGAACGTGTCGGTGTTGCCGGCGTCCGCCGCGCTGAGTAGTTCCTCTTCCACCTCGTTGGCCGGCTGGAAATCGGGAACGACGACGACCGTCTGCTCCGCCGCCACCACCGGCTGAGTCGGTACGGTGGGCTCCGCCTGCCCGGCGGTGGCCGGTCCGGGCGCCACCGGCGAGATCGGTACCGTCGGCTCAGCTCGCACATCCGCCGTCGGCACGGGCGCGACCGGCGAGATCGGCACCGTCGGCTCGGACGCTACCGGCGGGATCGACACCGTCGGCTCGGACGCTACCGGCGGGATCGACACCGTCGGCTCGGACGCTACCGGCGGGATCGACACCGTCGACTCGGACGCGACCGGCACCGTCGGCTCCGCCCGCACCCCGGCCGGCGTTTCCGGTGCCGCCGGTGAGATCGACACGGTCGGCTCTGCCTGCGCACCGACCGTCGGCGCGGGCTTGATCGGCACGGTCGGCTCCGGCTCGACCCGCGGGTCGGGCGTGGTCCGTTCGGCCCCGGTGAGCAGGTCGGTCGGCGACAGGAAACCGGCGCGCCCGGGTGCCGGCCGGCCGGGGTCGCCGCTCGCCGCGTCGGCGGGCAGCGTACCGGCCGGTGGCGGGTCCAGCGGCCGGTCAACCTCGGGCTGACCCGCCCGGCTCTCTCCGGCGGCCGGCTGGCTGCGCTCCTCCGTGGTCGGTGCCGTGCTCAGGTCCCGGGCCTCGATGATGGTGCCCTCGATGACGATCGGCGTGAAACCGCGCCGCGTCGCGGGCGGGCCGGAGACCGGCTCCGCGATCGACGGTGGCGCTTCCTCCACGTCCTCTGTCGGCCGGCGGCGCGGCAGTGCCTGGGTCGCCTCCGCGTCAGGGTGGTCCACATTCGGCGAGGGCGTCCAGCCGGCCAGCCCCAGCGGGCGGGTCGGGTCCGACGCCGAACCGGCCTGCGACGGCAGCGGCTGAGTCGCTTCCCCGCCCGGGCCCGGCCGCGCCGCATTCTCGGGCCGGTCGTTGCCAGACAGGTCGTTGCCAGGTCGGTCGTCGTCGGTGAAGACGAAGGCCCGCGGCTCACCCGCGCCGGGCGGCTTGGCGGCCGGCCCGCGTCGTGGAAACGGCTGCCCACCTCGGCCGAATCGGGACGGCGGGGTGGCCCGATCAGCAAGCCGGTCGCTACGCGGGGCCGGCCTTCCGGCCGCCGGTTCGAAGAACGACCGTCGGACCGGTTGATCGACGCCGGGCTCAGCGGGACGACCGTTGGTCGGCGGCCCGGGTTGTTCGGGTGCTGCCGGCCAGCCCCGCTCCGGAGCGCCGGCCTCCTCGTTACGCAGCGGCATCGGTCGACGCGGCGGCGGGCTGCCGGGGCTCTCCGGCCGCACGCCCCCGAACGGCGTGCCCATGCCGGCAGGTCGAGCCGCTCCCTTGGCCTCCGGCCGGTCGCCACCGAACGTAGCCGGACGGCCACCTTCGGCCGGGTGCGGGCCGTCCGGAGCGAGCCGGCCGCCGCCCGGCTGCCCCGGTGGCGGGCCAGCGGGACGCCCTCGGTGGGGGGCGGCGAGCGTACTCGGTGCCACCGGCACCTCGGGAAGGTTGAAGGCTGCGGGAACCACCGGCGGCGGCGCGAGGTTCGGGCCCACGTCGGCCTGGCGTCGGGTCGGGGTGGCCGGTGCGGCGGTGGCCGCCGGACCGGTCTCACGCGACCGGTTCAGCGCCTCGACGCGTTCCAGCCGGGCACGGGCACCCACCGTCCGGCCGGGCAGCCGCACGTCGCCACGGGACAGTTGCGAGACGTACCAGGCGGGCAGGTAGCCCTCGATGGGCAGGCCCGGATTGACCGCCAGCCACCATTCGTGATTCGGCCAGTTCGCCGCCAGCTCCGGGTAGCCGATGCGGCGGTTGGGCCCGACGTGGTCACCGAGACAGGCCCGGATCGCCTCGATGGAGGTGAAGGCCAGTACGTGGGTGCGACCACCGGTGGTCCAGGTGCCCCAACCCGCCGGTGCGTGACCCGCCGGCGTCTGGGCCGAGATCGGCAACAGCAGCTCGACGCGGGACAGGATGCGAAAGTAAAGCTGCTGGTCGTTGCTGCGCAGCGCGTCCCGCATTGCCGCCTCAGCCTCGGTGGCCGGCTCCCAGTCGGTCACGGCCACCCCTCCTCCCGGGCAAAGGCCATAGGTATCGGTTACAACCTACAAGGTGACCCCAAGATCACAATGCCACCCCGGCGGCGGCACGCCAGGTGAGCCGGGAGCAGATAACATCCCGTTTCGGTGTCGCCACGATACGGAGGCGGTCGATGTCCCGGTGCAGTGCTCGCCTGCTTCTCGTGGGTCTGGCCGCCGCCCTACTGGCCGGCCCGACGCCCAGCGCGCCGACCCAGCTCAGCGGGCCGATTCAGCCCAGCGCGCCGACCCAGCTCAGCGCGCCGACCCCCCAGCTCAGCGGGCCGATTCAGGCCAGCGGGCCGCTCCAACTGGTCGGCGCGCGGAGCGATCCACACTGTGCGTCCTCACCACCCGCTCCGGTCCGGCCGGTCTCCGCCGTCCCCTGGCCCCAGCAGCGGTACGCCCCGCAGCGGCTGGCACCCCTGGCGACCGGATCGGGAGTGACCGTGGCGGTGGTCGACTCGGGCGTGGACCGGCGACACCCGCAGCTCGCCGGGCGGGTGCTGACCGGCACCGACCTGCTCGACAGGGGCGGCGACGGGACCCTGGACTGTGTCGGCCACGGCACCGGCGTGGCGAGCATCATCGCCGCCGTACCGCGCGACGGCATCGCCTTCCGTGGGTTGGCACCGGACGCCCGGATCCTGCCGGTACGCGTCAGTGAGCAGCAGGTCGTGGACGGCCGGGGTTCGGGGCGTACGGTCGGCCCGGACGATCTCGCCCAGGCGATCCGCTGGGCGGTGGAGAACGGTGCCGACGTGCTCAACCTTTCCGTCGTGCTGTACGCCGACCATCCGGCGGTACGGGCGGCGATCGCCGACGCGGTCGCGCAGGACGTGGTGGTGGTCGCCGCCGCCGGCAACCTGCACGGCAGCGGGGACCCGCGCCCCTATCCAGCCGCGTACGACGGGGTGCTCGGGGTTGGCGCTGTGGGCGCGGACGGGATGCGAGCCGACTTCTCCCAGGCCGGTTCCTATCTCGACCTGGTCGCCCCCGGCACCGACGTGCTGATCGCGGCTCCGGGTCGGGGGCACCACCGGGCCGAGGGGACCAGCTATGCCGCGCCCTTCGTCTCCGCCACCGCGGCGCTGCTGCGCCAGTACCGTCCGGAGCTGACCGCCGCCGAGGTCGCCGCCCGGATCGTCGCGACCACCGACCCGGCGCCCGAGGGCGGGTACGGCGCGGGCGTGCTCAACCCGTACCGGGCGGTCACCGAGTCCAGTGGCGTGCCGAAGCCGGCCGGACCGGCCGGCGCGCTCGCCGACGAGCGGGTCGATCCGGCGCTGCTCGCGCAGCAGGCCCGGCGGGTCGACGCCCGGCAGCGAGCGGTCTGGCTGGCAGTCGCCGGTGTGCTGGTGGCGGCCGGCATCGCGATGGCGGCCGTGGTGGTGCCCGCCGGTGCTCGCCGCCGCTGGCGTCCCGCCGACCCGCACTAGAGCAGACCCGGGCTGAGCAGACCCGCACTAGAGCAGACCGGCGCTAGAGCAGACCGGCGCCGAGAGACCGGTGCTGAGAGACCGGTGCTGAGTACGCCGGCCAGGTCACCGGTTCGATCGGTGGTGGACTGACGCCGGCCGGGGGCGGCCGGCGTCAGCTCACTGGAACAGGCCGACGTTCTTCTTCTCGGTGTCGAGGTAGTCGGCTGCGGACTCGTCCACCGCCAGCTTGATGTCGCGCAGCATCGTCTGGAGATCCTGCGACGCGTTGCGCCAGCGGGCCTGCCGCTGCTCGTACGCCTGCTGCGCCTCGCCGGACCAGGAGGCCACCAGCGGAGCGGCATCGCGCTCCAACTGGCCAAGTTGTGAGTCGAGCGTGTTCAACGCCCGCTGGATGTCCGCGCTGGCCTGCTGCAACGCGGCGAAGTTGACGACCAGCACACCGTGCTCCATCGGATGTCTCCCCCTCAGTCGTGGTCTAGAGCGGCAGCTGAATGCCGCCGCGGTTGGTGGCGGACACCCGGCTGGCCGCCTCGCTGTCCGACGCGTCGTAGTGGGTGCCGGCGGTCCGGATCGCGCCAGCGGTCTCCCGCAGCGCCTGCTGAAGGCTGGCCTGGTCCTGCGCCCACTGCTGTTTGACCTGAGCGAACGATCGGCCGCCCGCTCCGCGCCAGGCCTGCTGGAGGACCTCCAGCTGGGCCAGCAATCCGCTGAGCATCGACTGCAACGACTGGTCCGCCTGCTCGAACTTCACCGCGGTCTGCTGCATCACCGCAGCCTCTGCCTGGGTCTGGGACACCCCGACGTCACCTCGTCTCCTCGGTCGTGGCTGGCCCTGCGGTGGGGGATGCACCACCCACGACGCCGGAGGATGTGCGCGCGACGTGGGACGGGCCAACGAGAAACTCGTCGCTGACGGTAGCGGCGCAATCGCGTTTCTGCTACCCCTCCGTACTCCCCTGTGGACAACGCGTTCCCGGGACAGGCCGCTACCATGTGCCGCAGCGCAGTCGCGGCGGGTGATCGGGGCGAGGAGGAGCGGTGACGACGACCGGCACGCCGACCCGCCCGGCAACCGCCCCGCCCACGCCACCGCACGCTCTGCCGCCGGTGGCTGAGCGCCGCATCCGGGAAACGCAGTGGCGTCCGGGCGATCGCCGGCCAGCCCGCCTGCCGAGGGCCGGGCAGGTCGCGACCGCCCAGGTGGCGATCGCCGCGCTCGTCGCCGTACTCGGCCGGGGTGCGCTGCCGACGTTGGCGGTGGTGCTGTTCGCGGCGACGCTGCTCGTCCTCGCCTGGTACCGGGTCCGGCACCGGTGGCTCTACGAGTGGCTGGGCATCGGCCTGGGTTATCTGGCCCGTCGACGCGCGATCACCCCGGATGCCGGCAGGACCGCGCTGCTCGACCTGGTGCACCCGGGCAGCACGCTCTGCCCCGTCGAGTTGGCCGGTACCCCGGCGGTCCTGCTGGCCGACTCGGATGGACTGGTGGCGCTGCTGGCGATCGGTGATCCGGCCGACCTGCTCGGTGACGGCGCAGCGCAACTACCGTCCCCGGCGTCCCTGCTGGCGGCGAGCGCCGAACCGGTTCCGGTAGTGCGGGTCCAGTTGGTGCTGGCCGGTGCGGCGGCCCCGGCGGTCGGCATCGGTGGCGGCCCGGCGGCCACCTCGTACCGGCAGCTCACCGACGGACGCCTGGCCGGCTGGGAACAGGCGGTGCTGGCCGTACGCGTGTCCCGGGTGCAGGGCTGGCCGGAGGAGGCGCTGCGACACGTCCTCACCGGCACGGTGCGCCGCCTGGTCCGACGGCTGGCACCGGTGGCGGTCCGGCCGCTCGGCGAGGAGCCGGCGCTGCGGATACTCGCCGAGTTCGCCCAGCACGACGGGCGAGGAGTGCACGAATCCTGGCAGGCCGTCCGGTCCGGCGGGCTGTTGCAGACCAGCTTCCGGCTGGTCAGGTGGCCGACGGCGGAAGCCGCATCCCGGCTGGTACCCCAGTTGCTGACGTTGCCGGCTACCGCGACCACGGTGTCGCTGCACGCCGAGGCCGGCCGGCCCACGGCGACCGGGCTGACCGTACGCCTCAGCGCGGTCACCGCGGCGGAGCTGTCCGCTGCCGCGCAGGCGTTGCGCCGCGTGGTGGCCGCGGGCGGCGGCGTGGTGGAGCGGCTCGACGGCGCGCAGTTGGCCGGTCTGGCGGCCACCCTGCCGCTGGCGTCCCCCGGGGCGAGCCCGATCCGTGGCCCGGCGGAACTGGTGCTGCCGTACGGATCAGCCGGGCTGATGGTGGGCGCCAACCGGCACGGGGACGCCGTGACCGTCCGGCTGTTCCGGCCGACGGGCACGCGGGTGATGCTGGTCGGCGGGCTACCCGCCGCTCAACTGCTCGCCATGCGCGCGTTGGCGCTCGGCGCCCGGCTGGTCGTCCAGACCATCCGGCCGCGCGCCTGGGAACCGTTCGTCCGTGCGATGAGTCTGCCGGGCACGGCGATCCCACTGATCCCGCCGGGACGGCCGGTGCCGGGTGAGCCGGCGAGGCCGTTGGCTCCGGTGCTCGTGGTGCTGGACGCGCCGCCGCCCACCGGCCCACGACCGGGCGTGGCGTGGCAGACCACGCTGCTGGTACGGGACGAGCTCACCGCAACCGACGCGGACGCGCTGGGCCGGGCCGACCTGGCGGTTCTCCAGCCGTTGAGTCAGGCGGAGGCGGCTGTCGCCGGGGCCGCGCTGGGCCTCGGCGAGTCCGCGCAGTGGCTGACCCGGATCCGGCACGACATGGTGGCCGTGGTGAATCGGCGCGCCCTGCGCTGGGCGGTGCTCGCCGGCACGCCGATCGAGGCCCGGTTGGTCGGCCGCCCGTCCCGGGCCTGACCTCCTTGATCTCGCGGGTTCCGCCCGTTGGTCGGCCATGGCACCATGCCCGCCATGGGTTTCATGAAAGGTCTATTGATCCGGATCGGCGCCACAGCGGTGGCCTTCTGGCTGGCCACACTGCTCATTCCCGGCATCTCGCTGGATACCGAGTCGGTAAGCGAAACGGTGCTGACGCTGGTCCTTGTCGCGATCATCTTCGGCGTGGTCAACGGGGTGCTCCAGCCGATCATCAAGACCGTCGGCTGCGGCTTCTACCTGCTCACGCTGGGTCTGATCGCGCTTGTGGTCAACGGTCTGCTCTTCCTGCTCACCGGCTGGATCGCCGACCAGGTGGGGCTGCCCTTCGATGTGGACGGCTTCTGGCCGGCCGCCGTGCTCGGCGCGCTCTTCGTCGGTGTCGTGACCTGGATCCTCGGCGCCATCCTCGACCGCGACTGACAGCGCAACATCCCGCCCCGTGAGGTGGTTGCCGCTCCCCGAACGGCAACCACCCACGCCCCCCTCCCCCACCCCCACGCATCCCCTCGCCGATCTTGCACTCTTCGTCGCAACAAAGCGGACAAGTGGTGCATATCAGCGACCGAAGGTGCATGATCGCGCGGGTGGAGGGGGGCGGGTGAGGTTGGGTTAGGGTCACCGGTGTGGTTACTACGCGCGACGACGGTTACACGATCAGCACCGACCCGGATCTGCTCGACCTGGACCGGGTGCACACCTGGCTGGCCACCGACTCGTACTGGGCGAAGGGGCGGGACCGCGACACGGTGGCGCGCTCGTTCGCCGGCTCGATCGGCTTCGGCGTCTACCGGCCCGGTGACGGGCGGCAGGTCGCCGTCGCCCGGGTGATCACCGACGGCGTCACCTTCGGCTACCTCTGTGACGTCTACGTCGACCGGGCCGAGCGCGGTCGCGGGCTGGGCACCTGGTTGGCCGGCGCGGTTCGCGACCACCTGGCCGAGTTGGGCGTACGCCGGCTGCTGCTGGCCACCGTCGACGCGCACGGGGTGTACGAGAAGATCGGCTTCGGGCCGGTGCGACCCGAGCACTGGATGGAGCTTGACCGGCGCACTCCGGCCGTGAGCCCGCTCACCGGCAAGGATCAGCCTGCGGCCGCGGGCCTTACCGTGAAGCCGTGACACCGCTCCGCCTCGGATACCTCTACGGCCTCGGTGCGTACCTGCTCTGGGGCTTCTTCCCGCTCTACTTCAAGCTGCTGCGCCCGGCCGGTCCGCTGGAGATCCTGGCCCACCGGGTGGTCTGGTCCATGGTGTTCGTCGCGTTGCTGCTCGGGGCGATGCGCAACATCGGTTTCCTGCGGGCGCTGGGGCGCCGGCCGCGGGCGCTGGCCGGGATCGGCATCGCCGCCGCCCTGATCGGGGTCAACTGGTTCACCTACATTTACGGCGTCAACTCCGACCGGGTGGTGGAGACGGCGCTCGGGTACTTCATCAACCCGCTGGTGGTGGTCCTGCTCGGGGTGCTGGTGCTGCGCGAGCGACTGCGCCGGGCGCAGTGGGTGGCACTGGGCATCGGGGCGCTGGCAGTGGCCGTGCTGACCATCGACTACGGCCGGCTGCCGTACCTCGCGCTGACTCTGGCGTTCAGCTTCGGTGGCTACAGCCTGGTGAAGAAGCGGCTCGGGTTGCCCGCTGCGGAGGGGCTCTTCGTCGAGTCGGCCGTGCTGGCCCTGCCCGCGCTGGCGTACCTGGGCTGGCTCTCGACCACCGGCGAGGTGGCCTTCGGTCGCGTCTCCGCCGGGCACACCGCGCTGCTGGTGCTGGCCGGCGCGTTGACCGCCATCCCGCTGCTGCTCTTCGCCGGTGCCGCCAACCGGCTGCCGCTGAGTGCCCTGGGCATGCTCCAGTACGTCGCACCGATCCTCCAGCTCGGCTGCGGCGTGTTGATCTTCCACGAGCCGATGCCACCGGCCCGCCTGGCCGGCTTCGCCCTGGTCTGGGTAGCGCTGATCGTCTTCACCAGCGACGCGGTGCGGCAGGCCCGGCGCACCCGGCGCGCCCACCTGGCCGCCGCCGTCGTCACCTCTCCGGACGCGCTGCCCAGCCCGCGCTGACCCGGCGGGCGCCGTCAACGCGGCACACCGCGACGCCACGACACCACGACACCGCGACACCACGACACGACGACACCACGGCACCGCGACGCCAGGACAGCCGCCGGACCGGGACCGGAGATCAGGGCACGTCGTAGGCGAGGACGGGGGTGCCGTCGGCGCGGATCAGTTCCAGCCGTACCAGCTCGGCGTTTGTGAACTGGGTCGAGCCGGTGATCCGCAGGTCGTCGCCGGGAGCGGCCCGCCACGAGCCGATCTGCTCCGTCCTGCCGTCCGCGGCGTGCGCCACCAGCCGGAAGGCGTGCGCCTTGCCGTAGCCGGTCCGCTCGTCGTACCCGCAGTGCATTGTCACCTCGGTACCCCAGTCGGTGCCCCGGAAGCCGATCTCGGCGTGCACCGGCACCACGCCGGCCACCGGCTCCATCTCGACCATCCGCGGCTGGGCCACCGACGGCGGGGCGGCCGGCTGTTCACCGGGCAGCACCGTCGCCACGCCGAAGCCGACGATCAGGGCGAACGCGGCCGCCGCCAGGCCGGTGACCGCGTACCGGAGGCGGTTTGCCTGCCGCTCGCGGCGGCGACGCTCCCGGGCCGCGCTGAGCAGTTCGGGCACCCGGGGGTTCTCCGGCGGCGGGAGGAACTGTTCCAGGCTGGCCGGGTCCAACCGGCCGAGCAGGCCGGGCAGTACCGCGATCTCGGAGACCGACTGCTGACAGGCCGGACAGTCGACCAGGTGCCGTTCGTAGGCCGCTCGGTCGGCGGGCGAGAGGGCGCCCAGCACGTACGCCCCGTCGTCGTAGGCGAAGTCGCAGCGGCTCATCCGGTCACCCCCATCTCGGCCAGGACCAACCGTAGTGAGCGCAGGGCGTAGTGCGTCCGGGACTTCACCGTGCCCGGCGGAACACCGAGCCGGGAAGCCGCCTCGGCCACCGATCGCCCCTGGTAGAAGCACTCGACAAGGACGTCCCGGTGGGACGGGCTGAGCCGGTTCAGTGCCTCGGCCACGGTCCACGCCTCGACGGCGCGTTCGGTCTCGTCGACCACCTCCGGCGGCTCGGGCAGTTCGTCGGTGTAGACCTCGCCGACCCGGGTCGAGCGCCGCCGCCAGGCGTCGATGGCCAGGTTGCGCGCGGTGGTGAAGAGCCAGGCGCGCACCGAGCCGCGACGGGGATCGAGCGACTCAGGATGTCGCCAGGCCCGCAGCAGCGTCTCCTGTACGAGGTCCTCGGCCCGCTGCCGGTCGCCGTTGACCAGCCGCAGGGCGTGCGTGTACAGCGCCTCGCCATGCTCGTCGTGCAGGGCGCGCAGCAGGTGGGCGTCGTGGTCGCTGATGGTCCTCTCCTCGCTCTCGTCACGAGCGGGCGCGGCGTTACGACGGGAGATACGTGCGGTCACGCCGATCGGTTCAGCCCCAGCTCAAGATGGGATTCCCAGCGGAGTTCATCGCCGGTTCAGGCCGAGGCTGACCCGCGCTCACCACGCCCTCCTAGCGTCCGGCGGGTACGCCGGTGAGCTGCGCCGGTGCGCCCAACCCCAGGAGGTTCCGCCGATGAGCGACCGTCCCCGACTGCTGCCGCTGCTGACCACCCCCCGCCACGGCAGCCGCGACGCCATGACCTGCCTGTACCGCTGCGGCAACGCCTGTGACCATCCGGTACCCAACACCTCCGACAACGCGTACCTCGGTGACCTGGTCGGCGCCGAGGTCTCCCGCCGAGGCGTGGTCCGCGCCGGCGCGGTCGGCGCCCTGGTGCTCGGTCTCGGCGGTACGGCCGGTGCGGTGGCCGGTGCGGGTGCCGCCGGTGCGGCACCGAACTCGCCGCTGCCGCCCGCCGGTGCCGGCGTCGGCGTCGGTGCCGGTGGCGGTGGCGGTGGCGGTGGTAAGGGCATCGGCAGCGGCGCGCTGACCTTCAAGCCGATCCCGCCGAACACCCTGGACAGCTTCGTGGTGCCCAACGGGTACGACCACGCCGTGGTGATCCGCTGGGGCGACCCGGTGGTGCCCGGCGCGCCAAAGTTCGACCTGCGCCGGCAGACGGCCGCGGCGCAGGCCCGGCAGTTCGGCTACAACAACGACTTCGTCGGCGTGCTGCCGCTGGACAAGGGCGGCAACCGGGCGCTGCTCGTGGTCAACCACGAGTACACAAACGAGGACCTGATGTTCCCCGGCTTCACCAGCCAGGAGGCGCTCACCGTCGAGCAGGTTCGGGTGGCGATGGCCGCGCACGGCATGTCCGTGCTGGAGATCGAGCGGGTGGCCGGCACCGGCCAGTGGCGACCGGTCGCCTCGGGCCGCCGCCCGTACAACCGCCGGGTCGACGCGCTGAGCAGCCCGTTCGAGTTGACCGGCCCGGCCGCCGGCTCGGCCTTCCTGAAGACGGCCGCCGACCCGAAGGGCCGCACCGTCATCGGCACGCTGAACAACTGCGCCGGTGGGGTGACCCCCTGGGGCACCGTGCTCTCCGGCGAGGAGAACTTCAACCAGTACTTCGTCGGCGGCGACGGCGCGCCGGAGGCGGACAAGCCCAGGCTGGCCCGCTACGGCATCAACACCACCACCCGCTACCCGAGCGGCAGCCGCCGGTGGGACCGCGCCGCCGACCGCTTCGACCTGGCGAAGCACCCGAACGAGGCGAACCGGCACGGCTGGATCGTGGAGATCGATCCGCACGACCCGCAGAGCCGCCCGCGCAAGCACACCGCGCTGGGCCGGTTCAAGCACGAGGGCGCGAACGTCATCGTGGCCCGCAGCGGGCACGTGGTCGCGTACCTGGGCGACGACGAGCGCTTCGACTACCTCTACAAGTTCGTCTCGGACCAGAAGTTCATGAAGGGCAACTCCCCGGTCGCCCGCCGGCACAACCTGACCCTGCTCGAATCCGGCACGCTCTACGTCGCCAGGCTGGAGCAGACCAGCGCCGACGAGATCGACGGTTCCGGCCGGCTGCCCAGCGACGGCGCGTTCAACGGCCGGGGCCGCTGGATCAAGCTGGTCAGCGGCAACCGGTCGTTCGTGGCCGGGATGAGTGCGGCCGAGGTGCTCACCTTCACCCGGTTCGCCGGGGACCAGGTCGGCGCGACCAAGATGGACCGACCGGAGGACGTCGAGCCGAACCTGCTCACCGGCAAGGTGTACGTGGCGTTGACGAACAACACCAACCGGGGGGTCGGCAGCAACCCGAAGCCGGACGAGGCCAACCCGCGTACCGGCAACCGGCACGGGCAGATCCTCGAACTGGTCGAGGACCGGGGAGACAACACCGCCGAGACCTTCGCCTGGTCGCTGCCGATCGTCTGCGGCGACCCCGCGGACGAGTCGACCTACTTCGCCGGGTACGACAAGAGCAAGGTCTCGCCGATCTCCTGCCCGGACAACGTGGCCTTCGACGCCACCGGCAACCTCTGGATCTCCACCGACGGCAACGCACTCGGCAGTAACGACGGCCTCTTCGCCACCGCACTGGAGGGGCCGGAGCGGGGCCACCTGAAGCAGTTCCTGACCGTGCCGTACGGCGCGGAGACCTGCGGGCCGTTCATCACCGGCGACAACCGTTCGGTCTTCGTGGCCGTGCAGCACCCCGGCGAGGTCACCGGCGCGACGGTCGAGAACCCGGCCTCCACCTGGCCCGACGGCGACTACGCCAAGCCGGGCGTGGTGGTCACCTGGCGGCTCGACGGCGGCCCCATCGGCAGCTGACCCGGCAGGCCCGGCGGCGGACCGGGTAGCCGACCCATCCGGCGTCCACCGCTGGTCGACGGCCCTCTTCCCACCAGGGAGAGGGCCGTCGCGGCGTGCTGACCGACGACGCCACCGGCGCCTGGATCAGGTCTCGGTGACCCGGCCTCGGGATCAGGTCGCGTCAACCCCATCTCGGGATCAGGTCTCAGTTCCAGCCTCGGGATCAGGTCTCGGCGGCCAGACAGTCGGCGAGCGTACGGGCGGCGGCGAGCAGCTTCGTCCGGACCACCCGGGCGGAGGTCATCATCTCGCTGGCCGGCAGCGCGCAGGCCAGTACCGTGCGCCGCTCCATGTCCTTGTCCGGGCTGATCAGCACCGCCGCACAGGCCACCCCTTGCCGGTACTGGCCCATCTCCAACTGCATGCCGCGCCGCTCCCCGGCGGCCAGATCGGCCTCGAACGCCTCGGGACTGGTCAGCGTGGCGCTGGTGAACGGGCGCATGCCGTACTCGCGCAGGTAACGGTGCCGCTGCTCGGCGGTGAGCGTGGCGAGCAGCGCCTTGCCGAGCGCGGTGGCGTGCGCCCCCTCGTCGAACCCCGGGATGAGTTCCTCCAGGTGCGGCGAGCGGTTTCCCTCCGCCACGGCGGTGACCGCCACCTGACCGCCCACGAACCGGCCGAGATAGTGACTCCACCCGGTCTCCAGGGCGGTCCGGCGCAGGTTCTCCCCGACCGCTGGCGAACCGCGGAACGCGGCGACCAGTTCGCGGTAGCGGTCGGCGACCTCCAACCCCACGATGTACGTGCCGTCCTCCCGGCGGATCACGTAACCCTCGTACGCGAGGGTGCGGACGAGGTGGTAGGTGGTCGCCACGGTCAGCTCGCAGCGTCGGGCGATCTGCTTCACCGTCAGGCCGCGCGGGGCACGACCGACCGACTCAAGCACTCGCAGTGCGCGGGAGACGCTCCGGATCAGGTCCGAAGGTTCCGCCAGGGGGTCACGCACAACCACCTCCGCCACCGGGGACTTACACCATATGAAAAAGCGGTCCATCGCGAAATCCCTGATCGGGTGGAGCATCCAAGATCATCGAATACGCGAGGTGATTTCGGCCGCACTTTCCGTTGCCGGAAGGTGGCTGGCATAGGTTGGCCACACCATGACCCGCACCGCCCCGATCCGCCCCGGCCCGTCCGTCGCACCTCCCGTACGCGCGGTCGCAGTCGCCGTCGCCGTCACCATCGCCTGCGTACTGCCGGTCTTCCTGGTCGGTGGTCTCGCCGTCCAGATGCGCGAGGAGCTGGGCTTCTCCCCCGCCGGGCTCGGCGTCGTCGTGGCGGTCTACTTCGGCGTCGGTGCACTCGCCTCGGTCCCCTCCGGAGCGCTGGTCGAACGCTGGGGCGGCGCCGTGGTGGCCCGCGCCGGCATCCTGGTGGCGGCCGGCTCGCTGCTCGCCGTGGCGACGCTGGCCCGGTCGTACCCGGTGCTGGTGGGCCTGCTGGCGGTGGCCGGCACCGCCAACGCGCTCGGCCAGCTCGCCAGCAACGCGCTGCTGGCCCGCCAGGTCCCGACCCGGCGGCAGGGTCTGTCGTTCGGCGTCAAACAGGCCGCCATCCCGTTCTCCACCCTGCTGGCCGGCGCGGCAGTGCCCGGCCTCGCGCTCACCGTCGGCTGGCGGTGGGCGTTCGTGGCCGCCGCCGTCGCCGCGCTGGCCACCCTGCCCGCGGTACCGGCTCAGGGGCCGATGCCGCCGCGGCGGACGGACGGCCGGGCGGGCAGCGTCACGCCGGGGCTTGTCGTCCTCGGGGTGGCCGCGACGCTCGCCGCCGGGGCGGCGAACGCGCTCGGCACCTTCGTGGTGGACGCCTCGGTCGACCGGGGCCTCGGACCGGCTCTCGCCGGGCTCATCCTGACCCTCGGCAGCGCGGTCTGCGTCGCCGCCCGGGTCGGCGCCGGCTGGTTGGCGGACCGCCGTTCCGGCGGGCAGGTGTCGGTGATCGCCGGCATGCTGGTCGTCGGCGCCGGGGGCCTGGGCCTGCTCGCGCTGGCCGGCCCGGGGGCACTGGTGGTCGGCGTACTGCTCGGCTTCGGCCTGGGCTGGTCCTGGCCGGGGCTGATGAACTTCGCCGTGGTCCGGCTGCATCCGCAGGTCCCGGCCGCCGCCACCTCGATCACCCAGACCGGGGTGTACGCGGGCGGCTGCCTCGGCCCGCTCACCCTGGGGCCCCTGGCCGCCACCACCGGCTACCCCGCCATGTGGCTCACGGCGGCCGTGGCCATGCTCCTGGCCGCCGCCCTGATGCTCACCGCCACCCGCCTCCTGCCCACCGCCAAACCCCTCATCCACCCTGGTCGATCATGAAGTTGTCACCACTGTCGCCGGCGTGTCGCGGCAATAACTTCATGATCAGCGCGCTGCGCTGGGTGGGCGGGCTGCGCTGGGTGGGGGGGGTGGGGGGGTTAGTTGGTGCGGTCGGCGATGTGGTTGCAGAGGGATTCGAGGGCGCGTCGGGCGGGAGTGTCCGGCAGCGGGGCGAGTTGCGCGCGGGCGTCCTCGGCGTAGCTGCGGACGGTCTCGCGGGCGCGCTTGAGCGCCGGGCTCTCGCGAAGCAGGCCGAGCGCCTCGGCGTGCAGGGTGTCGTCGGTCAGTGCGCCGGTGGCCAGGATCTCCCGCAGCCGCACCGACGCGGCATCCGCGTCGTCCGACCCGAGGGCGTAGAGCACCGGAAGGGTCGGCACGCCCTCGCGCAGATCCGTGCCGGGCGTCTTGCCGGACTCCGCCGACTCGCTGGCGATGTCGAGCAGGTCGTCGGAGAGCTGGAACGCCACCCCGATGGTCTCGCCGTAGCCGGCCAGCGCCGCCACGTGCTCCGGCGTAGCCCCGCTGAACAGGCCGCCGAAGTGTGCGCTTGTGGCGATCAGCGAGCCGGTCTTCTCCGCGATCACCCGCAGGTAGTGCGCCACCGGGTCGTCGGCGCGCGGACCGACGGTCTCGGCGATCTGACCGTGCACCAGCCGGGCGAAGGTACGCGCCTGGAGGCGTACCGCCTCGGGGCCCAGCTCGGCGGCGACGTCCGCAGCGCGGGCGAAGAGGTAGTCACCGACGAGGATGGCGACCGAGTTGGTCCAGCGGGAGTTGGCGCTCGGGGCACCTCGACGCACCGACGCCTCGTCCATCACGTCGTCGTGGTAGAGCGTGGCGAGGTGGGTCAGCTCCACCACCACGGCGGCCGAGACGACCTCCGCGCGGGCCGGATCGCCGAACTGGGCACCCAGCGCCACCAGCAGCGGGCGGAACCGCTTGCCGCCGGCCTCCACCAGATGGCGGGCCGCCTCGGTCACGAACGGATCGGCGCTGGCCACGGTCTCCCGCAGCTCCGCCTCGACGTCCTCCAGCAGCCCCAGCACGGAATCCTCGCTGCGGGCGTCGGCGAGATGAAGGCCGAGCGCGCCGAACTGACCCGCGCCGAGCCTGTCCCGGCGACCGCCGGGACCGGTGGCACCTGAACGCTCGTCACCCCGAATCACCACGTCTCCACCATGCCACACGGGCTCTACCTGCACCGGACCGGGGATACGCGGCGAGGGCCGGCCCACAGGCGTGGACCGGCCCTCGGCCGGAATCGGTACCTGGCGCTACCGGACGAAGTCCGCAGCGCCGCTGGCCAGTTCGAGCAGCGGCCCCGGAACGACGCCGAGCACCAGGGTGGCGATCACCCCGATCACCAGCGCCGCCGAGGTCAGCCCGCCGGGAACGGTGACGGTCGGAGTCGCCTCACCCGGCTCCGAGAGCCACATCATCACCACGACCCGCAGGTACGGGAAGGCCAGCACCATGCTGGTCAGCACGCCGATGATCACAAGCCAGGCGTGCCCACCGTCCAGGGCCGGCGCGAACACCGCGAACTTGCTGATGAAGCCGCTGGTAAGCGGGATGCCGGCGAAGGCCAGCAGGATGAAGGTGAAGACCGAGGCGTAGAGCGGCGAGCGCCGGCCGAGCCCGGCCCAGCGGGACAGGTGGGTGGCCTCCCCGTCTGCGTCGCGTACCAGGGTCACCACGGCGAACGCGGCCAGCACGGTGAAGCCGTACGCGACCAGGTAGAACATGGTGCCGGAGAGCCCCTCCCGGCCCGGTGCGAGCACCCCGACCAGCAGGTACCCGGCGTTCGCGATGGAGGAGTACGCCAGCAGCCGCTTGATGTCGGTCTGGGTGACCGCGAGCACCGCACCGACAAGCATGGTGAGCACCGCCACCGCACCGATGACCGGGGTGAAGTCCCAGCGCGCGCCCTCGAAGGCGACGTGGAACACCCGCAGCAGCGCACCGAACGCGGCGACCTTGGTGCAGGCCGCCATGAAACCGGTGATCGGCGTCGGGGCACCCTGGTAGACGTCCGGCGTCCAGACGTGGAACGGCGCGGCGGCCGCCTTGAAGAGCAGACCGATCGCGACCAGCGCCATGCCGGCGAAGAGCAGCACCGGGCTCTGCGTCGAGTTGGCCACCGCCGCGTGGATGGTGGCGAAGTCGACCCCCGCCTGGCGGTCGCCCAGACCGGCGGTGAAGCCGTAGAGCAGCGCCAGACCGAACAGGAAGAAGGCCGAGGCGTACGCGCCGAGCAGGAAGTACTTCATCGCCGCCTCCTGGCTCAGCAGCCGCCGGCGACGGGCCAGCGCGCAGAGCAGGTAGAGCGGCAGCGAGAAGACCTCCAACGCGATGAACATGGTCAGCAGGTCGTTCGCCGAGACGAAGATCAGCATGCCGCCGACGGCGAAGGTGAGCAGCGGGTAGACCTCGCCCGCCCCGCCCGCGTTCGCGGCCTGCCGCCGGTCGTCCGGCGAGTCGGCGGTGATGGCCGCCTGAGCGACGAACGCGCCACCCCGCTCGATCGCCCGCTCACCGACCAGCAGCAGCGCCAACGCCGAGAGGGCCAGGATCGCGCCCTGCAGGAACAGCGTGGGACCGTCGATGGCGATCACCCCGATGGTGATCATGCGCTTGTCGGCGTTGAACACCACCATGGTCAGCGCGGCGAGCACCGCCAGCAGCGCCAGCGGCAGCTGGATCGGGTGCCGCAGCCGCCGGGGCACGAACGCCTCGATCAGCACCCCGAGCACCGCCGCGCCCATCATGATCAGAATTGGTGCGAGTGCCACGTAGTCGATCGGTGGCAGTACGAAGTCGGTCACCGTGCCAACCTTCCGTTCGCGACTGCGGGGCTCGCAAGCTCACTCCTCGCGCTCACCGGCTTGCCTCCTGGACGCTGTCTACCGACGGGGCCGGGTCGGTGCGGCCGACGTCCTCCATGGTCGCCTGAATGGCTGGGTTGATCACGTCCGTCAGCGGCTTCGGGTAGAACCCGAAGAGCACGATCAGCGCGATCAGCGGGGCGACGACGAACTTCTCCCGCAGGTTGAGGTCACGCTTCATGCCGTCGATCTCGGTAAGCGCCGGGTTCAGGGTGCCCTGCGTGGTGCGCTGCACCATCCACAGCACATACGCGGCAGCCAGGATGATGCCGAGCGTGGCGATCACCGCGACCGGCTTGTTCACCGTGAAGGTGCCGATCAGCACCAGGAACTCGGAGACGAACGGCGCGGTGCCGGGCAGCGCCAGCGAGGCGAGACCGGCGAAGAAGAGCACCCCGGCCAACACCGGGACCAGCTTGCCGGCACCACCGAAGTCGCTCACCAGGGCCGAACCCCGGCGCGCGATGAGCATGCCCACCACCAGGAAGAGCAGGCCGGTGGCGAGGCCGTGGTTGACCATGTAGAGCACCGCGCCCGTACCGGCCTGGGTGGTGAAGGCGAAGATACCCACGCCGATGAAGCCGAAGTGGGCGATCGACGTGTACGACACCAGCCGCTTCAGGTCGTTCTGCCCGACCGCCAGCAGCGCGGCGTAGATGATGCCGATCACCGCGAGGCCCAGCGCCCAGGGCGCGAACCACTGGGCCGCGTCCGGGAAGAGCGGCAGGCAGTAGCGGATGATGCCGAACGTGCCGACCTTGTCCAGCACGCCGACCAGCAGCGCGGCGGCACCGGCCGGGGCCGCGCCACCGGCGTCCGGCAGCCAGGTGTGGAACGGGAAGAACGGCGCCTTGATGGCGAAGGCGACGAAGAAGCCGAGGAACAGCCAGCGCTCGGCACCGGTGGAGATGTCCACCTGGGACAGCGCCACCCAGTCGAAGGTCTTCCCGCCGACCACCCAGAGGCCGATCACCGCGGCCAGCATGAACAG
Organism: Micromonospora sp. PRAS1; assembly: GCF_059553435.1. Classification (NCBI taxonomy): domain Bacteria; kingdom Bacillati; phylum Actinomycetota; class Actinomycetes; order Micromonosporales; family Micromonosporaceae; genus Micromonospora; species Micromonospora sp. PRAS1. The sequence goes on from NZ_JCANNB010000001.1 coordinate 241,512, forward strand.
GCCGCCCACCAGGGAGTAGAGGAAGAACTTGACCGCCGCGTACTGCCGCTGGTGGCCGCCGTAGCTGCCGATGAGGAAGTACATCGGCACCAGCATGACCTCGAAGAACACGTAGAACAGGAAGACGTCGGCGGCGGCGAAGACGCCGAGCATCGTGCACTCGAGGACGAGCAGCAGCGCGAAGTAGGCGGGCACCGAACGCTTCGAGGACTCGGCGTCGTGCCAGGAGGCCAGGATCACCAGCGGCACCAGCACCGCGATCAGCATCAGCATGACAAGCGCGATGCCGTCGGCGGCGAAGGTGAAGTTGACGCCCCAGTTGGGGATCCACGGGTACGACTCGCGGAACTGGAAGCGGTCGCCGTTCACCTGCCAGGTGAACCACATGACCACCGACAGCGCCAGCACCAGCAGCGACCAGCCGAGCGCGACCTGCTTGGCAAGCGTCGGCCGGCTGCGCGGCAGGAGGGCGACCACCACTGCGCCGACCAGCGGCGCCGCGGTGAGCACCGAGAGGAACGGGAAGTCGGACATTATGCGGCCTTACCTCCGTCGTCGATGCGCGGTCCGCCGGCGACGGCCGCCTGAGAAGCTCTCGGCCTGTTCAGGTCGATCACGCCAACCACCCCGCCTGGACCGCCAGGAACGCGGCCACCACCAGCAGCGCGCCGGTCAGGATCGAGGTGGCGTACGACCGGACGAAACCGGTCTGGAGTCGCCGGAGCCGACCCGAGCCACCGCCGACCCCGGCGGCCAGGCCGTTGACCAGCCCGTCGATGCCCCGGTTGTCCAGGTAGACAAGCGCCCGGGTGAGGAAGATGCCCGGCTTCTCGAAGACCGCCTCGTTCACCGTGTCGGTGTAGAGGTTCTTGCGGGCCGCGGTGACCAGCACCCCGGCCGGCTGCGGCGTGATCGCCGTGCCGTTGCGGAACAGGAACCAGCCCAGCACCGCGCCGAGCACGGTGACGCCAAGCGACAACACCACGATCGCCCAGTGCGGCAGCACCGCCTCGTGGTGCGCCTCCACCGCGCCGAGGCCGGCGGTTGCGGTCAGCCAGTCGGGGACCGAGGTGGCCAGCAGCCAACCTGCGCCGAGCGAGCCGATGCCGAGCAGGATCAGCGGGATGGTCATCAGCGGCGGGGACTCGTGCGGGTGCTCGATGTCCGTGGTCCACCGCTTCGGCCCGTGGAAGGTGAGCACGAAGAGCCGGGTCATGTAGAAGGCGGTCAGCCCGGCACCGAGCACCGCCGCCCCACCGAAGAGCCAGGCCGTCCAGTCGTCCCGCTCGAAGGCGGCGGCGATGATCGGCTCCTTGGAGAAGTAACCGGAGAACGGGAACATGCCGATGATGGCCAGCCAGCCGGCGCCGAAGGTCAACCAGGTGATCTTCATGTACTTCGACAGGCCGCCGAAGCGGCGGATGTCCACCTGGTCCTTCATGCCGTGCATGACCGAGCCGGCACCGAGGAACATGTTGGCCTTGAAGAAGCCGTGCGCCAGCAGGTGCACGATGGCCAGCGCGTACGCCGCACCGCCGAGCCCGACACCGAGGAACATGTAGCCGATCTGGCTCACCGTCGACCAGGCCAGCACCCGCTTGATGTCGTCCTTGGCGCAGCCGATGATCGCGCCGAGCAGCAGGGTAAGCGCGCCGACGCTTACCACCACCAGTTGCAGCGTGCTGTTGGCCGAGAAGACCGGGTTGGAGCGGGCAATCAGGTAGACGCCCGCGGTGACCATCGTCGCGGCGTGGATGAGCGCCGACACCGGGGTCGGGCCCTCCATCGCGTCCGGCAACCACGCCTGGAGCGGGAACTGGCCGGACTTGCCGGCCGCGCCGAGCAGCAGCAGCAGGCCGAGCACCAGCACGGTGCCACCGGTCAGCGCGCCGACGTTGTTGAACACCTCGCTGTACTGGGTGGTGCCCAGGGTGGCGAACATGATGAAGATGGCGATCGCCAGGCCGGCGTCGCCGACCCGGTTCATCAGGAACGCCTTCTTACCGGCGGTGGCCGCGGCCGGCTTGGTGTACCAGAAGGAGATCAGCAGGTACGACGCCAGGCCGACGCCCTCCCAGCCGAAGTAGAGCATCACGTAGTTGTTGCCGAGCACCAGCAACAGCATGGCCGCGATGAAGAGGTTGAAGTAGGCGAAGAACCGCCGCCGGCCCGGGTCGTGTGCCATGTACTCGACCGCGTACAGGTGAATCAGGAAGCCCACGCCGGTGATCAGCAGGACGAAGACCCCGGCCAGCGGGTCGAAGAGCAGACCGAAGTCGACGTGCAGCCCGCCGACCACGATGAAGTCCCAGAGACTCAGCTCGACCGACCTGTTCTCCAGGCCACGCAGCCCGAGGAAGTAGCTCAGCCCGAGCACGAACGCGGCACCGACGGCGGCCACCCCGAGCCAGTGCCCCCAACGGTCGGCCCGCCGGCCGAGCAGCAGCAGCACCGTCGCGCTGACCAGCGGGATCGCCACCAGCAGCCAGACGCTGCTCAGCAGGCCGTCGGCCGTCGCGTACGAGACCGTCTCGGCCGGAGCAGCCTGGGCGTACGTCAAGATTTCGTCCACCGGTGGGCCCCTCTAGTACTTCAGCAGGTTGGCGTCGTCGACGCTGGCGGAGCGCCGGGAGCGGAAGATCGCCATGATGATGGCCAGCCCGACCACGACCTCGGCCGCCGCCACCACCATCACGAAGAACGCCATGATCTGGCCGTTCAGGTCACCGTTCATCCGGCTGAACGTGACGAGCGCCAGGTTGGCCGCGTTGAGCATCAGCTCCACGCACATGAACAGCACGATCGCGTTGCGCCGGACCAGCACCCCGGCGGCCCCGATGGTGAACAGCGCCGCCGCGAGGACCAGGTAGTAGTTCGGCTCGACCGAGAAGAAGTCGCTCACTTTTCAGTGCCCTTCAAGGTGTTCTCCTCGGCGGTCAGCTCGCGGACCGGCAGGATGTCCGGCGTACTCCGGTCACTGAGCCGGCCGTCCGGCAGGCGGGCCGGGGTGGCGACCGACGAGGAGGTGGCGAAGACACCCGGACCGGGCTTCGGACCGGGGTAGTTGCCGGGCGCGAAGCGGGCCTTCATGGTGGCGACCTGGTCGCGCTTGTCCTCCTTGCGCCGCTCAACGTGCGCCAGGATCATGCCGCCGATGGTCGCGGTGATCAGTAGCGCGGCGGTGAGCTCGAACGCGAAGACGTAGTCGGTGAAGAGCAGCCGGGCGATGCCCTGCACGTTGCCGCCCGCGTTGGCCTGCTCCAGCCCGACCGGGGTGGTGCCCTCGGTGGCCCGGTAGACCCCGCTGCCGAGCAGGGCGGCGAAGCCGATCCCCAGGCCGATCGCGGCGATCCGCTGCCCGCGCAACACCTCGATCAACGAGTCCGAGGCGTCCCGGCCCACAAGCATCAGCACAAACAGGAAGAGCATCATGATCGCGCCGGTGTAGACGATGATCTGCACCATGCCGATGAACGGCCCCGCCTGGAGCACGTAGAACACGCCCAGGCTGAGCATGGTCAGCACCAGCCAGAGCGCCGAGTGCACGGCGTTGCGGGCGGCGACCATGCCGATCCCGCCGGCCAGCGCCAGCGGGGCGAGGATCCAGAAGGTCACCGCCTCGCCGCCGGAGACCGCCCCCGCAGCGGCGAGCACCGTCGACGTGGTCATGCCGTCTCTCCCTTTTCCGCTGCGGCGCGCTGGGCGGCCTGCTCGGCACCGGGGAAGGTGACGCCCGGGTGCTCGTCCACCTGGTAGCGGCCCGGCCCCATCGGCGAGCGCTCGGCACCGGCCGAAGTGCCCGGGTTGGTCAGGCTGCCGACGTAGTAGTCCTTCTCGCTGTCGCCCAGGCGCATCGGGTGCGGCGGCTGCTCCATCCCGGGCAGCAGCGGCGCGAGCAGTTGCTCCTTGGTGAAGATCAGGTCCTGCCGGTTGTCCCGGGCCAGCTCGTACTCGTTGCTCATCGTCAACGAGCGGGTCGGGCAGGCCTCGATGCAGAGCCCGCAGAAGATGCAGCGGGCGTAGTTGATCTGGTAGATGCTGGCGTATCGCTCGCCCGGCGAGAACCGCTGCTCGTCGGTGTTGTCGCCACCCTCGACATAGATCGCGTCCGCCGGGCAGGCCCAGGCGCACAGCTCACAGCCGATGCACTTCTCCAGGCCGTCCGGGTGCCGGTTGAGGATGTGCCGCCCGTGGTAACGGGGGGCCGGCGTCGGCGGCTTGAACGGGTAGTCGGTGGTGACGACCTTCCTGAACATGTGCGAGAAGGTGACCCCGAAGCCCTTGAACGTTCCGGTGATCGCGCCCACGTCACACCTCCTCGGAGTCCTGGCCGGCGGGAACGTTTGCCGGCTCCCGCTCGGCGACCATGCGCCGGGTGCGCGGGCTCGGTGGTACCTGAAGATCCATCGGGGGCAGCGGGAAGCTGCCCGGCGGCCGATTCTCGACCTGCTCGGCGAGGGTCGGCTTCGGCTGCGGCTTGCGGGTCGGCCAGAGCAGCGCGGCCAGCAGCAGCAGGCCGGCCGGGATGCCGATGGCGAGCAGCCGGCTCCGGGTCTCCCAGTCGTCGATGGTGCGCAGCCAGGCCAGGGCCACGACCCAGACCAGACTGATCGGGATCAGCACCTTCCAGCCGAGACGCATCAGCTGGTCGTACCGCAGCCGGGGCAGCGTGCCGCGCAGCCAGACGAAGACGAAGACCAGCAGGATGACCTTGCCGAAGAACCAGAGCATCGGCCACCAACCGGAGTTGGCGCCCGACCAGATGCTGATCGGCCACGGCGCGTACCAGCCGCCCAGGAAGAGCGTCACGGTGAAGGCCGACATGGTCACCATCGCCACGTACTCGCTGAGCATGATCAGCGCGAACTTCAGCGAGCTGTACTCCGTCATGAAGCCGGCCACCAGCTCCGACTCCGCCTCCGGCAGATCGAACGGCGGCCGGTTGGTCTCACCGACGATGGAGATGAAGAAGACCACGAAGCTCGGGAAGAGCAGCAGCGCGTACCAGCCCGGACCCGGGATGTCGAAGCCGAACAGGCTCAGCGTGACGCCGTTGCCCTGGGCGGCCACGATCTCGCTCGTCGACATCGTGCCGGCGAGCATGAACACCGCCACGATGGAGAGCCCCAGGGCCACCTCGTACGAGATCAGCTGGGCGGTGGAGCGCAGCCCACCCAGTAGCGGGTAGGTCGAGCCGGAGGCCCAGCCGGCGAGCACGATGCCGTACACCGCAAGCGACGAGAGCGCCAGCACCACCAGCACCGACACCGGCACGTCGGTGACCTGCAACGGGGTCTGGTGGCCGAAGATGCTCACCATTGGGCCGAACGGGATCACCGACAGCGCGGTGACCGCACAGATCACCGAGATCGCCGGGGCGAAGAAGTAGATGACCTTGTCCGCCGCCCTCGGGAGGATGTCCTCCTTGAAGGCCATCTTCAGGCCATCGGCGAGCGTCTGGAGCAGACCGAACGGACCGAGCTGGTTCGGGCCGGGCCGCACCTGCATGAAACCGACGACCCGCCGCTCGAACCAGACACCGAGCAGCGTGCCGAGCAGGGCGACGACGAAGGCAAAGACGATCTTGCCGAGGACCAGCCACCACGGGTCGTGGCCGAAGTCGGTCAACGACGGCGCCTGGGCGAGCGGATTCATGCGACACCCCCGGAGGAGTTGAGAAGCGGACCCGGACGGTCCGCCGCGTCGGCGGCGACCGGCTCGGTCGCGCCGGGCGCGGAGATCCGCACCAGCGCGCCGGAGGTCGCGCCCAGGCTGCGCCGCACGGTCGCGCCGGGCGAGTTGGTGGGCAGCCAGACCACGCCGTCCGGCATCTCGGTGATCGCCGCCGGCAGGGTGAGCGCACCCCGGTCGGTGCCCACCGTCACCGGGTCACCGTCGGCGACGCCGAGCGCCTCCGCGGTGCCCTTGCCCAGCCGGACCACCGGCGGGCGGGCGGTGCCACCCAGGTACTCGTCGCCGTCGGTGAGGCTGCCCAGGTCGATCAGCTGGTGCCAGGTCGACAGGACCGCCTCGCCGGCAGCCGGCTGCGGCACCGGACCCGGTGCGATCGACGGTGCGGTGGGGCGCTCCATCCGGGTCACCGGCAGGCCACCCAGCTCGCGCCGGACGCTCAGCACGTCTCCGGTGCCCAGCCGCACGTCCAGCTGCGCGGCAAGCGCGTCGAGCACCCGGCCGTCGGTCATCGCGGCGGTTTCCAGCACCGCGTCGAACGGCCGCAGCCGGCCCTCCCAGTCCAGGAAGCTGCCGGACTTCTCGACCACCGGCGCGACCGGCAGGACCACGTCCGCCCGGCGGGTCACGGCGCTGGCCCGCAGCTCCAGGCTGACCAGGAACGGCACCGCGTCCAGGGCCTGCTCGGCCAGGCGCGGGTCGGCCAGGTCGGCCGGGTCGACCCCGGCCACCACCAGCGCGCCGAGCTGGCCCGAGGCCGCGGCGGAGAGGATGCCGTCGGTGTCCCGACCGGCCTGGCTCGGGATCACCCCGGCCGGGATGTCCCACGCCTCGCCCAGTTCGGCGCGGGCGGTCGGCTCGGTGACCAGGCGCCCGCCGGGCAGCAGGTTGGGCAGGCAGCCGCTGTCCACGGCACCCCGGTCACCCGCGCGGCGCGGCACCCAGGCCAGCTTGGCGCCGGTCCGGGCGGCCACCTCGGCGGCGGCGGAGAGCCCACCCGGCACGCTGGCCAGCCGCTCGCCCACGAACAGGATCGCGCCCTCGGCGCTGAGCGCCTCGGCGACCGTGGCGTGCTCGGCGAGCACGCCGGCCTCCTCGCCCGGCACCACCCGGGCCAGCTTGGCACCGAGCTTCTCCAGGCCGCGGGTGGCGAACGGCGCGATCGCGTACACCTTCAGCTTGTTCTTCAGGTACGCCTTGCGCAGCCGCAGGAAGAGGATCGGGCACTCCTCCTCTGGCTCCAGGCCGACAAGCACCACGGCCGGCGCCTTCTCGACGTCGGCGTAGGTGACGTCGGTGCTGCCGGCGACCGTGCTGGCCAGGAAGTCGGCCTCCTCGCGGGAGACCGGGCGGGCCCGGAAGTCGATGTCGTTGGTGTGCAGCGCGACCCGGGCGAACTTGGCGTACGCGTAGGCGTCCTCGACGGTCAGCCGGCCACCGGTGAGCACCCCGACACCCTGGCCGCCGTCCCGGGCGGCGCGCAGCCCTTCGGCGGCGACGCTGAGCGCCTCGCTCCAGGAGGCCTCGCGCAGCTCACCGGTGCGCTGGTCGCGGACCAGCGGGGTGGTGAGCCGGTCGGCGGCGCGGGTGTACTGGAAGGCCCAGCGACCCTTGTCGCAGTTCCACTCCTCGTTGACCTGCGGGTCGTCGCCGGCCAGCCGACGCAGCACCTTGCCCCGGCGCCAGTCGGTGCGCTGCGCGCAGCCGGCCGAGCAGTGCTCGCAGACGCTCGGGCTGGAGACCAGGTCGAACGGGCGGGCGCGGAACCGGTACTGGGTGCCGGTCAGCGCGCCGACCGGGCAGATCTGCACGGTGTTGCCGGAGAAGTACGAGTTGAACGGGACGTCGCCCTCGTCGCCCTCCTCGCCGTACGCCTCGTCCCGGTAGATGTTGATCTCCTCGGCCGAGGAGCGGTTCATCAGGTCGATGAACTTGTCGCCGGCGATCTCCTCGGAGAACCGGGTGCAGCGCTGGCAGAGCACGCAGCGCTCGCGGTCGAGCAGCACCTGGGTGCTGATCGGCAGCGGCTTCGGGTACTCCCGCTTGTGCTCGTGGAACCGGGAGTCGGTGCGCCCGGTCGACATGGCCTGGTTCTGCAGCGGGCACTCGCCGCCCTTGTCGCACATCGGGCAGTCGAGCGGGTGGTTCACCAGCAGCAGCTCCATGATCCCCTCCTGCGCCTTCTTGGCGACCGGAGAGGTGAGCTGGGTACGGACCACCATGCCGTCGGCGACCGTCTGGGTGCAGGAGGCGACGGGCTTACGCTGCCCCTCCACCTCCACCAGGCACTGCCGGCAGGCACCGGCCGGCGCCAGCAGCGGGTGGTCGCAGAACCGGGGGATCTCGGTGCCGATCTGCTCGGCGACGCGGATCAGCAGCGCTCCCTTGGGGGCGGTGACCTCGACGCCGTCGATGGTGAGCGTGACCGTCTCGGTGGACTTGGCAACGTCGGTCATCAGTGGGCCCCTACGAGGGTCTTCTCCGACAGTTTGGGCGCAGTCCGTCCCTCGATGTAGTCGAGGTAGTCCTGCTTGAAGTACTTAAGCGACGAGGTCACCGGGCTGGTGGCACCGTCACCCAGGCCGCAGAACGAGCGACCGAGGATGTTGTCGCAGGTGTCGAGGAGGGTGTCCAGGTCGGCCTGGGTGCCCTGGCCGGCGAGGATCCGCCGGTAGACCCGGACCATCCAGTAGTTGCCCTCCCGGCACGGGGTGCACTTGCCGCACGACTCGTGGTGGTAGAACTCCAGCCACCGGTAGGTCGCGTAGACCGGGCAGTCCTGGTCGGAGAAGATCTGGGTGGCGGTGGTGCCGAGGATCGAACCGGCGGCGGCCACCCCCTCGAAGTCCAGCGGCACGTCCAGGTGCTCGGCGGTGAGCAGCGGGGTGGACGAGCCGCCCGGCGTCCAGAACTTCAGGTTGTGGCCCGGCTGCATGCCACCGGCGAGCTCGATCAGCTCCCGCAGCGTGATGCCGAGGCCGCACTCGTACTGGCCCGGGTTGGCGATCCGGCCGGAGAGCGAGTAGATCATCGGCCCGGCGGACTTCTCGGTACCCATGGACTTCCACCAGTCCGCGCCGCCCAGCACGATGTACGGCACGCTGGCGATGGTGCCGACGTTGTTGACCACCGTCGGGCTGGCGTACAGGCCGTGGGTCGCCGGGAACGGCGGACGCAGCCGCGGCTGCCCCCGGAAGCCCTCCAGCGAGTCGAGCAGCGCCGTCTCCTCGCCGCAGATGTACGCCCCGGCACCCGAGTGCACCACCAGGTCCAGGTCGAAGCCGGAGCCGAGGATGTTCCGCCCGAGGTAACCCTTGGCGTACGCCTCGTTCACCGCGTTGCGCAGCCGGCGGGCGGCGTGCACCGCCTCGCCCCGGATGTAGATGTAGGCGCGGTTGGCCCGGATCGCGTACGACGCGATGATCACGCCCTCGACCAGCGAGTGCGGGTCGTGGGTCATCAGCGGCAGGTCCTTGCAGGTGCCCGGCTCGCCCTCGTCGGCGTTGACCACCAGGTAGTGCGGCTTGCCGTCGCCCTGGGGGATGAACCCCCACTTGAGACCGGTCGGGAAGCCGGCGCCGCCGCGACCGCGCAGCCCGGAGTCCTTGACCAGCTGGATCAGGTCGTCCGGGTGCGCCTTGACCGCCTTGCGCAGCGCCGCGTAGCCGTCCAGCTTCTCGTAGGTGCCGAGCCGCCAGGCATCGGGCGACAGCCAGCGCTTGGTGAGCACCGGCGTCAGTTTGGCCAGGGTTTCCGGCCGAGGCGTGGTCACTGCTGACCCCCCTTGTCGTTCGCGGAGCCGGTGGTGCTCGACTCCGCTTCCCTGAGGTTGCGCTCCTGCGCCTCGGCGTCGTCGCCGGCAGGTTTGGCGTCACCGGCGGGCACGTTCGCCGCCGCACCGGCAGCCGCCGCGGCCTGCGCGTCGCGCGGCGCCGGTGGCGCACCGTCGACAGGTGCCTTCGTGCCGGGCGCGTCCGGCACCGCGGTCTGCGCGTCCGGCTGCCGCGTCTCGGCCGTACGCACCTGCGGCGACTTGCGGTCCGGGGCCGGCACGTCCGGCGCGGTGCTGCCGGTCGGTGCCGCCTTCGCCGGGGTGGCCGGGGCCGGCTTCTCGCCGGCCTGGCCGCTGCGGATCGGGGTGTTCGGGTCGAAGCCCGGCGCCGAGATGCCGTGCTGCTGGGCCAGCCGCAGCCCGCGCAGGCTGGGCTCGCCCGGTACGCCGTCGGCGACCGCCTCTTCCCGCTCGTCGGCGAAACCGGCGAGCTGGACTGCCATCTCCTTGAGCGTGCAGAGGCGGGCACCCCGGCTCGGGGTGGGCCGGTTACCGGCCCGCAACTCGTCGACCAGGCCCACCGCGGTCTGCGGGTCGACCCCGTCGAAGAAGTCGTAGTTGACGGTCATGACCGGGCCGTAGTCGCAGGCCGCCAGGCACTCGGCGTGCTCCAGAGTGATCTTCCCGTCGGCGGTGGTCTCGTCGTGCCCGACGCCGAGGTGCTCGGTGAGGGCGTCGTAGACCTCCTGCCCGCCGAGCACGTTGCACATGGTGTTGGTGCAGACGCTCACCAGCCAGTCGCCGGTGGGCCGGCGCTTGTACATGGTGTAGAAGCTGGCCACCGCGCCGACCTGGGCCTTGTTCAGGCCGAGCACCTCGGCGCAGAACGCCACGCCGGCCGGGGAGACGTAACCCTCCTCGGACTGCACCAGGTGCAGCAGGGGCAGCAGCGCCGAGCGGGACCGGTCGGCCGGGTAACGGGCGATGATCTCCCGAGCCCGGGCCCGCGTCTCGTCAGTGAAGACAGTCACCGGTCACAACCTCCCATTACCGGGTCCAGCGAGGCGCCGCCGGCGATCACGTCGGCGATCAGGCCACCCTCGGCCATCGCCGGCAGGGCCTGGAGGTTGACGAAGCTCGGCTCCCGGTAGTGCACCCGGTACGGCCGGGTCCCGCCGTCGGAGACCGCGTGCACGCCCAGCTCGCCGCGGGGCGACTCGATGCCGACGTACACCTGGCCCGGCGGCACCCGGAAGCCCTCCGTCACCAGCTTGAAGTGGTGGATCAGGGACTCCATCGACTGACCCATGATCTTGGCGACATGCTCCAGCGAGTTGCCCATGCCGTCCACGCCGATGGCCAGCTGCGCCGGCCAGGCGATCTTCTTGTCGGCGACCATCACCGGGCCGGGCTTGAGCCGGTCGAGCGCCTGCTCAACGATCTTGAGCGACTCGCGCATCTCGGCCATCCGGACCAGGTAACGGCCCCAGACGTCGCCGTCGGGGTGCGTCGGCACGTCGAACTCGTACGTCTCGTAGCCGCAGTACGGCATCGTCTTGCGCAGGTCCCAGGCCAGGCCCGCCGAACGCAGCACCGGCCCGGTGACGCCGAGCGCCACGCAGCCGGTCACGTCGAGCACCGCGACGTTCTTCGTCCGCTCCAGCCAGATCGGCTGGCCGGAGAGCAGGTCCTCGTACTCCTTGAGCCGCTTCGGCATCATCTTGAGGAACTCGCGGATCTTGACGATCGCCTCATCCGGCACGTCCTGGGCGACCCCGCCCGGCCGGACGTACGCGTGGTTCATCCGCAGGCCGGTGATCAGCTCGAAGATCTCCAGGATGTACTCGCGTTCCCGGAAGCCGTAGAGCATGATCGAGATGGCACCCAGCTCCATGCCGGTGGTGGCCACCCAGACCAGGTGGGAGGAGATCCGGTTCAGCTCCATCATGAGCACCCGGATGGTGTTGGCCCGCTCGGTCACGTCGTCTTCGATGCCGAGCAGCCTCTCCACCGCCAGCGAGTACGCCGTCTCGTTGAAGATCGGGGAGAGGTAGTCCATCCGGGTCACGAAGGTCGAACCCTGGACCCAGTTGCGGTACTCCAGGTTCTTCTCGATGCCGGTGTGCAGGTAGCCGATGACCGAGCGGGCCTCCCGGACCGTCTCGCCCTCCAGTTCGAGCACCAGCCGGAGCACGCCGTGCGTGGACGGGTGCTGCGGGCCCATGTTGACGACGATCCGACCCTCGTTGATCGGGTCGACGCCCGACACCACGTCGTCCCAGTCCCCGCCGGTGACGGTGAAGACCCGCCCCTCGGTGGTTTCCCGTTCGGTCGCGTAGTTCGACGAAGTCACTGGTAAGACCTCCGCTTGTCGGGCGGCGGGATCTCGGCGCCCTTGTACTCCACGGGCACGCCGCCGAGGGGGTAGTCCTTGCGCTGCGGGTGACCCTCCCAGTCGTCCGGCATCAGGATCCGGGTCAGCGCCGGGTGGCCGTCGAAGACGACGCCGAACATGTCGTACGCCTCCCGCTCCTGCCAGTCGGCCGTCGGGTAGACGGAGGTGACGCTGGGCAGGTGCGGATCCTCGGCGGTGACCGCAGCCTCCAGCCGTACCCGCCGCCGGTAGGTCATCGAGGTGAGCTGGTAGACCACGTGCAACCGGCGCTCGTCCGCGCCCAGGTAGTCCACACCGGAGACCGAGGAGCAGAGCTCGAAGCGCAGCGCCGGGTCGTCCCGCATCACCTGGCAGACCTCGGCGATCCGCTCCGGGCGGATGTGCAGGGTCAGCTCACCCCGGTCGACCACCACGTGCTCGATTGCCTCGCCGAAGGCCGGGTACGCCTCCTCCAGCGCGTCGCGGACCTCGTCGAAGTAGCCGCCGTACGGCCGGGGCGAGTCCACAAGCGGCTGGTGCTGGCGGACCAGGCCGCCGAAGCCAGAGACGTCACCGCTGCCCTGGTTGCCGAACATGCCCCGGCCCGCCGGGCTGGAGGGTGGCAGCTCGGCGGGCGCGCCGCTGGTGGCACCGGCCGGCGTCACCGGGACCGGCACGCCACCGGTGGTGGGCTTGGAGTCAGTCACTTGATCCCCCGGTACGGCTGGAGGTGGTTCTGGGTCTTCATCCAGTTCTCGATCCGCAGCTGCTCCTCGCGGCCCTCGCGGACGGCCTTCGTCCACTCGGCACGACGGGCCTTGTCGCTGCGGTACGACGACGGCATCGAGCCGTACGGCACCACCGGCACGTCACCACGCGCCTCGCGGGCGGCAAGCATCTTGCGACCGTTCGGCCCGAGCGGCTCGTGGCCGATCTTCTCGCGCAGCTTGAGGATCGCGTCGATGAGCATCTCCGGCCGGGGCGGGCAACCGGGGAGGTACATGTCGACCGGCACGACGTGGTCGACGCCCTGCACGATGGCGTAGTTGTTGAACATGCCGCCGCTGCTGGCACAGACGCCCATGGAGAGCACCCAGCGGGGCTCGGCCATCTGGTCGTAGATCTGGCGCAGGACCGGGGCCATCTTCTGGCTCACCCGGCCCGCGACGATCATCAGGTCGGCCTGCCGGGGCGAGGCCCGGAAGACCTCCATGCCCCACCGGCCCATGTCGTAGTGCGGGCCACCGGCGGCCATCATCTCGATGGCGCAGCAGGCCAGGCCGAAGGTGGCACCCCAGACCGATGACTTGCGCGACCAGTTGACCAGCTTCTCCACCGAGGTGAGCAGGACACCGGCGGGAAGTTTCTCCTCGATACCCATTGCGGTTCCTCCCTCAGTCCCAGTCCAGGCCGCCGCGACGCCACTCATAGGCGTACGCGACGAAGACCGCACCGATGAACACCAACATGGCGACGAATCCGAACACCGGCAGCATGTCGAAGGAGACCGCCCACGGGTAAAGGAAGATCATTTCCACGTCGAAGACGATGAAGAGCATCGCCGTCAGGTAGAACTTGACCGGGAACCGGTTTCCACCGATCGGTTCCGGGCTAGGCTCGATCCCACACTCGTAGGCGTCGAGCTTGGCCCTGTTGTAGCGACGCGGGCCGGCGAACCGGGCGGCGGCTATCGAGAACAGCGCGAAGGCCGCGGCGAGGGCGAACAGCCCGATGATGGGTACGTAAGGCGAGAGCGACATCTTCTTCTCCTGCTCGTCCTTCCCTGCCCTCGTTCGTTGGCGAAATTCACACTATTCACATCCCACCCGGCGACCTTCGGCGGGGGTCGAACTTGCGCCCTAGACCGCCGGCGCGACCCGGGTCATCGCATTGATCACCCGGTCCATCGCGTCACCGCCCCGGGGGTCGGTGAGGTTTGCCAGCAGCTTGAGCACGAAGCGCATCAGCGTCGGATGGGGCATGCCGTGCTTCGTCGCGACGCGCATGATCTCCGGCCGGCCGATCAGCTTCACGAAGATCCCGCCCAGCCGGTAGTAACCGCCGAACCGGGTCTTCAGCTCCTGCGGGTACGCCATCAGCGCCCGCTCCCGCTCGGCGCCAGCCGGCCGCGCCAGGGCCTGCACCGCGACCTCCGCGGCCAGTTCGCCCGACTCCATCGCGTACGCGATGCCCTCGCCGTTGAAGGGGTTGACCATCCCGCCGGAGTCGCCGACCAGCAGCACTCCCCGGGTGTAGTGCGGCACCCGGTTGAAGCCCATCGGCAGCGCCGCACCGAGGATCGAACCCTCGGCGTTCGCCTCGTCGGCCATCCCCCACTCCGGCGGGGTGTTGGCCAACCAGTCGGTGAGCAGCCGCCGGTAGTTGGTCTTACCGAAGGCCGACGACGAGTTGAGGATGCCGAGTCCGACGTTGACCCGGCCGTCACCGAGGCCGAAGATCCAGCCGTAGCCGGGCAGCAGTTCGTTTGTGCCCTTGGCCCGCAGCTCCAGCCACGACTCCAGGTAGTCGTCGTTGTGCCGGACCTCGGAACGGTAGTAGCGGCGCACCGCCACCCCGATCGGCCGGTCCTCGCGCTTGGCCAGCCCGAGGGCGAGCGGGAACCGCCCGGAGACGCCGTCGGCGGCGACCACCAGCGGTGCGTGGAAGGTGGCCGGCGCCTTGTCCGGGCCCTCCTCGGCCCGCACCCCGATCACCCGACCGCTGTCGTCGAGCACCGGCTCGATGACGTTGACGCTGGTCCGCAGCGTGGCACCCGCGCCCACCGCCTGCCGGGCCAGCAGGTCGTCGAAGTCCAGCCGGGTACGCACCAGGCCGTAGTTCGGGAAGCTGGCCAGATCGGGCCAGTCCAGCTCCAGCCGGACCCCGCCGCCGATCACCCGCAGGCCACGGTTGTGCAGCCAGCCAGCCTCGGGCGAGGTGTCCACGCCCATCCGGATCAGCTGCCGCACCGCACGCGGGGTCAGCCCGTCACCGCAGACCTTCTCCCGGGGAAACTCGGTCTTCTCCAGCAGCAGCACGCGTACGCCGTGCCGCGCCAGGTGGTACGCGGTCGCCGAGCCACCGGGACCGGCGCCCACGACGATCACGTCGGCGTCGTTCTCCACCGCGGTCATTTCGCGCCTCCTCCCCGCCTGCTCGTGAAATGCTTCACAAGCCAGCCGGGACGAGTCTATGACCGACGGCATACGCTCGCCTTGTTAGGGCAACCTAACCCCTCCTCAGCGCCCTCCACACCCTCTTCGGGCCGCGCCTTGCGTCGGAGTTCGCGCCGCTCCCGACGCAAACCCCTTGATCAATATCGGTGAATGGGGGCGTCAGGAGGGAGTGGGGGTGACGGCGTCCAAGCCAGCGCGGATGGTTTCCGGAAGGTGCTCGCGCAGCGTGCCACCGGCGGCGCGGTCCAGGGCCGCGAGCACCTCGGAGACCACCTGGCGGACGTCGGCGGGATCCGCGCCGGCCAACTCGCGGAGCTGGTCGACCAGCTCCGCCGCATCGCCGCTGGCCACGTCCTTCGGATCCGTCATGCCGGCCAGCCTACGCGGTCATTACCCCCAAATCAGGACATTGCTATAAGTATCAGGTTCAGTCCCGGATCGCCCGATGCAGCGCCACCACCCCGCCGGTCAGGTTGCGCCACGCCACCCGCCGCCAACCTGCCGCCCCGATCCGGGCCGCCAGGGCGGACTGGTCCGGCCAGGCCCGGATCGACTCGGCGAGATAGACGTACGCGTCGGGGTTGCTGGCGACGGCCCGCGCCACCGCCGGCAGCGAACGCATCAGGTACGACAGGTAGACGGTGCGGAAGGCCGGGTTGACCGGCGTGCTGAACTCGCAGACCACCAGCCGCCCGCCCGGCCGGGTCACCCGGGCCAGCTCGCGCAGCGCCGCGTCGGTGTCGTTGACGTTGCGCAACGCGAAGGAGATGGTCACCGCGTCGAAGCTGCCGTCGGCGAAGGGCAGCCGTAGGGCGTCCCCGGCCAGCAACGGCACCTGTGGCCGGACCCGCTTGCCGGCGTTCAGCATGCCGAGGGAGAGGTCGGCACCGACCGCGTACGCCCCGGAGTGGGCCAGTTCCTCGGTGGAGACGCCGGTGCCCGCGCCCACGTCGAGCACCCGGTCACCGGGTCGCAGTTCGAGCGCGGCCCGGGTGGCCCGCCGCCAGAACCGGTCCTGGCCGAAGGAGAGCACGGTGTTGGTCAGGTCGTAGCGGGCCGCCACGCCGTCGAACATCGCGGCGACCTCGTGCGGCTGCTTGTCCAGGCTGGCGCGCTGGCCCTGGGGGTTACGACTCACTCCCCCACTCTGCCAGCCCGCCTTCTCGCCCTGCGCGCCCAGGGTCGCCGGGGTCGACCCACGACACAGTGCGGGCGGGATGGTCACCCATCCCGCCCGCACTGCCCTGCGTTATGTGAACGGCTCTCGCGAGCCGATGGAGGACGAACCTCAGTTGGTCGTCTTCTCGTCGCCCGGGGTCACCATGACCACCCGACGACGGCGGGCAACCAGGAACATCGCCGCGCCGGCGAGCACCACGCCCGCGCCGACCGCACCGATCAGACCGGCCTGCACGCCGGTGACCGGCAGGCCACCGCCGCCACCGCCACCGCCCTCCGAGGCGGCGACGACCACGGCGAAGCCGTCGGAGTTGTCCGACGGGTCGAGGTCGGCGAACTCCGAGTCCTCGGCGTCGCGCACCTCGGCCTTCGCAAAGCCCGGCTTGCGGTTCTGGGCGCTCACCCGAGCCTCGGCCGGCAGTTCACCGAAGGAGGTGGCCGCCAGCGAGCCGTCCTTCAGCGTGACCGGCGCCTCGACCTTCTCGCTCACCTCGACGGCGAGCGGGAGCAGCAGGATCGTGTCCGGCTCGAACGGGAAGCTCTTGTCCTCGCAGACGAGAGTGCGCTCGTTGGCGCTGAGGTCGCAGCCGTCGACCGGGAGGAAGGAGACCCCCTTCGGCAGCTGGTAGGTGAGCTTGACGCCCTTGGCGATCCGGTCGCCCTGGTTGATGACCTCACTCCAGAGGATGCCGAAGTCGCCGGGACGCAGCGGGCCCTCTTCCTCGAAGGTGTCGAGGTCGATGCGGGTCTTCACGTCGGGGACGATCACGCCCAGGTCGACGCCGCTCTCCGCGGTCAGCTCGACGTCGACGTCGACGCTGTTGTTGCTGTCGTCGGTGTCGTCCGCCGACTCGATGCTGATCGTCACCGGGGCGCTGTACGGCCCGGTGACCGCCTCGGTGGGCTTGAACAGGACGAGCGGCACCTCGGTGGTCTCGCCCGGCCCGGGGATCGCGGTGAGCTCGCAGGTGAAGAGCCCGGGCGTCCGGTCGCCGGTGGGACGGCACAGGTCGCCCTCACCGGTGAAGGCCTCCACCACGAGCTTGCTGGTGTCCACCTTGGACGTGTCGATCTTGAAGAGCACCTTGCTCGGCGTGCCCTCACCCTGGTTGGCAATCTTGGCCCAACCGACCTTGCCCTCGGCACCGGCGGCGAGCCGGGTGCCGGCGGCGGTGACCGCCAGGTCGGTTTCGGTGCCGGCGGCATGGGCCGGCGCGCCAAGGGCGGTGAAGGCGCCCGAGGCGAGCAGCGCGGCCGCAGCCATACTCACGGCGCGGCGGGTACGGAAGATCATGGAGATGGTCTCCCCCGTGGGGTGGATGGAAACGTACGGGCGGGGACGTTAGCGGTCCACGATCACTCCCGCCACCCCGCTTCACAACCGTTACAAGCTGCTCAGCTAATGGCCACTTAAGGATTGTCCGGATTGATCGGTCTTGTTGCCCCGCCACACCCGTCGGCACGGCGAGGCGGCCCGACGCTTTGAACCGGATGGATGATTTGGCTGCCCGTTCGGTTGATCGCAGCATGAACCGCACCGCTGACGCGGTGTCGGATCAGTGATGACGGGCGGTAGTCAGCCGCGCCGGGTCAGTTCGCCTCGACCAGGGGCAGCGACCGGGCCGCCGCCCCGCCACCGGGCAGCGCGATCGAGGAGAAGTGCGAGACCACCCGGTCGTCGGTCGGATCGTCCTCGGGCGTGTGGTGCACGGCCAACCGGTTGTAGAGGGTGTCCCGCTGGGCGGGGATCCGGTCGGCGGAGCGGATCATCCCGATCAGCTCGTGCAGATTCGACCGGTGCCGCGCACCGGCTGAGGAGATCACGTTCTCCTCCAGCATGATCGAGCCGAGGTCGTCGACGCCGAGGTGCAGCGCGAGCTGACCGACGTCCTTGCCAGTGGTCAGCCAGGACGCCTGCAGGTGCGGCACCGTCTCGAAGAAGAGCCGGGCCACCGCCACCAGGCGCAGGTACTCAAGCGTGGTCGCCTGGGTCCGACCCTTGAGGTGGTTGTTCTCCGGCTGGTACGTCCACGGGATGAAGGCCCGGAAGCCGCGGGTCCGGTCCTGCACGTCACGGATCATCCGCAGGTGCTCGATCCGCTCGGCGGCGGTCTCACCGGTGCCCATCATCATCGTCGCGGTCGACTCGATGCCCTGCCGGTGCGCCAGCTCCATGACCTCCAGCCAGCGCTCGCCCGACTCCTTAAGCGGCGCGATCGCCTTGCGCGGGCGCTCCGGCAGCATCTCGGCACCGGCACCGGCGATCGAGTCCAGCCCGGCGGCCTTGATCCGGGCGATGGCCTCGTCCAGGCTCACCCCGGACACCTTCGCCATGTGCAGGATCTCGCTCGGCCCGATCGAGTGGATGGCCAGCTGCGGGTACGCCTGCTTGACCGAGGAGAACAGCTCCTCGTAGTACTCCACGCCGTAGTCCGGGTGGTGGCCGCCCTGGAGCATCACCTGGGTGGCGCCCAGCTCGACCGCCTCGCCGCACCGGCGCAGGATCTCCTCGGTCGGGTGGGTCCACCCCTCCTTGTGCTTCGGCGCCCGGTAGAAGGCGCAGAACTTGCACGCCGTCACGCAGACGTTCGTGTAGTTGATGTTGCGGTCGATCAGGTACGTGACGATGTTGTCCGGGTAGCGGCGACGCCGTACCGCGTCGGCCGCCTCGCCGAGGGCGTGGAACGGCGCCTCGGTGTAGAGCAGCAGCGCCTCCTCGGGCGTGATCCGCCCACCGTCCGCGCCACGCTGCAGGATGTCCTCGATCTCCCGACTCACCATCACGCCTCCGAGCGTACGCCGGACCTCCCCGCCGACCACCTGCGCCCATCCCGCGACCTGGGCCACACAGCCCCTGGAGGCGATGGCTGCCCCAGAGCCATAGGGACATACGCGCAATGCGACTCGAGAACAACACCGGCCACGCGGCGAAATTCGCTTACGTGGCCGACACTGAAAATATCTGAATCGAACATTCGTTCGGGCAGGCGTGGAGCCTTTCGCTGAGCGATAATATTCTCATGCGGCAGCTACAGTTGTTCACCACGGCCAAGTTGGCCAGAATGCGGGACAGGAAAGCATCCCGCAACTACTGTCCCAGCCGTGACGAATTCCGCCGCACTCACGAACGACACCGCACCTGGGGTCTGACCCGCCGCCACGCCGAGCGTTTACACCACGCCCGGACCAGGTCGAACACCCGCACAGCAACCAGCGAGACCAGGCAGCCCGCAGCCGAGCAATCCGCGTGGGGCGGACGAGCCGTGCAGTGCGAACGGGCCCAACGGACCGCGCAGGCCGAGCCGATTGAGCAGGCCCAAGACCGACCACCATCCTCCTGCGACGGAGCCGCCATTCACTTCCTGACAGACTACGGATTACGCCGAGTCGGTGGCGTGTTTGGCAGCCAGCATCCTCCTCGGCCGCCCGAGCGGGAGCCAGCTATTCGTCTGACCCAGGCATCATCCGCCCCACAACATGCCACAGGCCCACTGCCAACGGGCTCGACGGCAATCGCCGGACGATGCGCCGACGCGGCGAATGGTTTGCACCTGGTAGCCATACCTACCGCCGCGCTCCGGACCACACCCCGACGACCGAGACGGAACACCATTTCGGCCGGTCTCGGATCAGGGCTGACGCGACTGTCGGAGGCCAGCGACAAAATACGACCAGGCCGGGCGCGCAAAGGCCAGTACCGGGCCGGTGGGGTCCTTGGAATCACGTACGGCTACCGCCCGGGTCAGCTCGGCCACCTCCACGCAGTTTGCGTTCGAGCCGCTGCGGTTGGACTTACGCCAAGCGGTGGCCGGCACCTCGGCCACCTCCACGCAGTTGGCGTTGGCGCCGCTACGGCTGGACTTGCACCAGGCCGCGCCGGACAGGTCGAGGATGATCATGACGGCTCACTCCCGCTCGTGCTCCGTTGCGATCCGCGCAACGAGCCGCACCGATTCGGCGGGGCTCAGCGCCACTGTGGCAAGCCTATCCGCCTCGCCCCGGAAGTGAGCCACCTGCGGCACCTCTTCGAGGAACAGCCCGGTCAGTTTGTGGTCGAGATAAACCACGGATCGGTTGCGGGGAAAGTCGAGCAGCGCGAACGAGCCGTCCAGCCCGGTGTGTGCGCCGACCGCTAGCGGCACCACCCGCAGCGTCACGTTCGGCCGCTCGACGGCGTCGACCAGATGCCGCAGTCGGCGGGCCATCACCGCCGGGCCACCGAGCGCCCGGCGCAACACCGCCTCGTCGATCAGGGCGTGCAGGGTCGGTGGGGTGGACCGGCTCAGGATGGCCTGCCGGCCGAGCCGGGCTGCCACCCGGGACTGCGCCTGGGCCTCCGGCGCCCCGCCGCCACACATGAGCGCATGGGCCGGTACGCCCGACAACGATCAGGAGGAATCTGATTGATGAGCTGCGGCGGCACTGCCCCCTGCCCAGGTGGCACGGGACAGCGCCGACCCGGAAACGTCAGACCCGGTGCGCCGCCAACAGGAAGGTGTAGGCCGCGTGACCCTCGACCGTCGGGTGGAAGGTCTCGGTGAGGCGGGTCAGGTTGACCCCGTGGAGGAACGGCTTGGGGCTGCACGCCTCGTAGCCGGCGAGCACCGGACGCATGTCGACGAAGGTGACCCCGGCCCGGCTCGCCGCCGCCCGGGTGCCCTCGGCCACCGCGTCGGCGTTGCCGTTCATGTAGGTGCGCTTGGTGGCGCTGGGGCTGATTGCACCGCACGAGCCAGTCGGCGCGACCAGCCTCGGGTAGCCGAGCACGACCACCTTCGCCTTGGGGGCGCGCCGCTTGATCTCGCCGTACAGGCCGGCCAGCTCGCCCACCATCTGGTTCCTGGCGTAGTACGACGAATACATCGTCGCCGTCTCGCAGTACCACTCGCTCTCGGTGAGACAGGCCCTTGCCACCGACGAGAACTGGGCGTCGTTGCCACCCAGCGTGATGCTGACCAGGGCGGTCTTGCTGGTCAGCGCGGAGAGCTGCTTGCTGCGGACGTCCTCGATGGTGGCACCGCTGCAGGTGACGTCCTTCAGCGCGTACCCCGGGACAGAGGACGCGAACAGCTTGGGGTAGCTCTTCGGGCTGCGCAGACACGCGCCGCTGGCGGAGTCGTACGGGTACGCCCCGACCCCGGAGGCGTACGAGTCGCCGAGCGCGACGTACTCCTGGGTGGCCGCAGCCTGGGCGGGGGCGGTGGCCGCAGCGCTCATCGCCACGGACGTCATGACCGCAGCGAGGAGCACCGACGTGAACTTGCGCATAGCTTCCCTTCGACCGGAGACCCAAAGCGGGAGGCGGACCTGATCGTCCAATGTGGAGTACGGCGGCGGTCACCGCCACCGGGCACTCCGCTTCCGCCCGCGACACCTTGACGGCCGCAGGCCCACCCACGTTCACGTCTGGGGTGAAGAATTTCCCGACTCGGCGATCGGCGCGATCAGCACCCCGGCCGTCACGCGTCGTAGTCGACGGTGAGGGTTTCGGTAAGTGGGCTGGACTGGCAGGTCAGCACGTACCCGGCGGCCACCTCGTCGGGCTCCAGGGCGTAGTTGCGGGCCATCTCGACCTCGCCGGCGACCACCCTGGCCCGGCAGGTCGAGCAGACCCCGCCCTTGCAGGCGTACGGCAGCTCGCTGCGGACCTTCAGCGCCGCGTCCAGCACCCGCTCGTCGCGGCGCATGGTGAAACTCGACGAACGGCCGTCGAGCAGGATCGTCACCTCCGTGCCGCCGGCCGACTCGTCGGGGCGGCGGACCGGCTCCGGTGGCGCGTCGACGTGGAACAGCTCGGTGTGCACCGCCGGCTCCGCCACGCCCCGTGCGGTGAGCACCTCACGGGCCGCCACCACCAGCCCGTACGGGCCGCAGAGGAACCATTCCTCGATCGCCTCGCCGGGCACGATGGTCTCCAGCAGCCGGGCCAGCCGCTCGGCGTCGATCCGGCCGGAGAGCAGGGGTGACTCGCCCTGCTCACGGGAGAGCACGTGCACCAGGTGCAGCCGGGTCGGGTAGCGGTCCTTCAGGTCGGCCAGTTCCTCGGCGAACATCACGCTGTTCGCCGTGCGGTTGCCGTACACCAGTGTGAAGGTGCTGGCCGGCTCGACGGCCAGGACGGTGGCGACAAGCGACAGCACCGGAGTGATGCCGGAACCGGCGACCACCGCGCCGTAGCGGCGGACCCGGTCCGGCGCGTACGCCGTGGTGAAGTGCCCCAGCGGCGGCAGCACCTCGACGCTGTCGCCCGCGCGCAACGCGGCGCAGGCGAACGACGAGAAGGCGCCGCCGGGGATCTCCCGCACCCCGATCCGCAACCGGCCGTGCCGCGCCAACTCCTGCGGGGTGGAACAGATGGAGTACGACCGGCGCACGTCCGCGCCGTCCGCACCCTCCCCGCCGGGCAGGCGCACCGTGAGGTGCTGGCCGGCGCGGAACGCGAACGTCGCGCGCAGCTCCTCGGGCACCGCGAAGGTGATCGCGACGGCGTCGGCGGTGAGCCGGTCCACGGCGGTGACGGGCAGCGGATGGAACACCGGCCGGCGACGGACCGGGCGGGTGATGGTGACAGTCACAGCGCCTTCACATGGTCGAAGGGTTCGGAGCAGGCGCGGCAGCGCCAGAGTGCCTTGCAGGCGGTGGAGCCGAAGCGGCTCAGCTGCTCGGTCTCCGGCGAACCGCAACGCGGGCAACGGACGGCCAAGGTCAACGGTACGACTCCGGCGCGCCGGGCCGGCGGGGCGATACCGGCGGCGGCCAGCTTGGCCCGCCCGGCGTCGGTGATCCAGTCGGTGCTCCAGGCCGGGCTGTGCACCGTGCGTACCTCGACCTCCGGATGCCCGGCCGCGACGACCGCCCGCCGGATGTCGGCGCGGATGACGTCCATCGCCGGGCACCCGGTGTAGGTGGGCGTGATGGTGACCACCACCCGCCCGGTCTCCGGGTCCTCCTCGACCGAGCGCAGGATGCCGAGGTCGGCGATGGTGACCACCCGGATCTCCGGATCCACCACCGCCGCCACGGCCTCGTGGGCGGTGTTCACCGTCGCCACCGGCACGTCATCTCCCGACCGCTCACCAGTGGGCCCCGGGATGGGCGCGGTGCAGCACCTGCATCTCCGCGAGCAGGTACGACAGGTGTTCGGTGTGCACCCCGTCCCGCCCGCCGGCAGGTGCCCAGCCGGACTCCGGCAGGATCAACGTCGCCTCGGCGACCACCGTCGAGACGGTCGCGTCGAAGTCGGCCCGCAGGGTGGCCGGGTCGACCGGTGCCTCCGGCTGGGCGGCGAACAGCTCATGGGCGTACGGCCAGATCTGGTCAAGGCCGGCCTGCATCCGCCGGTGCGACTCCTCGGTCCCATCGCCCAGGCGCTTCACCCAGAGCGCGGCATGGTCGAGGTGGTACGCGGACTCCTTGCGCGCCTTGCCACCGATCGCGGCCAGCCGTTCGTCGGCGCAACCGGCAAGCGCGGTGTAGAGCGGAAGCTGGTACGCCGCCAGGACGAGCAGCTTCGCCATGGTCACCGCGAAGTCGCCGTTGGGCAGCTCGACCAGGAGACAGTTGCGGAACTCCCGGTCGTCCCGGAGGAAGGCCAGCGCGTCCTCGTCCCGGCCGGCACTCTCCAGCTCGCCCGCGTACGACAGCAGCAGCCGCGCCGCGCCGAGCTGGTCCAGCGCGATGTTGGCCAGCGCGATGTCCTCCTCCATCTCCGGCGCACGGGTGGTCCACTCGGCGAGCCGCTGCGCCGCGATCAGCGCGTCGTCACCGAGACCGAGCGTGAAGGCGAAGGGACCTTTCATAGGACCGTCTCCGTTCGCGACTGCGGGGCTCGCGAACCCCGCTCACTCCTCGCGCTCACAGGTGTGCCGCCCCTTCTGGCACCTCGTAGAAGGTGGGGTGTCGGTAGACCTTGTCGGCCGCCGGGTCGAAGAAGGCGTCCTTCTCGTCCGGGCTGGAGGCGGTGATCGCGCTCGCCGGCACCACCCAGATCGACACCCCTTCCTGACGGCGGGTGTAGAGGTCCCGGGCATTGCGCAGGGCCAGCTCGGCGTCGGGAGCGTGCAGGCTGCCGACGTGGCTGTGCGCCAGCCCTCGCCGGGCCCGGACGAAGACCTCCCAGAGCGGGGAGGATTCCTTGCTGCTCATGCCGCGACCTGCTCCTTGCCTACCTGCTGCCCGCTCGCCTGTTGCCCGCTCGCCTGCGGCCTGTTTGCCTGTTGCCCGCTCGCCTGCGGCCTATTTGCCTGCTGCCTGTTTGCCTGCTTCGCCGCGTACGTCGCGGCGGCCTCGCGTACCCAGGCGCCCTCGGTGTGGGCGCGGCGGCGGTGCGCCAGCCGCTGCCGGTTGCACGGCCCATCGCCGGAGATGACCCGCATCAGCTCGTCGTAGTCGGGCTGGGTGAAGTCGTACGCGCCGCGCTCCTCGTTCCAGCGCAGGTCCGGGTCGGGGATGGTCAGCCCGAGCACCTCCGCCTGGCCGACGCACATGTCCACGAAGCGCTGGCGCAGCTCGTCGTTGGAGAAGCGCTTGATCTTCCAGGCCATCGACCGGGCGGAGTGGGTGGAGTCGCCGTCCGGCGGGCCGAACATGGCCAACGACGGGTACCACCAGCGGTCCACCGCGTCCTGCGCCATCGCCCGCTGCGCCGGGGTGCCGTGCGCCAGGGTGTGCAGAATCTCGTAGCCCTGCCGTTGGTGGAACGACTCCTCCTTGCAGACCCGGATCATGGCGCGGGCGTACGGGCCGTAGGAGCAGCGGCAGAGCGGGACCTGGTTGACGATCGCCGCGCCGTCCACCAGCCATCCGATGGCACCGACGTCGGCCCAGGTGAGAGTGGGGTAGTTGAAGATCGAGCTGTACTTCTGCCGACCGTCCAGCAGCAGCTCGACCAGTTCGTCGCGGCTGATGCCCAGGGTCTCGGCGGCGGCGTAGAGGTAGAGGCCGTGGCCCGCCTCGTCCTGCACCTTCGCCAGCAGGATCGCCTTGCGTTTGAGCGAGGGGGCGCGGCTGATCCAGTTCCCCTCCGGCTGCATGCCGATGATCTCCGAGTGGGCGTGCTGGGCGATCTGCCGGATCAGCGTGCGGCGATACGGCTCCGGCATCCAGTCGCGCGGCTCGATCTTCTGATCGGCAGCGATGATCTCCGTGAAGTAGGCGTCCAGGTCCGCACCCGGGCCGGCCACGCCGCGATCCCGCGCCGCGGCGCTGCGCAGTGCCGCCTCGGCGGCCTCGACCTCACCGAGCAGACCGCCGGGTCCGCCCTCGCCCGGGAAATCATTGCCATACATGCCCTCAGTGTTACAGCTCGCACTGCAATTGGCCAGAGGGTGTCATAGAAATGCGAAGCATCCGATCGTCACCAGCTCACTGCCGGTTGTAACCTCGCCGGGCTATGACTTAGGTCACCAGCAGCGGGCAAATCCTCGCAACCGACCCATAGCGGCTGGTTATCCCGTCTTCACGGCGAGTTGCCCGGTGCCGAATCCTGGCGGACCGGCAATCCGGACGTAGACTTCCCACGTCATACCGATCGGCTGCAGACGATTGCCGGCTGAACAGGGCCGCTACCCCCGGCCCCGAGGCGATCCAGACCGGTCAGTCCTGGCAACAGCCGGTCCCCCCGGCCCTGACATCTGGAGCTCACCCGCTCATGCGATCTCGCGTGATCATGGTGTTCGCCGTCACGACGGTGCTGCTCGGCGGCGCCATGCTGGTGCCGGCGGCGTACGCCCGGCTTTCCAGCGACGAGGCGAACCCCGGCCAGCAGAGCGTCGCCGCGCCCAGCCCCGAGCCACCGCCGCCACCGACCCTCGCCGCCGGCAAGGTCTCGGTCAACTTCAAGGGCGAGTTCTTCTCGTGGGCGCTGATGGACCGCGAGTCGGGCGAGATCTCCGGCTCGAAGAACCTGGCCGCCACCAGCTCCACCGAGTCGATGCTCAAGGCCTGGATCGTCGCCGACTACCTGCGCCAGCTCGGCGACGAGGAGCCGCAGGCGACCTTCAAGAAGGCCGCCAGCCTGGCCATCCGGGACAGCGACGACGACGCGGCGAACCTCATCTACCGCCATGCCGGCGGCTCGTACACCGTACCGGCCGGCGGCCAGCCCGGGCCGGTGATCAAGCGGGCGATCAGCATCTGCGACCTCACCGACACCAAGCGGGGCAATGTCCCCGGCTACGAGGGTTGGTGGAGCTTCACCCGGATGTCGGCACGCGACGCCGTACGGCTCGGCGACTGCATCGCCGACGGCCGGGCCGCCGGCCCCAAATGGACCGAGTGGCTGCTCACCGAGATGAGCAAGGTACGCGGCAGCACCGCGGCCAAGGACCAGAAGCCCCGCTCCGGTGGTGGCAAGTGGGGCATCATCGACGGCCTGCCCGAATCGATCACCAGTCAGGGGCCGGTCAGCATCAAGAACGGTTGGACACCCCTCAACTACGACGGCAACTGGCACGTCAACTGCCTTGCCGTGACCGAGAAGTGGAGTCTCGCGGTGATGCTGCGCTACCCGCAGAGCAGTGGGCTCGATTACGGATCCGACGTCTGCGCCAGCGTCGCGGCCCAGCTCGTGACGCCGCAGCCCGGCGGCGCCGTCAAGGTCCCGCAGCAGCCGATCGGGAAGCTCTGATGGCCGCCCGCCGCCGGGGTGGCCGCAAGGGCGAGACATCCCCGTTACGTCTCATCGCCATCGCCTCCGTACTGATCGGACTGGTCCTGGTCTCGTTGCGCCTGCTGCCCGGTTCGCCGTTCGAGTCCACCGCCGCCGCCCAGTGGGGGCGAGGCGAGTCGTCGCCGAGCGAGCGGAACGGCAACCTGACCGACCGCAGCACCCGGCCCTCGCCCTCGCCGAGCCCGTCACCCGAGCCCGAGCCGCTGCCGTTCGAGGCGAAGAAGCTCGACCTGGACATCGACGGCTGGTACGGCTGGAGCGTCCTGGACCGGCGCTCGGGCGAGATCATCGGCTCGGAGAACATGGACGAGACCAACACCACCGCGTCCCTGATCAAGTCCTGGATCGTCGCGGACTACCTGCGTCGTACCGCCGACGCCGGCCAGACTCCGAGCGATGCCAAGCTCGGTGACCTGACCAGGATCATCCGGGACAGCGACAACGAGCGCACCGAACAGCTCTACACCCAGATCGGCCGGTCCGCCTCGATCAAGCGGCTGCTGTCGACCTGCGACCTCACCGACAGCAAGGTTTCCAGTGATCTCGGCTGGAGCCGTACCGAGCTGTCGCCTCGGGACACCGCCCGGCTCGGCAACTGCATCGCCGACGGCACCGCCGCCGGGCCCAAGTGGACCAAGTGGCTACTCAAAGAGATGCGCCTGGTACGCGGAGCCGGCGACTTCGGCATCCGCAAGGCGTTCCCGGCCGACGAGGCCAAGAAGATCGCCATCAAGAACGGTTGGGTCGACCGCACCCGCGAGCAGGAGATTCACGTCAACTGCCTCGCCATCGGGGACACCTGGACGATGGGCGTGATGCTCCGCTACCCCATCAACAAGGGCTACGAGTACGGCATGGACAACTGCCAAACCATCACCGAGTCCCTCCTAACCACCCCCTAACCCCACCCCACCCCCCGCCCCACCCTCGCCACGCCCCCCGCCCCACCCTCGCCGCGCCCAGCTGCGTCGATCTTGCACTTTCCGTCGCCGCATTTCCGGGCATAAGCCGCGTTTCGGCGACCGAAAGTGCAAGATCGGCGGGGGCGAGGGTGGGCGGGGGCGAGGGCGGGCGGGGGCGAGGGCGAGGGCGGCGGGGGCGAGGGCGGCGGGGGGTGGTCAGTGGGGGAAGAAGGTGGGGCCGGGGGTGGGGAGGGCGGGGGTTTCGCCCAGGGCGGCGGCGCGGCGGGCGAACTCGCGCAGGCCGGCGATCTGACGGTCGCCGAGGGAGAAGTCCAGCGCCCGGAAGTACGAGGCCAGGGTGGCCGCGTCGAAGGACTCCCAGCGGGCCGCCGACTCGGCGACCTGGTCGAGTTCGGCCAGGCACAGGTCACGCGAGCGCAGGAACGCCTCGTGCACCTCCTTGACCAGGCCGGGGTGGGCGGCGGCGAAGTCGCGGCGGACCGCCCAGACGGCGAAGACCATCGGCAGGCCGGTCCACTCCCGCCACGCCTGCCCCAGGTCGGTCACGGCCAGCCCACGGCGGGGCGCCTCGTAGAGGGCGCGCAGGGCGACGTCGCCGATGAGCACTCCGGCGTCCGCCTCCAGCAGCATCTGGGTCAGATCCGGCGGGCAGCGGAAGTAGTTCGGGTGGACGCCGTACCGCTCGCGGAGCAGCAACTGGGCGAGCAGCACCCCGGTCCGTGAGGTGGAGCCCAGCGCCACCCGGGCGCCGTCGAGTTCGGCCGGCGGCCGGGTGCTGACCAGGTTGACCGAGAGCACCGGGCCGTCGCTGCCGACCGCAAGGTCGGGCAGGAGCAGCAGTTCGTCGGCGTGGCGCAGGTACTCGACCAGGGAGATCGGACCGATGTCCAGGTCACCGGCGACCAGCGCGGCGTTCAGCCGGTCCGGCGAGTCCTTGTGCAGGTCGACGTCGAGCAGCGCGCCGGAGCGCATCAGCCCCCAGTAGATCGGCAGGCAGTTCAGGAACTGGATGTGCCCGACCCGGGGGCGGGCGACGCGCTCGACCATGTCCCGACCGTATCCCCGCCGCCGCCGAGCTGCTCAGCGGGCCGGCGCGGAAGTGGCCAACCCCGCACCCGCCCCCCGTTCCCCGCCCCGAGCCACCCGATTCAGTGTTGACCATGAAGTTGTTATCACGACACGCCGGAAGGGCGGACAACAACTTCATGATCGACGTGCTGGAGCGGTGCGGGTCTGGGGCTCGCCGGCCCTGCGGGCGGGGGGAGCTCGGCGACGCGGGGGAGCTCGGCGACGAGGGGGAGCTCGGCGAGGCGGGAGCGCTCGGCCCGGATCGCTCGCCGGACCGGCCGGACGAAGCCGAGCAGCATCAGCAAGCCGGCGACCCCGCAGCCGACGATCAGCGGCCGGGGCTCGCTCACCTCAAGCAACAGCCCGCCGATGAGGTAGCCGACCATCGCGGCCCCCTGCACGGCCGCGCCGATCGCGGCGAAGGCCCGCCCGCGTACGGCCTCCGGCACCCGCCGGGCCACCACCATGTTGTGGAAGACGTTGTCGCCGCCGTTGCACACGCCGCCGACCAGCCAGATCGGCACTATCAGCAACGCCACCGGCACCGTCGCCGAGACCAGCACCATCAGGCAGCAGCCGCCCAGCAGGAGCAGACCGCCCTGGATCAGGGCGGCGTCATCGGTGAACCGCCGGGCCAGCCGGGCGAAGATCCAGGCGCCGCAGAGCATGCCCAGCGTCCACGTCCCGCTCACCAGGCCGTAGACGGAGGCAGAGGCGCCGAGGGTCTCCCGGATGTAGAAGACGTCGATCACGTTGATCGCCCCGATCGCCGCGATCACCCCGGCCAGGGTGGCCACCGTCGCCACCAGCAGCGGGTCCCGGCGCAGTCGCCAGTCCGCCGCGGCACCGCCCGGCGTCGAGGCGGCACCGGCAGCCGACGGCGTCGAGGACCGGGCACCGCCGCGACGGGTTCGGATGAGCAGCCCGGCGACCACGAGCGCGAGGTAGCTCACCGCACCCACCAGCAGCGGCACCCGGCTGCCGAACCAGCCGACCAGGAAGCCGGCCAGGGCCGGGCCGGCGAGTACGCCCAGCATGCCGGCGGTCTGGTTGAGCGCGGTCGCCCGGGGCAGGTCGGCGGGGCGCACCATCGCGGGGATCAGGGCGGAGAGCACCGGCTGGGTGACCGCCAGGCCGGTGGCGAGCAGCGCGATCAGGCAGACGACCAGCAGCGGGTGCCGGGCGTACGCCAGGTTGAGGCAGATCACCGACTGCGCCAGTCCCGCCCCGATCAGCAGGGTCCGGCTGTCCACCCGATCGGCGAGCCGCCCGGTCAACGGGGCGAGCAGCACCAGCGGCAGGGTGGCCGCCAGCAGCACCCCGGCCACGGCCGTGCCACCGGCCCCGGCCGACTGGAGGGTGAGCGTCAGCGTGGTGGCGGCGAGGAAGTCCCCGCAGGTGGCGATGCCCCGGGCGGCGGTGGCGAGGCCCACGTCAGGCCAGCGCGAGCCACCAGATGTGAAAGACATACTTCGAAAGTAATGCTTCACATCTGGCCCACGCAAGCCCCTCAGTCCAGCGGCAGCGCCTTGTACTGGATCGCCACCCGACGGGCGCCCGGCGGCGGATCGGTCCGGCCCCGCTTCCGGTACGGCCGCAGCACCGCCAGCACCGCGCGGTTCACCTCGGCCAACTCCTCGGCCGTGAGCAGCAGCAACGACTCGCTGAGCATCGCGTTCCGATACCACTCCTCCGACTCGTCGGGTGCCCGGCGCAGCCAGTCGCGGCTGCGCTCCAGCTCCCGGGCCAGGAATGCCTCGACGAGGCTCTGCTCGGCCTCCCGCGTCGACGGGTCGGCGGCCCGACCGGCGTCGATCGTCCAGGAGTGGACCGTGCTGCGCCACAACCGTTCCCGGGCATCCCCCCGACTCGGTGCCGCCTCCACCAGCCCGAACCGGGCCAGCGCCCGGAGGTGGTAGCTGGTCGCGCTCGGGGAGAGCCCCGCCACCTCGGCACACTCGGTGGCGGTCACCGCGCCCTCGGTTGTCGCGAGATGCTCCATGATCGCGAGCCGGGCCGGGTGGGCGAGCGCCCGCAGCGTCTGCGGGTCGCTGATCGT
Organism: Micromonospora sp. PRAS1; assembly: GCF_059553435.1. Taxonomy (NCBI): domain Bacteria; kingdom Bacillati; phylum Actinomycetota; class Actinomycetes; order Micromonosporales; family Micromonosporaceae; genus Micromonospora; species Micromonospora sp. PRAS1. Next base: position 272,423 of record NZ_JCANNB010000001.1, read on the forward strand.
CACCCGGGGCAGCTCGGGTTGCGCCTCCGTCATCCCCTCATGATCCCCGACCAGGATGAGAATGCGGTTGCCAGCGCTGCTGCCCGGAGTAGGCTTTCCGTTCGCTTGACGGCCGCGGTGAGCACGCACCGCAGCGGACGTCCCCGCGCCGGGCGCCGGCCATCCGCCCCGGACACGCGAGCGAGCAACCGGAACCTCCGTGAGGAATCGCATCGTGCCCGCACCCGACCTCGACGCCGACCTCAAGGCCGAACGCGAACACCTGGACACCTCCCGTACGGCCCTACGCCGGATGCGGGAACGCGCCGAGGCACTCTTCGTCACCGGTGACAAGGTGGCTGGGGACGCGTACACCGCGGAACAGCTCGGCCGACATCTCGCGCGGCGGGTGGCCGAGCTGGCCGACGATCCGCGTACCCCGCTCTTCTTCGGCCGGCTCGACTTCGGCGACGCGGAGACCGACCACGCCGGGCGGCGGTACCACGTCGGACGCCGACACGTCACCGACGAGCAGGGCGAACCGCTGGTGCTGGACTGGCGGGCACCGGTCTCCCGGTCGTTCTACCGGGCCAGCGCCCGCGACCCGCAGGGCCTCGCGGTACGCCGCCGGTTCGGCTTCAGCGACGGGGTGCTCACCAGCTTCGAGGACGAGCAACTGGACCGGGGCGAGGAACTCGGCACGGCCAGCCGGATCCTCACCGCCGAGATCGAGCGGCCCCGGGTCGGGCCGATGCGCGACATCGTCGCCACCATCCAGCCCGAGCAGGACGAGCTGGTCCGCGCCGACCTGACCGCCTCGATCTGCGTACAGGGCGCGCCGGGCACCGGGAAGACCGCGGTGGGGCTGCACCGCGCCGCGTACCTGCTCTATCTGCACCGGGAACGGCTACGCCGGTCGAAGGTGCTGGTCGTCGGCCCGAACCGGGCCTTCCTGGCGTACATCGCGGCGGTGCTGCCCGCCCTCGGCGAGGTGGAGGTCGCGCAGGCCACCGTCGAGGACCTGGTCGACCGGGTGCCGGTACGGGGAGTGGATCCGGCGCCGGTGGCCGCGCTCAAGCACGACGCGCGGATGGCCGAGGTGCTGCGGCGGGCGGTGGACGCGTACGTCGGCGAGCCGACCGAGGCGATCACCGTCTCCGACGGCTCGTTCCGCTGGCGGATCGGGTTGGAGCCGCTGCACCGGCTGGTGCAGGAGACCCGCGCCGAGCAGCTGCCGTACGCCGTGGGTCGGGACCGGGTCCGGGCCCGGGTGGTCGGTCTGCTACAACGGCAGGCCGAGGCGCGGCGGGCGGAGTCGCCGAGCGACGCCTGGTTGCGCCGGATGGGCCGGTCGAAGCCGGTCACCGCCTTCCTGGACACCGTCTGGCCGGCGCTCACCCCGGACGGCCTGGTGCACGCGCTGCTCGCCGACCCCGTCCGGCTCGCCGCAGCCGCCGACGGCCTGCTCTCCCCGGCGGAACAGGACCTGCTCACCGGCGGCAGCAGGCTGGGCCGCACGCCGAAGGCGACCCGGTGGACCGCCGCCGACGCGATCCTGATCGACGAGGCGGCCGGCCTGCTCGAACGTCCCGCCGGTTACGGGCACGTCGTGGTCGACGAGGCGCAGGACCTCTCGCCGATGCAGTGCCGGGTGATTGCCCGGCGCAGCGAGCACGGCTCGCTCACGCTCCTCGGTGACCTGGCCCAGGGCACCGCGGCGTGGGCCGCCACCGACTGGCGGGAGACCCTGCGTCACCTGGGCAAGCCGGACGCGGCCGTGGTGCCGTTGACTGTCGGCTTCCGGGTGCCCGCAGCCGTGCTCGCCTTCGCCAACCGGTTGCTGCCGGCGCTCGCCGTCGACGTACCGCCGGCCGAGTCGCTCCGCCGCGACGGCGCGCTCGATCTGCGTACCGTCACCGATCTTCCGGCGGCGACGGTGGCCGAGGTCCGGGCGGCGCTGGCGCACGAGGGTTCGATCGGGGTGATCGCCGAGGACGGCGCGGTGGCCGGGCTGCGGGCGGCGCTGGCGGCGGCGGGCGTCGAGACCGCGACCGCCGACGACCCACAGCCCGCGACGCGGGTCGCCGTGCTGCCGGCCACCCTCGTCAAGGGCCTGGAGTACGACCAGGTCATAGTCGTCGAGCCGGCGGCCATCGTGGCGGCCGAGCCACGCGGACTGCACCGGCTGTACGTGGTGCTCACCCGGGCCGTGTCCCGGCTGTCGGTGCTGCACGCCGATCCGCTGCCCGACCCGCTGGCGTGACCGCTCCCGCTTGCGCCCACCAGATAGACCGGTAACACGAGCACCTGGAAGGAGCCGTCCGTGACCCTCGCCCGAGCTGAGCGGGTCAGCCGCCGCTACGGCAGCACCCTCGCCCTGGATCAGGTCGACCTCGACGTGCCCGCGGGCGAGCTGGTCGGCCTGCTGGGGCCGAACGGTGCCGGCAAGAGCACGCTGATCAACCTGCTGGTCGGGCTGCGCCGTCCGACGTCCGGTCGGGTGGAACTCTTCGGCGGCGACCCGCGCGACCCGGCGAGCCGGCGCCGGCTCGGCGTCACCCCGCAGGAGACCGGTCTACCGGCCACGTTGCGGGTCGGTGAGGTGGTCGATTTCGTCTCCGCCCACTACCCCGACCCGATCCCGCGCGGCGAACTGCTCGACCGGTTCGGCCTCGGCGAGCTGGTACGGCGGCAGACGGGTGGGCTCTCCGGCGGGCAGAAGCGCCGGCTCGCGGTGGCGCTCGCCTTCGTCGGCCGGCCCCGGCTGGTCGTGCTCGACGAGCCGACCACCGGCCTGGACGTGGAGGCCCGGCACACCCTGTGGGAGGCGATCCGGGCGTTCCACGCCGAGGGCGGAACGGTGCTGCTGAGCAGCCACTACCTGGAGGAGGTGGAGGCGCTCGCGCATCGGGTGGTGGTGATCGGCCACGGTCGGGTGCTGGCCGACGACAGCGTCGACGCGATCCGGGCGGTCGTCGGCGTACGCCGGGTCAGCCTGACCGTCGACGACCTGCCGCCGCTGCCCGGCGTGGCCCGCACCGAGCGGGTCGACGGTCGTACCCACCTCTTCACCCCCGACGCCGACCAGCTGGTCCGGGACCTGGTCACCAGCGGGGCCGAATTCCGCGACCTGGAGGTCCGACCCACCTCGCTGGAGGAGGCGTTCCTCGCCATCACCACCGCCGACGTCGCCGCCGAGCCGACAGCCGTCTGAGGAGACCAGCACCGTGCCACTCGCCCTGACTCACGCGCGCTACCAGCTGCTGGAGACGGTCCGCATCCCGATTGCGATCTTCGGCAGCGCATTCTTCCCGGCCGCCGCGATGCTCTTCTTCGTGGTGCCGTTCGCCGGCAAGGACCCGGTGGGCGCCACCTTCGCCACCGCGTCGATGGTCACCTTCTCGGTGATGAGCTCCAACATCTTCCAGTACGGGGTCGGCGTCGCCGAGGACCGGGCGCAGCCCTGGGACCCGTTCACCCGTACGCTGCCCGCCGGTTCGGCACCGCGCTTCGCCGGCCGGATCACGGCCGGACTGGTCGTCACCTACCTGTCGCTGATCCCCGTCGTGGTCATCGCGGCGACGCTTACCGAGGCCCGGATCACCCCGGGGGCGTTCCTGCTGGCGTTGGCCACCGTGGGGGTGATCTCGGTGCCGTTCACGCTGATGGGGCTGAGCATCGGGTACGCGCTACCGAGCAAGGCGGCGATCGTGGTGGCCCAGCTGATCTTCTTTCCGCTCGCCTTCGGCGGCGGGCTGCTCTCCGCACCGGATCAGGCGCCCGGCTTCATCCAGGCGATCGCGCCGTACCTGCCCACCCGGGGCGCGGTGGAGCTGATGTGGGCGGCGGTCGGCGATTATTCGGTGAACCCGTTGTCGCTTGTCATGCTCGGTGTCTGGCTGGTGTTGCTGGCCGCGCTCGCCGGCTGGGCGTACCGCCGGGACGAGGGTCGCCGGTTCAGTTGACGTTCGCCCCGTTGCGCCCCGGGCGGCGGGCCGCCGGTGCCACGATGCCGGAAGGGGTGGCCGGCCGGTGGCCGCCCCAGGGTCGGAAGGGGTGGCCGTGGCGAGCGTCCCGTCGGGCACACCCTGCTGGGCAGACCTGGCCACCCCCGGCCTGGACGCGGCCCGGCGGTTCTACCCCGAGCTGTTCGGCTGGACCGGTCGGGTGGACCCGGAACCGGAGGCGGGCGGTTACACCACGTTCCTGCTGGACGGCCGGGCCGTCGCCGGGGTCGGTCCACCGGCCGTACCGGAGCAGGTGCCGATCTGGTCCACCTACGTCGCCACCGACGACGCCGACCTGGTCGCCGGCCGGGTGCAGCGGGCGGGCGGACAGGTGGTGGTGCCGCCGTTCGAGGTCTTCGACCGGGGCCGGATGGCGGTCTTCTCCGACCCGGCCGGTGCCGCGTTCAGCGTCTGGCAGCCGATGAGCTTTGCCGGTGCCGAGGTCTTCGACGTTCCCGGCGCGATGAGCTGGACCGAGCTGGTCACCCCCGATCCCGAGGGGGCGCGGGCCTTCTACGAGCTGGTCTTCGGATGGCAGCCCGAGGAGGAGCCGATGGGACAGCTCGCCTACACCGGATGGCGGCTCGGCGACCGGATGGTGGCCGGGATGATGCCGCCGCTGGGCGAGGAGTTCCCGGCCGACTCACCGGCCTACTGGACCGTCTACTTCTCCGTCGCCGACGCCGACGCCACCGCCGCCCGCGCCGCCGAACTGGGCGGCACCATCCTGGTCCCACCGCGCGGCATTCCCGCCGGCCGGACCACCGCCCTGCGCGACCCGGACGGTGCCCTCTTCTCCGCCATCGCCCTGGCCCCCTCCTGAGCCCCGTCGACCTTGCGCTTTCGGTCGGCGTTTTGACCGGATCGCAGCTTTTGTCGCGACGCAAAGTGCAAGATCGCGGGGGTTCAGGGGCGGGGTGGGCGGGTGGGGAGGATGACCGGGCCGTGCGGGGTGGGGATGACCTGCACGTGGGCGCGGTAGTGGTGGGAGAGCAGATCCTCGGTGAGGACCTGGGTGGGCGTGCCGGTGGCGGCCACCCGGCCCTCCGCGAGCAGCACCATCCGGTCGGCGTACTCGCCGGCGATCGAGAGGTCGTGCATGGTGGCCAGCACCGTCAGGCCGTGCGCGCCGCGCAACTGGTCGACAAGTTCGAGAACCTCCTGTTGATGGCCGATATCCAGGGCGCTGGTGGGCTCGTCGAGCAGCAGCAGGGTGGCGCCCTGCGCCAGCGCCCGCGCCAGGAAGACCCGCTGCCGTTCCCCGCCGGAGAGGGTGGCCAGCTCGCGGGTGCGGAACCCGGTCAGGTCCAGCCGGTCCAGCACCTCGTCCACCACCGCCAGGTCAGCGGCAGATTCCCGACCGAGCGGCGGAATGTACGGATTCCGGCCGAGCAGCACGTAGTCCAGCACCGCCATCCCGGGCGGCACCACCGGGGACTGGGCGACCGTGGCCACCACCCGGGCCCGTTCCCGACGACGCAGCTCGCCAAGGGGCGTACCGAAGAGCCGGACGGCGTCCGGCGCGGAGAGCAATCCGCCGACGGCGCGCAGCAGGGTCGACTTGCCGGCACCGTTGGGGCCGATCACGGTGACCCACTCGCCGACCGCCACACTCAGGTCGACACCTGTGAGAATCGGTACGCCGTCCAGCCGAACGTGCAGGTCACGTACCTCGACGGCGGGGGCGGGCGGGGTCGGGGTCATGTCAGTACCCGCCGGGCGGTGCGCAGCACCAGGACGAAGAACGGACCACCGAGCAGTGCGGTGACCACCCCGATGGGGATCTCCTGCGGTGCGGCTGCGGTCCTGGCCACCACGTCGGTGAGGGCGAGAAAGGCCCCCCCGAACAGCAGCGACAGCGGGAGGATGACCCGGTAGCTCGAGCCGGCGAGCAGCCGTACGGTGTGCGGCACGATGATGCCGACGAAGCCGATCAGGCCGGAGGCCGAGACGGCGGCGGCGGTACCCAGCGAGGCGGCGGCGATCAACAGGTACCGCGAGCGCTGCGGGTGCAGACCCAGGCTGGCCGCCTCGTCGTCGCCGACTGAGAGCACGTCCAGCTCACGCCGGAACAGCAGCACGACCAGGGCGGTGACCAGGAAGTACGGCAGGACCAACCGGACGTCCTGCCAACCGGCGGTGGCCAGCCGACCGAGCAGCCAGGAGTAGACCGCCTGGATGCTCTCCGCGTGCCGTTGCAACAGGTACGTCTGCCCGGCGGAGAGGAACGCGGAGACGGCCACCCCGGCCAGGATCAGCGTGGCCGGTGAGCGGCTGCGCCCGCCGGCCGCCCCGAGCAGGTACGTCATCACCACCGCGCCGAGGGAGCCGGCGAAGGCGGCAAGTGGAACGGCCACCGGCAGCCCGCTCATCGTCCCGCCCGCCCCCACGCCGAGGGTCAACACGACGGTTACCGCCAGCCCGGCACCGGCAGCCACCCCGAGCAGGTACGGGTCGGCCAGCGGATTACGGAACACCCCCTGGTACGCGGCACCGGCCAGGGCGAGCAGTCCACCGACAAGCAGGCCCAGTACCACCCGGGGCAGCCGCAGCTCGGTGACGATGGCGATCTCCCGCTCGGTCAGCCCGCTGTCCAGGCGTACCCCGGGCAGCAGGTTGAGCAGCTCGATCGCGACGCTGCCCGGCGGCAGGCTGACCGGGCCGAGCGAGACGCCGGCGACAAGCGCGACGAGCACGGCGAACACACCGGCGGCGAGCCAGCTCATCCGCAGCCCCGCCGGCCGCACCGTCGCGGCCGGCGGGAAGGACGGGCCCCCTTTTAACGCCTGGTGCATAGAAAGGGCCCCTTGTTAACGGCTGCCATCCGGAACACGCCAGCTGCCGCCCCGAGCACGACGTTCGCGGTCCGTCACTCGGATGCCTTGCTGGTGGCGTCCACGATGCTCTTGAGCAGGTCCACCACGCGCGGCCCCCAGCGGGAGGCGATGTCGTCGTCGAGCTCCACGATCTGGTCGTTCTTCACCGCGCTGAGTGCCGCCCAGCCGCTGCGGGCCTTGACCTTCTCGGCGGTCTGCCCGGCCTGCCGCACGTCGCCGAGGAAGATGAAGTCCGGGTCGGCCTTGACGATCACTTCCTGGGAGAGCTGCGGGTAGCCACCGCTCTTGCCGTCGGTGTCGGCCGCGTCGGCGATGTTCTCCAGCCCGGCGAGGGTGTAGATCGAACCGATGAAGGTCTTGCTTGTCGCGGTGTACAGCTCCGGACCCAGCTCGTGGAAGTAGGTGGGCGCCTGGACCCGCTGCGGCACCTCGGCCACGATCTTCGCGATGTCGTCCTTCATCCGCTGCACGAGGTCCGCCGCCTCGGTGGCGTTGCCGGTGAGCGTGCCCAGCTCGGTGATCTGCCGGTACGAGTCATCGAGCGTCTGCGCCGCAGCGGTCACGTAGACCGGGATCTTCAGCGCGGTGAGCTGGTCGACGATCTTGTTGCGATCGTCGCTGAGCACCACCAGGTCGGGGTCCTTCGCGGCGACCGCCTCGGCGTTCGGCTGGTACCCGGAAAGCTCGGTGCGCGGGGCGTCGGCCGGGAAGTTGGACTGGTCGTCGACGGCGGTGACCTGCGGACCGGCGCCGATCGCGTAGAGCATCTCGGTGGCGGTCGGCGCGAGCGAGACGATCTTCTCGGGGCGCTGTTCCAGGGTCACCGACCCGACGGTGACGGGGAAGGCGGCACCGCTCGGGCTGCCGCTGGTGGCCGGTGTCTCGGTTGTCTTCTCGGCGCAGGCACCGAGGGCGAGCGCGGCCACCGCGAGAGTGGCGGCGAAGACCCGGGGGGTACGTCTGAACATCGGTCCTCCTGTCGGTCGAGGAGTGCGGTGCTTCGCCGACAGGGAGCCTGGGCACCCGTCCGCGAGGCGCCCTTCCTCGAGAGCGCGGTTCGCGACCGCGCCCCAGGCGACCTGGCTCGTCCCCGTTGCGGGGCATCACAGTTGCGGGACAGCGCCGGTTTCACACCGGCTTCGCTGCGGCGGGTCGGTAAGACCGTAGCGCACGCCTCGACCACGCCCCGGCGAGCAGGGTCACGGTCGACGGCCGGCACCCCCTCGACGGCGACCCGGCTGCCACCCGGAGGCGGGCGGGACTGCCACCGGGTGGCAGCCGAGGAGCAGCTCTTTGTCCGGTTAGCTCCTGGGACGGGGCCCCGCGCGAGGGGGTGTGACGGGGCCCCGTCGGCTCAGGATGCGGTGATGGTGACGTTGTCCACAGCCGCCTCGACCAGGCTGGCCGTCGAGGCGTCGGCCGCCTCCACCAGGATCCGGACGGACTGTCCGGCGTACGGGGTGAGGTTGAGGTTCGACACCGTCCACGCGCCGTTGCGGTTGCTGGCCGCAGCGGCCTGGGTGAGCAGTGCCGTGGTGCCGCCGCTGTGCACCACGCTGACCCGGAAGTAGTCGGCCGACGAGGAGTTCGAGCCGTGCGCCAGGTACCAGGCCAGCGAGAGCGTCAACGTGCCGCTCGACGGCAGCGTGATCGCCGGGGACCTGGCGCTCGTCACCCCGCCGTCCACGTCGTAGTCACCCGCCGCGCTGCCGGCGAGCCGGCCGGTCACCAGGTCGTTGCTGCCGGCGTACGGGACGAGTTGCTTGGCGCCGCTGGAGTTGGTGGCCTGGGCGGCACCCCGCTCCCACTGACCCGAGGTCGCGGTGTCCGTGCCGTTGGGGTTGATCGTCCAGCCGGTCGCGGTCTCGAAGGTGTCGGACCAGACCGTGGTGCCACCGCCGGTGCCGCAGTACTGCGCCTGCTTGCCGATCGCCCGGTACGGGCAGTCGGCGTACTCGGCGAGGATGAGCACCGCCTCGCGGTTGCGCGAGGTCTGCTGTGGGATCACCTCGTCGGGCGGGTAGAAGCCGCCGCCGGAGGCCGAGCGCGGATACAACTCGAAGGTGTACGCCCAGATGCCGTGCGTCGCCCACATCCAGTCGATGCTGCTGCCGTCGGTGATGTAGAGGTCGCTCGACTGCTGCGGGGTGAAGCCGTTGGTCGCCGCCATCTGCTGGCCGAGGGTGGCGAAGGTGTTGTACTGGTCGGCGGTCATTCCGGGGGCGGTGTTGTTGTAGGTGTAGCCGTACGGCCAGAGCACCAGCTCGGAGTAGGTGTGGAAGTCGATGTTGGCCTTGATCTGCTGCACGCCGCCGACGACCCGGCTGTTCACGAAGTTGCGCAGCGCCTGCGTCTCGGGTGCCGAGAAGGCGGACGGGCCCCGGTAGGTGTCCGAGGAGGTGGAGCCGGACGAACCGCCGCAGCACCCGAAGTTGTAGCTCCAGTTGCGGTTCAGGTCCGTGCCGACGTACGAGGATCCGCTGTTGGGTTGGCGGTTCTTGCGCCAGGACCGGTAGGAGCCGGTGGCGATGTCGTACTCGCTGCCGTCCGGGTTGACCGTCGGCACGATCCAGATCTCCCGGTTGTTGACCAGGCTGGTGATCCGGGAGTCGGAGCCGTAGTTGTCGGTGAAGAGGTTGAGCAGGTAGATCGCCATCTCGACGGTCAGGTGCTCGCGGGCGTGCTGCTGCGAGTTGAAGAGGATCTCCGGTTCGTTCTCGTCGGTGGCGACGTTGTCGGAGATCTTCACCGCCACCAGGTCCCGGCCCTCGTACGAGCTGCCGATGCTGATCTTGCGGGCGATCGCCGGATGGTCCGCGACCACCTGGTTGACCACGGCGATCATCTCGGCGTAGTCGTGGTAGTTCGCGTCGGCCGGCGGGAATGCCAACGTGCCGACGTCCCCGTGGGCGTGGCCCCGGTCGGTCGGCAGCGGGGCGATCTCCTCCAGCCGGAACCCGAGTCGGGTGATGGCGGCGGCCTCGGCACGGGTGGCCGAGACGTGCAGCACCCCGTGCTCGGAGTAGTCGATCGCGGCGCCCGTACGGGCGACCGCGGTCCGGTCGGCGAGTGTCCTCGGACCGAGCACCCGGTAGGGCGCGGCGGCTGGCTGCTCGTCCCGATCCGGGGCGGGGCGGGCGGAGACCGGTGGTACGGATACGGCGAGCAGGCCGAGCCCGGCGGCGACGATTAGCGCCAGTGCGCGGCGGACGGGGATGGTACGGAAGGCCATGGACAACCTCCTGGAGGCGCGGGGATCCCCCGCTCGGTGGTGGACAGCCCACCACCGGTCACATGGTCATATCAATATCGATCGTTCCCGGGCTCATCCCAGTCGGATCGTCCCGTCGGCGACATGTTTCCGGGCCCGCTGGTCGGCCAGGCGCGGATGCGGGCGCGCCCGCGCCGGAACACCGGCTGCCGGGCGGCTCACGCCGAGGGGCCGCGCTCCTGCCCGGAGCGGCTGCCGGGCTGGTCGGCATCCGAGCCGGGGGCGGGGGTTTCGACGGCCTGGTCGTCACCGGCCAGGGCGGCCCGTAGCCGCTCCTTTTCCGAGCGGCGGCGCTCGGCACCGGCGGCCATGTCCTCGGCCATCTCGTCACGCCAGCGCTTGAGCAGGAAGAACGAGAGAGCGGCGGAGAACAGCAACGCCACCATCAGCTTCAGGAAGATGTTCATCTCGACCGGCCAGAGGGCGGCCACCACGACCACGAACAGCCCGATCCGGCCCAGCGTGTACTTGACCGCCGCGCTCATGCCGTCGCCTCGCTCACGTCGTCACTCCGTTTTCCGCCGTCCGGCCGACGGCCTTTCCATCCTGCCGTGCCAGCCCACCGGGCCCGACTCGTCCGGCGGACCGTCCCGCCTCAGCCCGTCCGGCTGACCAGCCAGCGGACCCCGGGGAACCAGATCATCGCGTACACCACAGTGAACGTCGTCGCCGCCACCCCGCCGGACAACAGCGGCGGCAGCCCGGTGGTCACGCCGGCCAGCAACAGCCCGGAGACCACCGCCACCGCGAGGGCGACCAGCCCGGCCACCAGCCGGGCGGCACCGAACTCCCAGGCGCGGAACTCCTCCAGGAAGATCCAGGCGGGCAGGATCACCGCCAGCCAACCGTTGGCCTGACCGAAGTCACCGGCCCCGAACGAGGCGAAGACCCCGTCGAAGAGCACCAGCACCAGCAGCCCGATGACCACTCCGGCCAGCCCGACGCCGAGCAGGTCGCCCAGGGCCCGGATGCGGCCGTCGTCGTCCCGGCGGGGAAAGGTGCTGCTGCGCTGCTCGTTCATCCCTGACGAGGGTACGCGAACCGCAGCCGGCACCACTTCGCCGGCCGGGTCGCCCCGGTCACCCCGACGGCAGCTCCCGCCGCCGCGCCATCGCCCGCAGCGCCGCGCCGGCAGCGACGAGCGCCGCGCCGGCCGCCACCAGGGCGCCGAATGCGACTCCGGTACGCGGCAGCCCGCCCCCGGGCGACGGTACGGGAGGCGGCGGTGATCCGGTGGCGGTGGGCGCGGCGGTTGCCGACGGTATGGCGGTCGAAGACGGCGAGACGGTCGGAGACGGTGTGGCGGTGGCCGACGGCGAGGTGGTCGGCCCGGCGGTGCCGGAGGGAGCCGGGGTGGGGGCGATCGAGACGGATATCCGTAGCGAACCCGGGTTCGACGATGCCGCGTCGGACGGCGCCGAGGGCGTCATCGCGGCCGGCACCCTCGACGAGGGTTCGGTCGCCGCCTGGGCGCCCGCGACCCAGAGGACGGCAAGCGCTGCGGCTGCCGGGACGACCACCGCCGCGCGACTGCGGTTCCGCGTCCTGCGCACCACGAACCTTCTCTCCTACGGGGTCACGACCACCGTCGGAGATCAGAAGCAGCCGCGACCAGGACCCAGGAAGATCAACGGACACTCACCGTACCGCCGATCTTCGGCGCAGGCGATGGGCGGACCGGGCGAACTCAATCGCCTGGTGGTCCCCCGACCTGGCCGTCAGGGCGGGCAAGATCCGCCCGGGCGGCCGGCGGCGACGCTCAGGCCCAGACCTGCTGCGGCTCGGCGCGGCGCTCCGCCAGGCTCGGCGCGGCGTCGTACTCGCGCACCACCTCGTAGCGGGTGTTCCGCTCGACCGGACGGAAACCGGCGTCCCAGATCAGGTGCAGCAGGTCGTCCCGGTGCATGGTGTTCGGCGTCCCGTACGCGTCGGCGTCGTGGGTGATCTTGTATTCCACCACCGAGCCGTCCAGGTCGTCCACGCCGAAGTTGAGCGACAACTGGGCCACCGAGAGCCCGTGCATCACCCAGAAGCACTTGACGTGCGGCACGTTGTCGAACAGCAGCCGGGAGACGGCGAAGGTCTTCAACGACTCGGCCGGCGAGGCCATCGTCGTCCGGGCCTGGATCCGGTTGCGGATCTTGCCGTCCGCCGAGTCGACGAAGTCGTGCTGGTAGCGCAGCGGGATGAAGACCATGAAGCCGCCCGTCTCGTCCTGCAGCTCACGCAGCCGCAGCACGTGGTCGACCCGGTGCCGGGGCTCCTCGATGTGGCCGTAGAGCATGGTCGACGGGGTCTTCATGCCCTTGTTGTGCGCCAGCCGGTGGATGCGCGACCAGTCCTCCCAGTGGCAGGCGTGGTCGACGATGTGCTGGCGGACCTCCCAGTCGAAGATCTCCGCGCCGCCGCCGGTAAGCGATTCCAGGCCGGCGTCCATCAACTCGTCGAGGATCTCGTCGGCGCCGAGCCCGCTGATCTTCTCGAACCACTGCACCTCGGTCGCGGTGAACGCCTTGAGCTTGACCTTCGGCAGCGCCGCCTTCAGCTCGCGCAGCACCTTGGGGTAGTAGCGCCAGGGCAGCGTGGGGTGCAGGCCGTTGACGATGTGCAGCTCGGTTAGCTGCTCGTCCTCCATCTCCTTGGCCTTGCGGACCGCCTCGTCGATGCGCATCGTGTACGCGTCCTTCTCGCCCGGCTTGCGCTGGAACGAGCAGTACGCGCAGCTCGCGCTGCACACGTTGGTCAGGTTGAGGTGCCGGTTGACGTTGAACATGACCCGGTCGCCGTTGAGCTCGGTACGCCTGTGGTGGGCCAGCCGGCCCAGCCAGGTCAGGTCGTCGCTGTCGTAGAGGGCGATCCCGTCCTCACGGGTCAACCGCTCCCCCGCGTACACCTTCGCTTCGAGCTCACGCTTGAGTCCGGCGTCCATCGAAAGCCCCGTCCCTTCCCACTGCGGTCGCGACCGGAGCGCGGTCGCCACCCGAGCCTACGTCGACCGCAGCGGCAGCTCACAGCGCGGTCCGTAGCCGATGGGCCGAGGTCAGGTCAACGGTGTGCGAGGCTCAGCCAACTCTCAGCTGCTGTTGCCCCTCCGGACATCGACACCGTGGGGGCGGGTGCGGTAAACAGAGTGGGGCACGACACTCTCGGCGCCCGAACAGCCGCGTTCACCACGACGCGGTGCGACTCGCCGGACGGGGAGCGGAATGGTCGACAGCGGACACGGGCGACGACGGCGAAGGACTCCGATGGTCTCACCGGTGCTCCGACCGATGCTCTGGTCCGCCCTGGTCAGCGCCGTCGCCAGCGCCGTCCTCGCCGCCCCGGCGTACGCCGAGCCGGGCGTGCCCGTCACGGTGCCCGACACCGGATCCCGCCCGGTACTTACCGGCCCCCTCCAGTTGCCCGGCGGCGCTCCCGCCGCCACCCCGGGCACGGTGACCCTGCCGACCACCACCGGCGCCAGCGCCCTCGAGACCCAGATCCTCGCCGCCGAGGCTCGGGTCGGTGAGTTGGGCACCCGCCTGCTCGAGCTGGAGCAGCAACGCATCGAGGCGGAGAGCCAGCTCCGCACCGCCGAGCGTGACCTGGAGTTCGCCCAGGCCGCGCTCACCCAGGCCCAGCAGCGCGCCGACCAGGCCGCCGCCGAGGCCATCAAGGTCGACGCCGCCCTGCCGCCCGGCGGCTTCGCCGCCGACCTGCGCCATCTGGATCTGCTGCGGCGGGTCAATCTGGGCGAGCGGGTCGAGGGCGCCACCGGCCCGGCCGCCGGCGAACTGGCCCGTGCCCGCACCGACGAGCAGGTGGCGACCCAGGCGCACGCGGCGGCCGAGTCCCGACTGCGGGGCGTCCAGGAGCAGTACGCCGCCACCCAGAAGGCGCTGAAGGACGAAGAGGCGAAGCTGCTCAAGCTGCGCGAGGAGAACTCCACGCAGCTGGTCGAGCTGGCCCGCCAGCAGGAGCGTGCCGAGCAGCAGATCGGTGCCGGATACCTCGACCAGTCGACGACGAACGGGCTCGCCGCGCATCCCAAGGCGCTGGCCGCGGTCGCGTACGCCCGTAAGCAGCTCGGCGACCCGTACGTCTGGGGAGCCGAAGGCCCCAACTCGTTCGACTGCTCCGGGCTGATGTTGGCGGCGTACCGCTCGGCGGGCTACTACCAGCTACCGCGCGTCTCCCGCGACCAGTACTGGGCGACCCGCTCCCGGACCGTGCCCCGGACCGCCCTGCTCCCCGGTGACCTGCTCTTCTTCGCCTCGGGCAGCAGCCATACGAGCATCCACCACGTCGGGATGTACATCGGCGGCGGCAAGATGATCCACGCTCCGACCAGTGGTGACGTGGTCAAGATCTCCACCCCCAGCTGGTCCCGGCTCTACGCCGCGACCCGGGTGGTCGGTGCGGTGCCGGCCCCGTCGGCCTCGCCCACCCCGTCGCAGTCGCCGACGGCCAAGCCGACTCCGAAGCCGACCACCAAGCCAAAGCCGACTTCGACTCCGAGCCCTCGGCCGACGACGCCGACTCCGAGCCCGACCCGCACCCCGACGCCCACTCCGAGCCCGACCCGCACCCCCACGCCCACTCCGAGCCCGACCCACACCACGCCGCCGCCGAGCCCGTCCGACAGCTCGTCGCCGAGCAACGACACGAGTAGCACCGCCCCCACCACGGCGGCGAGCAGCCGTACTCCCGAGGAGAGCGTGTCGGCCACCCCGTCCACTGTCGGCGGTCCCTGACGGGCCCACGTGGCCCAGGGTCCGCCTCGCGGGCTGATCGGTCACCGACCGACGCCGACGGGATACACCCGGGGACACTGTGGGCACTCCGGGTGTGCGACACCATCGGAATGTGGCACGGTGTCACTCAGGCACTCCCGGTCCGGCGGTACGGGTCCGGGTGCGAGCGTGGCGCGGAGGCGAGAATGACCGAGCACGAGGCTCCGGCGGGCGACCCTGGATCGGCTGCCACCCCGACTTCCGGCGTGGCCGGGACGCGCTACCGGGCCGCCGCACCGGTTGTTCCGTCCCCGCAGGGCCCGGAGCGGAGCAATTCGACTACCGCGCGGGCCCAGGTCCGCCCGACGGGCGTCGGGTCGGC
The DNA here is from genome assembly GCF_059553435.1 of Micromonospora sp. PRAS1. Classification (NCBI taxonomy): domain Bacteria; kingdom Bacillati; phylum Actinomycetota; class Actinomycetes; order Micromonosporales; family Micromonosporaceae; genus Micromonospora; species Micromonospora sp. PRAS1. The sequence continues at coordinate 287,614 of NZ_JCANNB010000001.1, forward strand.
CACGGTGTCGGGCAGCGGTGGCGCGGCCGGGCCGCCCGGGGAGCGGGACCACGGCCCGGCACAGGCCGTTCGAGCCAGCGTCCGGGTGCCCGGGATGAGTCGGGTGAGTGTCGACGAGGCGCAGGCCGCCGGGGCCGGCGGTAAACCGGCAGGCGTCTACCGGTCGGCCCCGGTCGCTCCGGAACCGCCGGAGCCCACCCCGCCGCCGGAGCCCACCGAGCCGCCCACGCCCTCCACCCCCGAGCCGGAGCCCACGCCCGCCCCACCCCCACCCGGTCCCGGGCCGACGCCGCCGGCACCGACACCCGCACCACCGCCGGTCCCCGGGCCGACGCCACCGGCACCGACACCACCGGTGCCCGCACCGACGCCACCGGTACCCGGGCCCTATCCGCCAGGTCCGGTGCCCGCGCCGCCACCCGGCCCGCGTCCCACGCCCCCCGTACCGGGTCCGCCCACGCCGCCACCGGGACCACCCCTGCCGTCGCCGCCGCCACCGCCCGGCCCGATGCCGGCGCCACCCTTTCCTCCGCCACCCGCCAGCGCACCGACCTCGCCGCCCGCTGGGGCGATACCAGGCGGATCGGCTCCGCCCCGCGCCAGCGCTGCGGTCGCACAGGTTCCCGCGTCGGCCAGCGCGCCGCCGGTCGTACCGGTATCCCCGCCGGCCAGCGCGCCGCCGGTCGTACCGGCGCCCGCGTTGCCGGTCTGGCCGCCGCCGACCACCTCCGCCGGGCGGCGCGACCAGGCGTCATCCAGCTCGTCCGGGGCGGTGCCCCGACCGTCGTCCCGCCCGGGACTGCTTCCGCCGGCAGGCGCACCGGTCACCGCCGGGCCCGGTTCGCCCGGCGATGTGAGGCTGGCCGCAACCGCATCGGCCCCGGAGCCGGGTGACCGGCGGCAGCCGCCGGGCGACCGAGCCAGCCCGGCGGCATCGCGCCCCGGCGGGTCCGACCTGAGCGCGTACTACGACGACGTGGCGGGCTCCGCCACCGTGGCCTTTCCGGCCGGCGAGGAGAACTCAGGGTCACTGACCGGTCACATCCTGGCCCAGGGTTGGGCGGACACCGCGAGTGAGCGCTCCACCAGCACACTTCGCGTGATGATCGTGATGGCCATCGCGCTCGGCCTGCTGGTGACCATCAGCGTGCTGGTCGTGCTGCTCGCGAAGGACGCGCTGAGCAGCGTGGCCGGCGCTCTGCCCGGATGACGGCAGGTGTCCGGACGAGGTGAGTCCGCCCACTACCCCCGGGCGGCCCGGGTGGGCGCGCGGAGATCGCCGTACACTTGTCGGTGATCACTGACCCGGCGCGCGACCAAGTGCGCCCATGGGCGATCTTGCGGAAGATCCGACGGCACCATGCCGTGGCGGGACATCGCGAAGATGCGCCCCGCTCGAAAGGCATTTGTTGACCACCTCCGCTGAATCCAGCATGCCCTCGTTCCTCCTCGACCTTCCCGCCGACCCGCAGCCGGCCGGCACCGACGACTCCGCCGCCACTGCCGCCGACGACTCGATCAACTTCGAGACGCTTGGGCTGCCCCGGCCGCTGGTCCGCGCGCTCGCCCGGCAGGGCATCACCACCCCGTTCGAGATCCAGCGGGCCACCGTGCCGGACGCCCTCGCGGGGCGGGACGTGCTGGGCCGTGGGCAGACCGGCTCCGGCAAGACGCTCGCCTTCGGGCTGCCGACGCTGGCCCGGATCGCCGACGGCGAGCGAGCCCGGCCGCTGCATCCGCGGGCCCTCGTCCTGGTGCCCACCCGGGAACTCGCCATGCAGGTGAACGACGCGCTGTTGCCGCTGGGCAAGGCCGTCGGTGTGTTCCTGAAGACCGCGGTCGGCGGGGTGCCGTACGACCGTCAGATCGATGCCCTACGGCGCGGTGTGGAGATCGTGGTGGCGACCCCGGGCCGGCTCGCCGACCTGATCGCCCGGGGCGTGTGCCGCCTCGACGACGTCGAGATCACCGTGCTCGACGAGGCGGACCAGATGGCCGACATGGGCTTCCTGCCCGAGGTCACCGATCTGCTGGCCAAGACCCCGGCGGACGCGCAGCGGCTGCTCTTCTCGGCCACTCTCGACACCGACGTGGACGCGCTGGTGCAGCGGTTCATGACCGACCCGGTCACCCACTCGACCGCCCCGCCGACCGCGGCGGTGTCCACCATGGATCACCACCTGCTGCTCATCCCGCCGCGCGACAAGTTCCCGGTGACCGCCTCGATCGCCGCACGCGCCGGCCGGACCATCGTCTTCGCCCGTACCCAGCTCGGTGTCGACCGGCTCGTCGCGCAGCTCGCCGCGGTCGGCGTACGTGCCGGTGGGCTGCACGGCGGCAAGACCCAGCGGATGCGTACCCGCACCCTGGCCGAGTTCCGTGAGGGACGGACCAACGTCCTGATCGCCACCGACGTGGCGGCACGGGGCATCCACGTCGACGGGGTCTCGCTGGTGCTGCACGTCGACCCGCCGAAGGACCCGAAGGACTACCTGCACCGGGCCGGCCGGACCGCCCGCGCCGGTGAGACGGGTGCGGTGGCGACCCTGGTGTTGCCGAAGCAGCGCCGCACCACCCTGGCCATGCTGGAGAAGGCCGGCGTACAGCCGGCGGAGGCTCGGGTACGCGCTGGCGACCCGGCCCTGGCCGAGCTGACCGGGGCGCGGGAGCCGAGCGGGGTGCCGGTACGCGAGGAGCCTGAGGCGCCTCGCCGGTCCGGCCGACCGGGTGGCCCGCGTCGCTTCGGCGACCGGCCCAGCGGAGACCGGCCCAGCGGCGAACGACGGTACGGCGACCAGCCTCGGGGCGAACGACGGTACGGCGACCAGCCACGCGGCGAACGGCGCTACGGCGACCAGCCACGCGGCGAACGGCGGTTCGGGGATCACGCCCGCGGCGACCGGTACGGGGACGCCCGCGGCGACCGGCGGTACGGAGAACGGGTCGAGCGCTCGGACGCTCGGGGGCCGCAGGACCGGTCGCGCGAGGACTGGCGCAGCGCCGGCGGACGGCCGCGTACCCGTACCCACTGAGCACCCGTTGCGGGGCGGCCTTGCTCGCATGCACTGTCCGCCCCGGCCGGGTGGCGTAACGTCCGGCTCATGCCGAAGTCGTTGCTGTGGACCCGGATCGACACCGCCGGCGCCGAACACGCCCTGGTCGACGACGGCCAGGGGCTGATCGCGCAGGGCACCCAGTTGGCCGCCGACCCGGTTCCCTACACCTGCCGCTATCACCTGGCGACCGACCCACAGTGGGTAAGCGTCCGGTTGGAGGTCGAGGTCGAGGGAGCCGGGTGGCGGCGCAGCGTACGCCTGGAACGGGCGACGCAGCGATGGCGGGTGACCGCCGCCGAGCAGGGCGACCTGGACGCCGCTCTGGTCGCGGCCGGGCACGCCCCGGCCGGGTTGCCCGGCGTCGAGGACCCGGACCGGCTGGCCGACGCTCTCGACCTGGACCTGGGTGGCTCGCCGCTGTTCAACACGTTGCCGCTGCGCCGGCTCGGCCTGACCGCCGGGCCGGCCGACACCAGCCACCGGCTCGACGTGGCCTGGGTGCTGGTGCCGAGCCTCACGGTGCTGCCCGCCGAGCAGGTCTACACCGGGCTGGGGCCGCACCGGTTCCGGTACGCCAGCGGCAGCTTCACCGCCGACATCGACGTGGACCCGGACGGTTACGTGCTCCACTACCCCGGCCTGGCGGAGCGCTCAGCGCCCCGAGGGCGATAGCAAACGAGCGGCCGACAGCGAACGAGCGGGCGACAGCGAACGAGTAGCCGACGGCGGCCGAGCAGCCGACAGCGGCCGGGATCAGAGCGGCCAGCTGCCGTCGGCCAGGAACCGCTCGATCGTGGCCAGGTACGGGTCGAGGTCGAGACCCTGTGCGGCCACCCACTCGTCGGCGAAGTACGTGTCGGCGTACCGCTCACCCGCGTCGCAGATCAACGTGACCACCGAGCCGGTACGGCCGGCGGCCAGCAACTCGGCGATCAGCCCGAACGCGCCCCACAGGTTGGTGCCGGTCGACCCGCCCACCCGCCGGCCCAGCACCACCGAGCCGGCCCGCATGGCGGCCAGCGAGGCGGCGTCGGGCACCTGCACCATCCGGTCCACCACCGAGGGCAGGAACGACGCCTCGACACCCGGGCGGCCGATCCCCTCAATCCGGGAGCCCTGGCCGGTCCGCACCGACCAGTCCGCCGCCTGCCAGGCGGGGTAGAACGCCGAGTTCTCCGGGTCAACCACGCAGAGTTTGGTGGGCAGCCGCCGGTAGCGGACGTACCTGCCGATGGTGGCGCTGGTGCCACCGGTGCCGGCGCCGACCACCACCCAGGCCGGTACGGGATGGCGCTCCAGCGCGAGCTGCGCGTAGATCGACTCGGCGATGTTGTTGTTGCCCCGCCAGTCGGTGGCCCGCTCGGCGTAGGTGAACTGGTCCATGAAGTGTCCACCGGTGTCCTCGGCCAGCCAGCGGGCCTCGATCACCACCTTCGCCGGGTCCTGCACCAGGTGGCACCGGCCGCCCTGGAACTCGATCTGGACGATCTTCTCGGGCGAGGTGGAGGCGGGCATCACCGCGATGAAGGGCAGCCCCAGCATGCGGGCGAAGTACGCCTCGGAGACCGCAGTGGACCCCGAGGAAGCCTCCACGATAGTGGTGTCCGGCCCGATCCAGCCGTTGCAGAGCCCGTACAGGAACAGCGAGCGGGCCAACCGGTGCTTCAGCGAGCCGGTGGGGTGGACCGACTCGTCCTTCAGATAGAGGTCGATGCCCCACCGCCGGGGCAGCGGGAACGGCAGCAGGTGGGTGTCGGCCGACCGGTTCGCGTCCGCCTCGACGGCCGCGATGGCCTCGGTCACCCACCGTCGGCTGGTCTCGTCGAAGCGGTCAAGCTGAGTCACGCTCAGGAAGGTAGCAGCAGCTCAGGAGGAGGGCGGCGCCACCGGCTGCGGCCGGTTCTCCCACTTGGTGGAGAGGGCGATGCTGGTCCGGGTGGAGGCGACGCCGGGCGTGCGGTTAACCCGTACGATCAACCGCTCCAACTCGGCGATCGTGCCCACCCTGACCTTGATCAGGAACGACTCGACGCCGGCCATGAAGTAGCACGATTCGATCTCCGGGATCGTGCGGAACGCCTCCAGCACGTCGTCGGTGTCCGCGCCGGAGTCCTCCACGACGCTGATCAGGGCGGTCACGTTCAGCCCGATCGTCTCCGGCTCGACCTCCGCCCGGTAGGCGCGGATCACTCCGCTGGCCTCCAACTTGCCGACCCGCTCGTGCACCGCCGGCGCGGAGAGACCGACCTGGCGGGCCAGTTCGGCGTAGGAGAGGCGGGCGTTGCCGCGGAGCAGGTCCACGAGGGTGAGGTCGATGGCGTCCACGGACTGTAGACCCTAGTCGCCGCCGCGTAACACCAGGACTCCGGCATCCGTTGAACATGGCAGCGGGTGACAGTTCGCATACCCAGGGTTGAGAGGTCGGAGCGCCGGTACCATTTACTAACTTCCCACTCAGTGCGTTTTTCGCGTTTGGCGGACAGGCCAGGTCGCTGGTGCTGTAATTGCCATACGTCCCTCATGACGGCTCTGGGCTCGCACCGGCCGGGGGCAGTGTGTTCAGCCGGGGGCTTCGTCGACGCGAGGAGGGGGCTGTGGACACTGGAGATCGCCTGCTGACACCGGGTGAGGTCGCCGCGCTGTTTCGGGTAGACCCGAAAACTGTGACGCGCTGGGCGGCGGCGGGCCGGATCGGCAGCATCCGGACTCCAGGAGGGCATCGCCGGTTTCGGGAATCCGAGGTGCGGGCCCTGCTCGAGGGGGAGGGCATGCTGGAAGAGGCGGACGAGATGGGCCGGCCGCGAAACGCGGGTCCAGCCGCTTCGACCGGCCCGGGTCCGGCCAACGCCGGCATGTACTGAGTGGTGCGGATCGGAACGCGGACCGGCCGTCAGGTCCGGTCCGCGTTCGACGTCGACGGGCCGTCAACTCCGGTCCGCGGCTGACAACTACCGGCCGTCAACTCCGGTCCGCGTTCAACGTTCCGGTCCAGCGTTGGAAGAGGGTGTGCGGCACGCCGAGCGCGTCGAGCACCTTGCCCGCCACGAAGTCCACCAGCTGCGACGCGCTGGCGGCGGCTCCCGCCCCGTAGAAGCCGGGACTGGCCGGTAGCACCACCGCACCGGCGTCGTGCAACGCGATCAGATGCTCCAGGTGGCTGCGGGTAACCGGCGTCTCCCGGGGCACCACGACCACCCGTCGGCGCTCCTTGAGGTTCACCTCGGCGGCCCGCTGGAGCAGGTCCTTCGACAGGCCGATGGCGATGCCGGCACAGGCCGCCGTGCTGGCCGGTACCACCGCCATGCCGCGTACCGGATAGGAGCCGCTGCTCGGGCCGGCCGCCAGGTCACCGGCGGGCCAGTGTCGTACGTCCGCGCCGTCGAGGTCGCGGCCGAGCCAGGCGGCCAGGTCCTCGGCCCAGTGCGCGTCGCGGAACGGCCGTCCGGTCTCGTCGAGCACGGTCAACCGGGCCGCCCGGGAGACGACCAGGTCGACCGCCGCACCCGCGTCGAGCAAGCCGCGGACGACGGCCGCCGCGTACGGCGTGCCGGAGGCCCCGGACACCCCGACCACCCATGGTTCGCGCATTGCCTCAGTCTGCCTCTACGGTCGCAGGCCGAGCCGGACGACCAGGTCGAACAGGGCGAAGAGGAACAGTGCGATGCCGACGAAGCCGTTCGCGGTGAAGAACGCCCGGTTGACCCGGCTCAGGTCGGTCGGCGTGACCACCAGGTGCTGGTAGCCGAAGGCGACCGCGGTAAGCGCCAGGCCGATCCACCAGAGCCAGCCGAAGCCGACCAGCACACCGAACCAGAGGAACAACGCGAAGGTCACCACGTGCGCGACGGTCGAGGCGTGCAGGGCGAAGGGCAGGCCGTACCGGGCCGGCACGCTGTGCACGCCGATCTTCCGATCCACCTCGGCGTCCTGGCAGGCGTAGATCAGGTCGAAGCCGCCGATCCAGAGGCCGACGGCGGCGCCGAGCAGCCAGGCCGGCCCGGAGCCGGCAAACGTGCCGGTCACCGCCAGCCAGGCGCCGACCGGACCGACCATCTGGGCGATCGCCAGGATGGCGTGCGGCCAGTTGGTGAACCGCTTGCCGTACGGGTAGACGATCAGCGGCACCACGGCCAGCGGCGCGAGCGCCAGGCAGAGCGGGTTGAGCAGGGCGGCGGCGGCCAGGAAGACCGCCAGCGCGACGCCCGCGCCGGTCCAGGCCGTGCGCAGGCTCACCGCCCCGGTGACCAGCTCCCGGTTGGCCGTACGCGGGTTCCGCGCATCGATCCGCCGGTCCAGGATCCGGTTGGCGGCCATCGCGAACGTCCGCGCCCCCACCATCGCCACCGTGATCAGCAGCAGGTCGCCCCAGCGCACCCGCCCCCCGTTCACCGACATCGCGGTCAACGCCGACAGGTACGCGAACGGCAACGCGAACACCGAGTGCTCGATCGCCACAAGCCTCAGGAACGCCCCCACCCGCCCCCGCGATCTTGCACTCTCCGTCGGGACAGAGCCGGATGAAGCGGGCGAATCCGCGACCGAAAGTGCATGATCGCGGGAGCTGTCGGCATGATCGCGGGAGCTGTCGGCATGATCGCGGGAGTTGTCGGCGGGGGATGCCATTAGAGGCCGTATTCCTTCCAGCGCTTGTCGACCAGGGAGACGACCTCGGGGGACATCGTCATCTCCTCCGGCCAGCCGCGGGTGTAGCCCTCGCTGGGCAGCTTGCGGGTGGCGTCGATGCCCGCCTTGCCACCCCAGAACTGCTGGTACGACGAGTGGTCGAGGTGATCCACCGGCCCCTCGGTGAGCAGCAGGTCACGGGCGTAGTCGACGTTGCCGAAGGCGCGGAAGGCGACCTCGCGGTAGTCGTGCACGTCGCAGTCCTCGTCGACGATCACGATCAGCTTGGTAAGCGACATCATGTGCGCGCCCCAGATGGCGTTCATCACCTTCTGCGCGTGCTTCGGGTAGCGCTTCCGGATCGAGACGATCGCGCAGTTGTGGAAGACCCCGGCGGAGGGCAGGTCGTAGTCGACGATGTCCGGGATGAGGAAGCGCAGCAGCGGCGCGAAGATCCGCTCGGTGGCCTTGCCGAGGCCGTGGTCCTCCTGCGGCGGCTTCGAGGTGACGATCGAGTGGTACACCGGGTCGCGCTGCATGGTCATCGCCTCGACGTGCAGCACCGGGAACGGCTCAACCGGGGTGTAGAAGCCGGTGTGGTCGCCGAACGGGCCCTCCGGCAGTCGCTCGCCCGGCTCCAGGTAGCCCTCCAGCACCACCTGGGCGTGCGCCGGCACCTGCAACGGCACGGTCAGGCAGTCGACCATCTCCACCCGCTCGCCGCGCAGGAACCCGGCGAACAGGTATTCGTCGATGTCGGCCGGGAGCGGCGCGCTGGACGCGTAGCCGACCACCGGGTCGCAGCCGATGGCGATGGCGACCGGCAGTCGCTGGCCGAGCCGCTCAGCCACGGCGTGGTGCGCGGTGGAGTTCTTGTGGATCTGCCAGTGCATGCCGAGGGTGTTGTGGCTGTGCTGCTGGAGCCGGTACAGCCCGAGGTTGCGCTTGCCGGTCTCCGGGTGCTTGGTGTGGGTCAGCCCGAAATTGTGGAAGATTCCGCCGTCCCCGGGCCACACCTGGAGGCCGGGCAGCCGGTTCAGGTCGACGTCGTCACCCCGGTAGACCACCTGCTGGCACGGGGCGGTCTTGACCTTCTTGGGCGGCATCGACTTGAGCTGCATCACCTTGCCGAGGCCGCCCATCATGCCGGAGAAACCCACAGGCAGCTCCGGTTTGAGCATCTCGCCGATCCGGTTGCCGATCTCGTCAAGCGACTCGACGCCGAGCGCCATCGCGGTGCGCTTCTCGGTGCCGAAGAGGTTGATCGCCACCGGCATCTCGCCCCGGGTGGGCCGCTCGAAGAGCAGCGCCGGGCCGTCGGCCCGGACCGTCCGGGTGACGATCTCGCTGATCTCCAGCGTCGGGTCGACCGGCACGCCGACGCGGCGTAGTTCGCCCTCGCGCTCAAGCGTCGCCAGGAAGTCCTTGAGGTCGGTGTACGGGAACCCACGAGCCGCCATGCCAGCAAGTCTCCCCCACGCTCCACCACCCCGCCCACGCCGGGTGCTGTGACGTGAAAGGAAGGGCCCCTTCTTAACGCCTCCGGTAGAGCAGGGGCCCCCTCTTAACACCCAGCGGCATGGAAGCAGGTCGGCTGGGTAGTCGAGCGCCCAACCGGGCGAAGGAACAGCGATGGGCGACGGCAGGGTTCCGGCGGGCTTCTCCGAGCAGCGGACACAGGTCGGCGAGGTCGCCGTCAACCACGTCCGGGACGGCAGCGGCCCCACGCTGGTGCTGCTGCATGGTTATCCGCAGTCCTGGTACATGTGGCGTCACGTACTGCCGGAGCTCAGGCGGTCATTCGAGGTGATCGCGCCGCACCTACGGGGCTTCGGCGGCAGCGACGCCCCGCCCGACGGCTACGACAAGAAGACCCTCGCCGCCGACCTGCACGGGCTGCTCACCAGCCTGGGCCTGGACCGCGACCTCCGGCTGGTCGGCCACGACGTCGGGACCATGGTCGCGTACGCGTACGCCGCAGCCCACCCAGAGCGGGTGAGCCGGCTGGTGCTCAGCGAGGCGCCGATCCCCGACGAGAGCATCTACACCTTCCCGGCGCTGACGGCCGCCGGCCCCGGGGTGTGGAACTTCGGCTTCTTCAGCTTGACCAACGGCCTGCCGGAGCAACTCGTCGCCGGCCGCGAGGCGCTCTGGGTCGACCGGTTCACCGACTCGCTGATGATCCGCAAGGGCAGCCTCGACGCGGCGGACATCGAGGAGTACGCCCGGCACCTGCGCGACGAGGCCCACCGGCGGGCGAGCTTCGAGTGTTTCCGTGCGTTCAGGCAGGACATCGCCGACAACGCCGAGTACCGGAAGTCGAAGCTGGCCATGCCGGTGCTCGCCATCGGCGCGCAGGCGAGCCTCGGCCGCCAGGTGGCCGAGCAGGTCAGCCGGTACGCCGACGTGGTGACCAGCGAGGTCGTCGAGGACAGCGGCCACTGGCTCTTCGAAGAGCAACCGGCGGAACTCACCGCCCTGCTGCTCCCCTTCCTGAGCGGAAGTACCTCTTCCTGACAGTCACGCGGCCGGCTGCCAGGCGTACGGGGCCAGGGGCGGATCCAGCGGCGCCCGGGTCAGCCGGTTGGCGAAGGTGGAGATGGTGTACGTGCCGACGCCGAGCACCACGTCCAGCGCGTGCCGGGGCTGGTAGCCGGCTGCCAGGAAGGCGGAGAGCTCCGCGTCGGGCACCGCGCCCCGGTGATCGAGTACGGCGAGGGTGAAGCGTCGCAGCGCCTCCAGTCGTTCGTCGGGCAGGGGCGCACCGGCGCGCAGTGCGTCGATCAGCTCCGGTGCGTCGCCGCGCCCGGTCATGGTGGCGGTGTGCATGGCGACACAGAGGTGACACTCGTTTCGACCGGCGACCGTGAGCACCACGACCTCCCGCTCGACCGGGTCGAGCCCGCAGCTCTCGTAGCTACCGTTCGCGGTCAGGAACCCCTTGAGCAGTTCCGGGGACTCGGCCATCAGGCCGACCGCCTCAGGCAGGTGGCCGAGCGCGCGGCGTACGCCGTTCATGGTGGCCCGGGCGGCCTCCGGGGCGGTGTCGATGGTGTGGATGGTGAAGACGTGCTTGGACAAGACGTGCTCCTCGACGTAGATTGGTCAACGTGGTTGACCAAAAGGTAAACGAGGTTGTCGAAATTGGCAACGCCTGAGCCCCAGCCTGCTCCGCAGCCCCCCGGCTTCCTGCTGCCGCTACTGCTGCTGGCCGGTTTCCGTACGCTCATCGACGACCTGCACGCCGAACTGGCCCGGCAGGGCCACGCGGAGCTGCGTCCACTGCACGGCTTCGTGCTCCAGGCCGTCGGCGTCGACGGCATCACCGCCTCCGAGCTGGGCCATCGGCTCGGAGTCTCCAAGCAGGCCGCCGGCAAGACGGTGGACCGGCTGGTCGCCCTCGGCTACCTGGAACGCGCCGACGACCCGCGCGACGCGCGGCGCAAGCTGGTCCGGCCGACCCCGCACGGCCTCGACGGCCTGCGCCGGTCGGCGGCCATCTTCGACGAGCTGCGGCAACGCTGGGTGGAGGTGCTCGGCGCCGAACGGGTGGCCGCGATGGAGGACGACCTGCGTGCCGTCACCCCCGCCAACTGGTTCCGGCTCGACGTACCCGGCTGGTTCGCCGGCTGACCAGCTCCGGTGCAACAGTCGGTCAGTCGCCGGAATAGAGGCGCGTCGGGTCGACCAGAATCACGTCGGACCGGTCGCGGCTGGCCGTACGGAGGTCATCGGAGAAGCCTGCGCCGCTGGCGAGCAGCAACCGGGTGTGCCGGGCGTCCAGGCCAGGACGAGCGACGAGCAACTCCCGTGCCCTGGCCAGCCGATCCAGCTCGGCGACGCCGAGGGTGCGACCCCACTTGACCTCACCGATGGCGAGCAGTGGGCGGGGTCCGTCGCCGAGTGGCGGCTCGCCGAGCGCGACGAGGTCGAGTTCCAGACTCGTCCGGCTGCCCGGATCGGTGAGGACGGCGGGGCTCGCGTCAGCGACGATGCCGCCGAGCGTCTCCACAGCGGCGAAACGAACCGTCCACTGCCTGACGATTTCCTCGAACGACGGACCGAGCACGGCGCTGGCGTACCGCCGTTGGGACCTTCGCCAGACGTCCGCTCCTCGCCGCTGCTCCAACGCCGTCCACGCCGGCCGCATGATGGCCTGATAGAACGTGATGAGCGGCTCGGCGATGCGGTACCGGCTACGGCCGGTGCGGAGCGGATCGGGCTCTCGGATCAGGAGACCGGCGTCCTCGAGCACGGTCAGCGGGTGATGCAGGTCGGTGGTCTTGCGTCCGATGAAGCTGGCGATCCCGCCTCGCGTGCCATTTCCCTCGGCCACCGCCGCGAGGACGGAGTGGTAGAGCGCCGTGTCCCGCAGGTCCGGATCCTCGGCGAGCAGATAGCGCGCCTCCCGGAACAGCGGGCGGGCCGGGTTCAGCACGGCTCGAGCCACCCAGTCGTCGAAGTCTTCCGGCCCCTCGGGCGCGTCGTCCTGGACGTACTCGCGCCGGTAGGCGGGGGTACCACCGACGATGGCAAAGACCCGTGCGGCGAGCGATGGATCTTCGATTCCCCAGAATGCCGCCGCCGTCCGGTAGTCGAACGGCGCCACGGGCAGTTCGAGCCCGGCCCGCCCGCGCAGCGGAGCGGAACCGGCCAGCAACCCGCCCATGAAGGAGAGCGCCGAGCCGCACAACAGCAAACGGGCCCGGGAGTGGGTGCGCTCGGTGCGGCCGGGCGTGAGCGCGTGCTGGATCACCGACGGCAGGTCGCGGCTTGCTCGGGCCAGGTAGGGAAACTCGTCGACCACCACCGGAAGCGACCGTTCCCGACCTAGGGCGAGCAACGCGTCGACGGCGCTCGACCAGTCCGCCAGGTGCACCGGGCCGGGGGCGTTCGTGTAGCGGCCGAGCGCTTCACCGAGCCGCCGCAACGATTCGGTCGGTGTCGCTTCAGTGGCACCGAAGTAGAAGCCACCGGTGGCGCGGGCCAACTCGTACAGCAGCAGGGTCTTGCCCTGCCGACGACGTCCGCTGACCACGCCCAGCGTGGCACCCGGGCGCTCGTCGGCGGCGAACCGGACGAGTTCGGCCCACTCGGCATCCCGGTCGAAGATCTCGGGAGGCTTGATCAGGTCCATCGTCACCCGCAAGATATATAACTACAGTTCTTATAAGTGTAGTTATACATCTTGCGGGCGGCCTGCGGGCTGCCCGATCCGGGTCAGAGGCCGCCGTAGGAGTGCAGGCCCTCGAAGAAGATGTTCACCCCGAACAGGTTCATCATCACGGTGAGGAAGCCGAGGATCGCCAGCCAGGCGGCCACGTTCCGCTTCACGCTCGGTGTCGCCCGAGCGTGCAGGTAGCCGGCGTACACCACCCAGGAGATGAAGGCCCAGGTCTCCTTCGGGTCCCAGCCCCACGCCCGACCCCAGGCGGCCTCGGCCCAGATCGCTCCGGCGATCACCGCGAAGGTGAAGATCGGGAACGAGAAGGCGTGCAGCACGAAGGTGAGCCGCTCCAGGCTCTCCGCCGCCGGCAGCCGCTTCGCCAGCGTGTACGGGAAGCTCCGCCTGCCCTGCTCGTACCCGGCCCGCATCAGGTACGCCGCCGCCGGCACCGCGCCGAGCAGGAAGAGCCCGGAAGCGAAGACGATCGTCGACACGTGCACGATGAACCAGTACGAGTTGAGCGCGGGCACCAGCGGCACGATCGGCGTGTAGAGCACCAGCTCGGCGGTGGCCACCAGCAGCACCATGACCAGGGTCAGGAACAGCCCGAGGCGACGCAGCGACGGCACCTTCACCAGCACCACCAGCCAGGCGGCGACCCCGATGAACGAGACCGTGAGCACGAACTCGTACATGTTGCCCCACGGCATCCGGTCCGCCGCGAGACCTCGGGTGACCAGCGCGACCAGGTGCAGCGCCGCGCCGAGGGCGGTCAGCCCGACCGCGATCCGGCCGGCCAGTTCGGCCCGGTGCGTCGTACGCCCGATCCGGTCGGCTGCCCCACCGGTCGCCGGCAGCGCCTCCCCGGCCGTCACCCCGTCGCCGACCGCGACCGTCGAACCACCGACCGAGCCCGCCGACGCGCCACCGACCGCCGCGCCCACCAGTTCGCGGGCGGGTGCCGCTACCGTCCTGGCCCGCGAGTTGCCCAGGGCGTACTCGACCGCGTGGCTGATCATCGCCAGCAGGTACACCATGGTGGTGATCGACACCACCTGGTCGGAGAGTGCGGACATCACTCGGCTCCTTCTCGCGCCCCGGTGCTCGCCCCGGTTCCGGCGCCGGCCGGCGCCTCGTCGGCCCCGGTCCCGGCATCGGCCCGCCGATCGCCGCGGACCGCGGCCACCAGTTGAGCGAACTCGTCGGCGAACCCAGGATGTTCGGTACGCGGCAGGCCAGCCACCTCGACCAAACTACTACCGTCCGTCGGAGATCCATTCCCGGGGGCCCCGGCACCGGCCGACAGCACCCGGACGAAGACCCGGCGACGCTTGACGAAGAGCGAGCCCATCAGCCCGAGCACCAGTCCGATCGAGCTGACCAGCAGCAGCATCGTGCCCGGATCGTGCCGCACGGAGAGCACGATGTACGGCTCGGTGCCCAGGAACTCGACAGTGCTGCCGTCGTCAAGCGTCCAACTCTCCCCCACCCGCAGTTGCTGCGTGCCGACCTCGGTGAGCCGACCGTTGTTTACCTGCCGCTGGTCGAGCTGGTAGACCGAGCCGGGGATGCCGGCGTCCAGGCCCAGGTTGCCCCGGTAGGCGACCAGGTCGAGCAGCGGATTCTGCTCGGCGGGATGCTCCGACCGGGTGAACGGGGGCTGCTGCGGTGCGGTCGGCAGGTAGAGACCCGAGAAGGCCACCTGAAGGTTCGGGTCCCGCGCGCCGGTCTCCGGGTTCACGTTGGCGTCGGGGAAGGCGGCCAGCCCCTCACTGGTCAGCCCGATGTCGCCGTTGTTGAGGAAGGGCACGGCGCTGCGCTGGCTGTTGCCGAACCGGTCGGTGTAGCGGATCACCGGGGCGTACCCGTGCCCGAGCAGGTAGACGTTCGCGCCGTCGAGCCGCAGGGGCGAGTTGACCGAGAACTCTGCCGGGCGCGCCGCCTCGCCGTCCTCGTCCACAGTCACCTTGGCGTTGTAGAAGGAGGGCTGACCGGTCGGCAGGAACCGGGCGTCGAACTCGTCCAACTGCATGCAGAACCGGGGCAGGTCGTCGCCGACGCGCGGGCCGAAGGAGGACTCGGCGTACTGCTGACCCGTGTTGCAGAAGACGTGATCGGGGCCGGCGACGAGCAGCCGGTTGCCGTGCCAGCCGTACCAGGAGCCGAGCGCGACCCCGACCAGCACCAGCACCATCGAGGTGTGGAAGATCAGGTTCCCGGTCTCCTTGAGGTAGCCCTTCTCGGCGGAGACCTCGTCGCCCCGGACCACCACCCGCCACCGCCGGCCCCGCAGCGTCTCGGCGATCGCCGCCACGCCGCCCTCCGGCGCGGGCACCACCGCGTGTTGCGGCAGCCGCTCCAGCCGCTTCGGTACGGCCGGCGGCCTGGCCCGCAGCGCCCGGACATGGTCGCGCAGGCGGGGCGTGATGCACCCGATCAGCGACGTGAAGAGCAGCAGGTAGATCGCGGAGAACCAGACCGAGCCGAACGCCTCGAACGCGCCGACCCGGTCGAGCACCGGCGCCAGATCCGGGTACGCGGTGAAGAAGTCGCGGACGTCCTCCGGGTTGACGCCGCGCTGCGGCAGCACCGAGCCGGGGATGGCGGCGACCGCGAGCAGGAAGAGCAACACAAGCGCGGTACGCATGCTGGTCAGCTGCCGCCACGAGTTGCGCAGCAGGGCCAGCAGCGGATTGGGGCGACGGGGTGCCCTGGCCGGCGCGGTGGGCCGGTCGTCGACGGCGGTCATCAGATGCTCACCTCGCCGGTGCCGAAGGTGGTCTGCAGCCAGATCACCACGTTCGTCCAGCCGCCCGTCACCAGGGCCAGGCCGATCGCGATCAGCAGGAGGCCACCGATCCGGGTGACCCAGCGACTGTGCCGTCGTACCGTCCGGAAGACGCCGAGCAGACGCTCGAAGCCCAGCCCGAAGATGATGAACGGGATCCCCAGCCCGAGGCAGTACGCCACGGCCAGCACCACCGCCCGGTCCAACTGACCGCTGGTGGTGGCCATGCCGAGCACGGCGGCCAGGGTGGGCCCGGTGCACGGGATCCAGCTCAGCGCGAAGACCGCGCCCAGCACGGGGGCGCCGGCCAGGCCGGCCGCGGGCAGCCGATTGATCCGGAGTTCGCGCTGGAACCCGGGCAGTACGCCGAGGTAGCCCAGCCCGAGCACGACGACGAGACCACCGATGGCGATCTCCAGCGCCCGCTCGTAGTCGAAGAAGACCCGGCCGATGCTGCTGAACAGGATCGCGGTGGCGGTGAAGACGACGGTGAAGCCGGCGATGAAGAGCAGCGTGCCGGCGAGCACCCGCCCCTTGACCGCTCGGCGGGCCCGGGTCCGCTCGCGTACCGCCGTGCCGACGCCGGCACCGACCGCACCGACCAGTTCCGGCGCGCCGCCTGCGCCGGCCGCCTCGGGCGCGCCGCCTGCGCCAGCTGCGGTGGCTGCGCCGGCTGCGGTGGCTGCGCCGGCTGCGGTGGCTGCGGTGGGTGCGGTGGGTGAGCCCGCTGCGGTCGGTGCGCCGGCTGCGGTGTTAACAGGGGGCCCTTCCTCTACCGCAGGCGTTAACAGGGGGCCCTTCCTTGCGCTTCGGCCTTCCAGGTCGGCGCCGGCCAGGCCGGTCACGTAGGAGAGATAACCGGGCATCAGCGGTAGCACGCACGGGGAGAGGAAGCTGACCAGGCCGGCCAGGGCCGCGGCGCCCACCGCCAGGAGCAGCGGGCCCGAGGTGGCGAGCTGGCCGAAGGTCTCGCCCATCAGCGCTGGCCGGACGGCGCGGGCGACTCCGCGGCGATCCGCTCGACGATGGGTTGCAGGCCCTCCTGCCGGACCGCCGCCCGGATCACCGTGGCGATCCGGCCCTCCCGGTCGAGGACGACGGTGGCCGGGATGGTGTTCGGCGGGATGTCCATGTCCAGGGCGAGCCGGCTGCCCGGGTCGAAGATGCTCGGGTAGCTGATGCCGTACCCGTCCTCGAAGGCGATCGCCTTGTCCCGGCTGTCCTGCACGTTGATGCCGAGGAAGGTCACCCCGGAGTCCTTGGTCGCCTGGTAGGTGTTCTCCAGGTCGTCGGCCTCGGCCCGGCAGGGCGCGCACCACGAACCCCAGAAGTTGACCACGACCACCTGGCCGCGCTGGTCGGCCACGTCGTACGTGCCGCCCTTGAGCAGCTCACCGCTGATCCCGGGAGCGGCGGAGCGCTGGTCCGGGGCGCACTGCACGATGCCGCCCTCGTTGTCGCACTCCGGCTTCCCGTCGCCGGGCAGGCAGCCGGTCAGCAGGGCGGTCACGGTCGCGGCGGCGAACAGCCCGGCGGCCAGCTTCCGGGGCCCCATTCAGGCCCCCTTGGCCGTCCGGGCGGTCGGTGACATCGCCACCAGATGCGCGGCCGGTTCCGAGTAGCCGATGCCGACGACCTTGGCGCCGTCGAAGTGGAAGGTGGTGAGCGAGGCCAGCCCGCACTGCCGGCGACGCGGATCGTGCCAGAGCCGCTTGCGCTCGACGTGCCGACGCAGTGTCCAGATCGGCAGCTGGTGGGAGACGAGCACCGCCTCGCGCCCCTCGGCGGCGACCCGGGCGGCGTGCAGGGCGGCGAACATCCGCTCGGCGATCGCCAGGTACGCCTCGCCCCAGGAGGGGGTGACCGGGTCGCGGAGCACCCACCAGTTGCGCGGGTCGCGGAAGGAGCCGTCACCGGGCGAGACCTTTTTGCCCTCGAACCAGTTGGCGCTCTCGATCAGTCGTTCGTCCACCCCGACGGGCAGCCCGAACTGGGCGGCGATGGGTTCGGCGGTCTGCTGGGCGCGTTCCAGGGGACTGGCCACCACGTGCACGACCTCGCGGTCGGCGAGCCCCTGCGCGGCGGCCTTGGCCATCTGGACACCCAGCTCGCTGAGGCGGAACCCGGGCAACCGGCCGTAGAGAATGCCGTCCGGGTTGTGCACCTCGCCGTGCCGAAGCACGTGGACCACCGTCTTGCTCACCGCTACCCCCCTGTGCCTGCCGCTGCCGCTGCCTCGGCCGCCGTCGGCAGGGCGGCGGCGATCTGTTCCAGGGCGGCGTCGTCGATCGCCGCAGAAACGAACCAGGACTCGAACGCGCTCGGCGGAAGGTACACCCCGGCGGCGAGCATCGCGTGAAAGAACGCCTTGAACGCGGGCACCTGCTGGGCGCGGGCGCTGTCGTAGTCGACCACGTCGGCATCCGTGAAGAAGATCGAGAACATGTTTCCCGCGTACGACAGCCGGTGCGGGACACCGGCGGCGGCCAGCGCGTCGGTGGCGAGCTTGCCCACGGCGGCGGCGGTGTCGTCCAGCCGGCGGTAGAGCGCGTCGTCGGCCAGCCGCAGGGTGGTCAGGCCGGCCGCGCAGGCCAGCGGGTTTCCGGAGAGCGTGCCGGCCTGGTAGACCGGGCCGGCCGGGGCCAGCCGCGACATGATCTCCGCGCGCCCGCCGAACGCCGCGGCGGGCAGTCCGCCACCCATGACCTTGCCGTACGTCCACAGGTCCGCGTCGACCGGATCGAGGCCGTGCCAGCCCGAGCGGGACACCCGGAACCCGGTCATCACCTCGTCGACGATGAGCAGCGCGCCGTACGCGTGGGCGATCCGGGCCAGCTCGCCGTTGAACCCGTTCCGGGGGGCCACCACGCCCATGTTGCCCGGGGCCGCCTCGGTGATCACGGCGGCGATGTGCTGGCCCTCGGCGGCGAACGCCTCCTCGACGGCGACGATGTCGTTGTACGGCAGCACGATGGTCTCGCCGGCCGCCGCGCCGGTGACGCCGGGCGAGTCCGGCAGGCCGAGGGTGGCCACGCCGGAGCCGGCCGAGGCGAGCAGCGCGTCGACGTGGCCGTGGTAGCAGCCGGCGAACTTGATGATCTTCGAGCGGCCGGTGTGCCCCCGGGCCAGCCGGATCGCCGACATGGTCGCCTCGGTGCCCGAGTTGACCAGCCGAACCTGCTCCACCGGCGTGCGCTCGACGATCTCGGCGGCCAGCTCGACCTCGCCGGGAGTGGGCGTACCGAAGCTGGTGCCCCGCGCAGCGGCGTCCTGCACGGCCGCCACCACCTCGGGGTGCGCGTGGCCGAGGATCAGCGGACCCCAGGAGCAGACCAGGTCGACGTAGCGTCGCCCGTCGGCGTCGTGG
Source organism: Micromonospora sp. PRAS1 (assembly GCF_059553435.1). NCBI lineage: Bacteria > Bacillati > Actinomycetota > Actinomycetes > Micromonosporales > Micromonosporaceae > Micromonospora > Micromonospora sp. PRAS1. Next base: position 306,615 of record NZ_JCANNB010000001.1, read on the forward strand.
AGCCAGGGACCCTCGCCCCGGACCATGAAGCGTGGTGTGCCGCCGACCGCCTGGAAGGCGCGCACAGGGGAGTTCACCCCGCCCGGCACGATGGCGCGAGCGCGGTCGAACAGGGCCGCTGAGGCCGGCGCGTCGACCGGGTAGCGGTCGGATCCGGCGGGAAACACCTCGGTCACGATGTCGCCATTGTGTCAGCGCCGGTCGGCGGATCAGCAGGCACCCCGGATCAGGGTTACCGGGCTCACCTCGGCGCGCTGGCCGACGACGCCCGCCTCAACAGGCCAGGCGTGCGAGATCGCGATAGGCTGGCCGGGTGGATCGTGCCGAACTGTCCATCACCGTACACCGGGCGGGCGACGAAGCAGTGTTGCGCCTCGCCGGTGAGATCGACATGCTCACGGCCGCCCAGCTGTCGACCATTGTGAATGAAGTCCTCGCCGAAGCGCCGCCCCGGATCGTGCTCGATCTCGGCGGGGTCACCTTCTGCGACTCACAGGGGCTCGGCACGCTTGTGGTGCTCAGCCGCAAGGCCAGCCACGCGCAGAGCCTGCTCGTGCTGACCAACGTCGGCGACTTCCTGCTGCGCGTCCTGGACATCACCGGCCTCCGCAGCGCCCTGATGATCCGCAACGACGCCCCCACCACCTGACCGCCGTCAGGAGGTCGTGCCCCAGCGGGCCTGTTCGAGGATGGTCAGGGCGCGGGCAATGGCGTCCGGGGTCTCGTCCGCGGTGCGCAGGAGCGTGGTGGCCTCGTCGACGGCGTCGGTGAGCAGCCGCCACTGGGCGTCGCGTTCCCGCACCATCTCCGACTGCGCGGCCAGCTGACGGGTCTTGGTCCACAGCTCGACGAAGACGGAGACCTTGGCCCGCAGCACCCAGGGGTCGAAGGGCTTGGTCAGATAGTCCACCGCCCCGACCGCATACCCCCGCAGGGCGAGCTGCGCGTCCCGGTCCGCGGCGGTCAGAAAGATGATCGGTACGTGCCGGGTACGCTCCCGCCGCTTGATGTGGCTGGCCGTCTCGAAGCCGTCCATGTCCGGCATCTGGGCGTCCAGCAGGATCACCGCGAAGTCGTCGACCAGCAGTTGCTTGAGCGCCGCCTCCCCGCTCTCCACCGCGACCGACTGCACCGGCAGCCCCTGGAGGATCGCCTCCAGGGCCATCAGGTTCTCCCGGCGGTCGTCGACCAGCAGTGCCTTCGCCACCTGCGTCACGAGTCCTCCTCGGTACGGCCACCGCTGATCCAGGAGCCCATCAACTCGATCAGCTCGTCCAGGTCGACCGGCTTGGTGATGTAGTCGCTGGCCCCGGCCGCGATCGCCGACTCCCGGTCACCGGGCATCGCCTTGGCGGTCAGGAAGACGATGGGCAGCTCCGCGAAGCGGTGGTTGCGCCGGATCTGCCGGGTCGTCTCGTACCCGTCCTGGTCGGGCATCATGGCGTCCATCAGCACGATGTCCACCTCCGGGTGCTCCGCCAGCAGACGCACCCCGTCGCTGCCGTTGTCCGCGTAGAGCACGGTCATCCCGTGCAGCTCCAGCGCGCTGGTCAGAGCGAAGACGTTACGCACGTCGTCGTCCACGATCAAAACGGTGGCCCCGTCCAGCTGTCGGGTCTTCGGTGCCTCCGGTCGTTCCGGCAGCAGCTCCATCGGCGGCATCAGCAGCGACGACGGCAGGCCCGCCCGCTGCGGTGACGGGGGTGCCGGCGCGACCACCGCGTCCGGCGCCAGTACGTCGGGCAGGTAGAGCGTGAAGGTCGAGCCCTGGCCGGGCGCCGAGCTGACGGTGATCGTGCCGCCGATCAGCCGGGCCAGATCCCGGCTGATCGACAATCCCAGCCCGGTGCCGCCGTAGCGACGGCTGGTGGTGCCGTCGGCCTGCTGGAACGCCTCGAAGATCAGGGACAGCTTGTCGTCGGAGATGCCGATCCCGGTGTCGATCACGGTGAACGCGATCACCTGCCGGGAGTTGGTCAGCGCCGGTACGTCGAAGACCGCGTGCTCCGGTGCCCGGGAGATGCGCAGCGTGACCCCGCCGTTGTCGGTGAACTTGACCGCGTTCGACAACAGGTTGCGCAGGATCTGCTGAAGGCGCTGGGCGTCGGTGACCACCGCCAGCGGCAGCTCCTTGCTGATGCGTACCTGGAAGTCGAGCCCCTTCTCGTCGGCCTGCGGGGCGAACGCCTGCTCCACGTAGCTGCGGATCTCCGTGAACCGGACCTCGGTCGGCTCCACGTCCATCCGGCCCGCCTCGATCTTGGACAGGTCCAGGATGTCGTCGATCAGCGAGAGCAGGTCGGAACCGGCGCTGTGGATCGTCCGGGCGAACTCGATCTGCTTCGGGCTCAGGTTGCGCTCCGAGTTCTCGGCGAGCAGCCGGGCCAGCAGCAGCAGGGAGTTCAGCGGCGTACGCAGCTCGTGGCTCATGTTCGCCAGGAACTCGGACTTGTACGCCGAGGCCCGGGTGAGCTGCTGGGCCTTGTCCTCCAGGCCGAGCCGGGCCAGTTCGATCTCCCGGTTCTGGGTCTCGATGTTCGCCTTCTGCTCGGAGAGCAGTTTGGCCTTCTCCTCCAGTTCGGCGTTGGTGCGCTGCAACTCCGCCGACTGCTCCTGCAACTCGTGCGCCAGCCGCTGGGACTGCGAGAGCAGCTCCTCGGTACGCCGGTTGGCCTGGATGGTGTTTACCGCGATGCCGATGGTGGCGACCAGCCGCTCCAGGAAGGAGAGGTGCAACTCCGAGAAGGGGGTGACGCTTGCGAACTCGATCACCCCGAGCAGCTCGCCCTCGAAGAGGACGGGCAGCACGACCAGGTCCTGCGGCGGAGTGTCGGCCAGGCCGGAGCGCAGCGTGATCCGGCTGTCCGGTACGGCGGCGAGCCGGATGGTGCGCCGGGAGAGTGCGGTCTGCCCGACCAACCCCTCACCCGGCCCGAAGGTGACGTCGTGGCCCCGGGACACGTAGCCGTACGAGGCGGTCAACCGCAGCCGCATCACTCCCTCGGAGTTGTCCGCCAGGAAGAACGCGCCGAGCTGCGCGTCGACCAGCGGCGTCACCTCCATCATGATCATGCGGCAGACCTCGCCGAGATCGCGCTGCCCCTGGAGCAGCCCGCCGATGCGGGCCAGGTTGGAGTCGAGCCAACCCTGCTCGGCGTTCTTGTGGGTGGTCTCCCGCAGCGTGACGATCATCTGGTTGATGTTGTCTTTCAGCTCGGCGACCTCGCCCTGCGCCTTCACCGCGATCCGCTGGGTCAGGTCGCCCCGGGTCACCGACGTCGAGACCCGGGCGATCGCGCGCAGCTGAGTGGTCAGCGTGGAGGCGAGCTGGTTGACGTTCTCGGTGAGGTCCCGCCAGGTGCCGGAGACCCCCTTGACCTGCGCCTGACCGCCCAGCTTCCCCTCGGTGCCCACCTCACGGGCCACCCGGGTCACCTCATCGGCGAACGACGACAACTGGTCCACCATCGTGTTGACGGTGTTCTTCAGCTCCAGGATCTCGCCCTGCGCGTCCACCGTGATCTTCTGTGACAGGTCGCCGTTGGCGACCGCGGTGGTTACCGAGGCGATGTTGCGGACCTGGCTGGTCAGGTTCGACGCCATCGAGTTCACGTTGTCGGTCAGGTCCCGCCAGGTGCCGGAGACCCCCTTGACCTGCGCCTGACCGCCCAGCTTCCCCTCGGTGCCCACCTCACGGGCCACCCGGGTCACCTCATCGGCGAACGACGACAGCTGATCCACCATCGTGTTCACCGTCGACTTCAACTCCAGGATCTCACCCCGGGCATCCACCGTGATCTTCTGCGACAGATCACCCTTCGCCACCGCCGTGGAGACCTGGGCGATGTTGCGTACCTGTGCGGTGAGGTTCGACGCCATCGAGTTCACGTTGTCGGTCAGATCCCGCCAGGTCCCGGCCACCCCGCGGACCTGGGCCTGGCCGCCGAGCTTGCCCTCCGTGCCCACCTCACGGGCCACCCGGGTCACCTCATCGGCGAACGACGACAGCTGATCCACCATCGTGTTCACCGTCGACTTCAGCTCCAGGATCTCACCCCGGGCATCCACCGTGATCTTCTGCGACAGATCGCCCTTCGCCACGGCGGTGGTGACCGAGGCGATGTTGCGTACCTGGCTGGTCAGGTTCGACGCCATCGAGTTCACGTTGTCGGTCAGGTCCCGCCAGGTGCCGGAGACCCCGGTCACCTGGGCCTGGCCGCCCAACTTGCCCTCGGTGCCCACCTCACGGGCCACCCGGGTCACCTCATCGGCGAACGACGACAACTGGTCCACCATCGTGTTGACGGTGCTCTTCAGCTCCAGCATCTCGCCCCGGGCGTCCACGGTGATCTTCTGGCTCAGGTCGCCCTTCGCGACCGCCGTCGAGACCTGGGAGATGTTGCGGACCTGGCTGGTCAGGTTTCCGGCGAGCTGGTTCACGTTCTCGGTCAGGTCCCGCCAGGTCCCGGAGACCCCGCGGACCTGGGCCTGGCCGCCGAGCTTGCCCTCGGTACCCACCTCACGGGCCACCCGGGTCACCTCGTCGGCGAACGACGACAACTGATCCACCATCGTGTTGACGGTGTCCTTGAGTTCGAGGATCTCGCCCTGCGCGGCCACGGTGATCTTCTGCGACAGGTCGCCCCGGGCCACCGCGGTGGAGACCTGGGCGATGTTGCGCACCTGGGCGGTCAGGTTCGACGCCATCGAGTTGACGCTGTCGGTGAGGTCCTTCCAGGTGCCGGCCACGTTCGGCACCTCGGCCTGGCCGCCGAGCTTGCCCTCGGTGCCCACCTCACGGGCCACCCGGGTCACCTGCTCGGCGAAGAGCCGCAGCGTGTCGGTGAGCGAGTTCATGGTGTCGGCCAGCTCGGCCACCTCGCCCCGGGCGCTCACCGTGATCTTCTGACTCAGGTCGCCCTTGGCCACCGCCGTGGCCACCTGTGAGATCGACCGCACCTGGCCGGTGAGGTTCGACGCCATGGTGTTCACCGAGTCGGTGAGGTCCTTCCAGGTGCCCGCGACGCCGCGTACATCGGCCTGGCCGCCGAGCTTGCCCTCGGTGCCCACCTCACGCGCGACCCGGGTCACCTCGTTGGAGAAGGACGAGAGCTGGTCGACCATGGTGTTGACCGTGCGCCCGATGCGCAGGTACTCGCCGCGCAGCGGGCGGCCGTCCATCTCCAGCGCCATGTGCTGGGAGAGATCGCCGTCCGCGACCGCGACGATGACCCGGGCGATCTCGGTGGTGGGCCGGCCCAGGTCGTCGATGAGCGAGTTGACCGCCCGCTGGCCCTCCGCCCAGGAGCCGTCCAGCCCCTCCTCGTCCAGCCGCTCGGTCAGCCGACCGTCGCGACCGACGATCCGGCTGATCCGGCGCAGGTCCAGATGCTGCCGCTCCTGGAGCGACACCACGTCGTTGAAAGCGTCCGCCACCTCACCGGCCGCGCCCGACCGCCGTGGCAGCCTGACCTTGAGATCGCCGCGCCGAACCTGCCGCAGCGCCTCCGCCAGCTCGGTGAGGACCGCATCGTGGTCGGCAGCGGAGTTCTCCGCCAGCCCCGACTGTTTCGCCGTGGTCATCATTCCTCGCTCACCTCAGGGTCCACCGGCTCGCGCCGGTCACCCCATCATTGTCCCCGTGAGCTGGAAACCGCCACGCCGCACCGCCGTTCGCGATGCCGACCCGGCAGGTGATCGGCTTGGCACCGGGCGAGTGTCGGTGGAGGATACGAGGGTGTCGGCGGAGACGGGGCCCGCCGTGACCAAGGGCCCAGACGAGCACGTACGGCGCGTTCGGCTGCCCGCCGACCGCCGTACGCCGGCCGCTGCGCGGGCGGTCGTCCGCTCCGTACTCACCGAGGCGCACCTGGACGAGCTGGCCAACGAGGCGCTGCTGCTGACCACGGAACTCTCCACCAACGCCGTCGAGCACGCCGGCACCGAACTGGACATCGAGGTCACCGCGGACCCGGCCGGGTTGACCGTGACCGTCTCGGACTTCGCCGCCGGCCCGGTCGACGAGCTGACCGTGGGCGTACGCAACGTGTCGACCGACATCGTCGAGGTGGCCGAACGCGGGCGCGGGCTGCTGCTGGTCGACCACTTCGCAAGTCGCTGGGGGACTACCTACCTGCCCAACGGCAAGGGGGTCTGGTTCCGGCTGGACCGCCGGCGCCGCGACGGGCAGCGCGACGACGACGGGCCGCACGGGGACGACTCCGACCCGCCCGGTGACGACTTCAGACCGCCGGTCGGCGAACCGGGCAACAGCGGACACACCGCCGGTCCCAGCGCGGGTGCGATGAGCGCGCTGTTGCAGACCACTCCCGATTCGTATGTCGACGATCCGCTGCCCGACTTCGCCACCAGCCTGCTCACGCAGGTGGCGGAGATGGTCGGCGCCGCCGGGGGCGTGATCCGGCTGGACCGTGGGGACGGCCAGGGCACGCAGCTGCTCGCCCGGTACGGCCGGCAGCCCCGGGCCGGCAACGACCTGATCCGGGTGCCGCTTGCCGTGCACCGCCCGTACGCCGGGGAGCTGGAGCTGGACGCCGCGCCAACCGCGTACGCCCGGCCGCTGGCGGTGCTGGCTGCCGAGCGGCTCTCGCTGCACCTGGAGAACGACCGGCTGCGCCGCGCCGACGTCCGCCGGCAGGCCTGGCTGACCTTCCTCGCCGAGGCCAGTGAGCTGCTCGCCCAGTCGCTCGACGTGGAGCTGACCATGGCGCTGATCCCGCAGCTGGTGGTGCCCCGTCTGGGCCAGTGGTGCGCGGTGCACACCACCGACGAGTGGGGCCGGCTCCGCCTCGCCGCAGCCAGCCACGCGGACGAGTCGATGCTGCCCCAGCTGCACGCCACCCTGCGTCAGACCGGCCCCGACTCGATCCAGGCCCGGCTGCGCGAGGCGAGCCGCAACGGCACCCAGACGCCGCTGGGCGCGCCGATGGAGGGCTTCGCCGTACCGTTGATCGCCCGGGGGCAACGCCTCGGCACGCTCGCCGTGGGGCGGCACCTGCGGCACCGGCACGACCCCGACGAGATCGCGGTGCTGGAGGACGTGGCCCGGCGGGCGGCCCTGGCGATCGAGAACGCTCGGATCCACGCCGAGCGGCGGCGGGTGGCGCAGACGCTGCAACAGTCGCTGCTACCGCCGGTGCTCCCGGTCGTGGAGGGCATCGGCTTCGCCGCCGAGTACGTGCCGACCGGCGGGGACGCCGATGTCGGCGGCGACTTCTACGACGTGATGCCGCTGCCGGACGGCCGCTGGCTGGTGGTGATCGGCGACGTCTCGGGCAAGGGGGTGCAGGCCGCCGCGGTGACCGGGCTGGTGCGGGACGTGATTCGGGTGCTGGCCGGGGACGGCAAGCCGCTGCCCGAGGTGCTGGCCCGGCTCAACGAGACGCTTGTCGAGCGGGGGTCGGGCCGCTACTGCACGCTGGCCCTGGCCGCCGTCCGGCCGGGCGAGGGCGGCCAACTCGACGTCGAGCTGCACCTGGCCGGGCACGACCGGCCGGTGCTGCTGCGCTCCTGCGGCGGTCGGGCCGACTTCGTCGGCACCGGCGGAACCGCGCTCGGCCTGCTCGACGCCATCGCCGCGCCCACCGCCGGCATCGTCCTCGACCCGGGCGACTGCCTGGTCTTCTACACCGACGGGGTGACCGAGCGCCGGCGGGGCCGGGAGCTGTTCGGCACCGGCCGGCTACGCGACGCCACCACTCCGCTGGCCGGCTACCCGGCGGACGTGGTGGCGGCCCGGCTCCGGGCCACCGCGATCAACTTCTCGGTGGAGGAGCCCCGCGACGACATCGCCATCCTCGTCCTCCGCAACGACACCGTCTAACCGTTACCTCTCCTTCCTCTCCCCCTCTCCCCCCTCCCCCTCTCCCCCCACCCGCTTTCCTCGCCGATCTTGCACTTACTGCCCCCACGAATGCCACAAAAGGGGCATCCCAGCGACCGAAAGTGCAAGATCGGCGAGGCTGGGGGGTGGGGTGAGGGGGTGGGAGTGGGGGTGGGGGTGGGGAGGGTGGGATCAGAGGTTGCGGGGGAGGCGGCGGGGGGCCAGGCGGTGGGCGGGGTCTAGGTGCTGTTTGGCGGCGCGCAGTTGGGGCGGGACGGGCAGGTCGCCCCAGAGGTCGACGGCCCCGCGGACGGGTGGTGGGGCGGCGAGCACCAGGCACCGACCCCGTCGGGCGAGCAGCACGCCGCGCACCGCGGCCAGGATCGACGCCACCCGCTCGGGTGGCAGCGCGCCGGGCAGTGCGGCGTGCGCCACACCGAGACCGGCCGAACCGCGCACCGGCACCGGCGTGCCGGCCGCGTCGCGCAGCGCGTAGACGGCGGCGTGCAGGTCGGTGATCGGCGCCTCCAGTCGTAGCGCCGTGTCGCCGGGGGCGAACGGATAGCTGCGCCACCACTGCGGGGCCGACCCGTCCACCGTCGCCCGGCTGCCGAACAACGACACCAGCCGGTCGGCGCGCTCGGCCACCTCGGCGGGCCCGCCCTCCAGGAGCACCACAAGCGAACCGGAACCCGCCGGGCCGGCCGACGTGCGTCCCGTCATCGACGGATGACGCGCCATCGCCTCGGCCCGGCGGTCCGGCCGCGGCCGGGGTCCCATGCCGGCCGGCAGGTCCAGCTCGATCGCGGCGGGCTCGATGCGGGCGGCGAGCACCGCCCGGACCAGGTCGTGCACCTCAAGCGGGGTCCACACCGGCCGGGTCACCCAGATCCGGCTGGCCGGCAGCGCCTGCACCCGCAGCGTCGCGCTGATCAGCACGCCGAGCGCCCCCTCGGAGCCACACAGCAGTCGGGCCTGGGCCAGCCCGGCCGCCCCGCCGCCGGCCTCGGTCAGCTCGCCGTCGGCGGCCAGGTAGCGCAGGCCGACTAGCTGGTCACAGGCGGTGCCGTGCCGGTGCCGCAACGGGCCGGCCTCGTCGGCGGCGAGTACGCCGCCGATGGTCGCACCGGGCGACGGCGCGTCCACGGCGAGCCGCTGGCCGGTGCGTTCCAGGGTGGCCTGCACCGCGCGCAGTGGCGTGCCGGCGCCGACCTCGGCGATGCCCTGGTCGGGTGGTCGGTGACCGATGCCCGCGAGCCGCCCGGTGTCGAGCATGATGTCGACCCGCTCGGGCGGCGCACCCCAGTCGATTTTGGTGCCGGCGCCGCGCGGCACCACCGCCAGGTCGTGTTGCGCGGCCAGCCGCAGCACCTGTGCCGCCGCGTGCGCGCCGCCCGGCACCGCCACCCAGCGCGCCGGGCGGCCGGCCACCTCGTCGGCCGCACCGGCGAACCGGGCGAAGCGTGGACCGCAGATCTCGGTCAGCCGGCGGGCGATGTCGAGGGCACCGGCCGAGCCGGTGGAACGCGCTGGCACCATGGCTGTGATCGTACATGTGTTCGAATGGTCGGGGAGGGATTTGCTCCGCCCGTAGGGCGGGGACGGCCGGTAACGTGACGCCGTGACCACCGAGACCACCGCACCCGCAGCCAGGCGGCTGCCGACCGAACGCGTCCACCACGGCGACACCGTCATCGACGAGTACGCCTGGCTGGCCACCAAGGACGATCCGGAGACCGTCGACTACCTCAACGCCGAGAACGCGTGGACCGAGGCGCGAACGGCACACCTGTCCGGGCTGCGGACGGAGTTGTTCGAGGAGATCCGGCGGCGGACCCAGGAGACCGACCTGTCGGTGCCGACCCGCAAGGGCGGGCACTGGTACTACACCCGCACCGTGGCGGGCCAGCAGTACGGCGTGCACTGCCGCCGGGCCGTACGCGAGGGCGAGACCACCCCGCCGATCAGCTCCGACGGCGGCCCGCTCGACGGCGAGCAGATCCTGCTCGACGGCAACCGGCTCGCCGAGGGGCACGACTTCTTCTCGCTCGGTGCCTTCGACGTCAGCCCGGACGGGCGCTACCTGGCCTACTCCACGGACTTCTCGGGTGACGAACGGTTCACCCTACGGATCAAGGACCTCGACACCGGCGAGTTGCTGCCCGACGAGATCCCCGGCACCTTCTACGGCACCGCCTGGTCCGCCGACGCCTCGGTGCTCTTCTACGTCACCGTCGACGAGGCGTGGCGCCCGCACCGGGTCTGGCGGCACGTGCTCGGCACGGCCGCCGCCGACGACGTGGTGGTGCACTCCGAGGACGACGAGCGGTTCTGGGTCGGCGTCGAGCTGACCCGCTCGGAGCGGTTCATCCTGATCGACATCGCCAGCAAGGTGACCAGCGAGGTACGGGTCATCCCGGCCGGCAACCCGACCGGCGAGCCGGCGGTGATCGCCCCACGGCGGCAGGGCGTCGAGTATTCGGTGGAGCACCACGGGCACCGGTTCCTGATCCTGCACAACGACGGCGCGGAGGACTTCGCGCTGGCGTACACCTCGGCGGACGCGCCGGGCGACTGGGTGCCGCTTATCGAGCACTCCCCCGGCACCCGGCTGGAGGCGGTGGACGCCTTCGCCGACCACCTGATCCTCAGCGTACGCAGCAACGGCCTGACCGGGTTGCGGGTGCTGCCGGTCGGCGGTGGCGACGCCCACGACATCGAGTTCCCCGAGCCGCTGCACACCGTCGGCCTGGACGCCAACCCCGAGTACCGCACCGGGCGGCTGCGGCTGCGCTACACCTCGCTTGTCATCCCGGACTCGGTGTACGACTACGACCTGGTGACCCGCGAGCTGACCCTGCTGCGCCGCCGGCCGGTGCTGCCCGGGCCGGACGGGCGGGCCTACCAACCGGAGGAGTACGAGCAGCACCGGGAATGGGCGCTGGCGGACGACGGCACCCGGGTCCCCATCTCGCTGGTCTGCCGCCGCGGCACTCCCCGCGACGGCTCCGCGCCCTGCGTCATCTACGGCTACGGCTCGTACGAGGCGAGCATGGATCCGTGGTTCTCGGTGGGACGGCTCTCCCTACTGGACCGTGGGGTGGTCTTCGCGGTGGCCCACGTGCGGGGCGGCGGCGAGTTGGGACGCCGCTGGTACGAGCAGGGCAAGCTGCTGGCCAAGAAGAACACCTTCACCGACTTCGTCGCCTGTGCCCGGCATCTGGCGAAGGCCGGCTGGACCGCGCCGGACCGGCTGGTCGCCCGGGGCGGCTCGGCCGGCGGGCTGCTGATGGGCGCGGTGGCCAACCTCGCGCCGGACGCCTTCACCGGCATCGTCGCGCAGGTGCCGTTCGTGGACGCGCTCAACACGATCCTCGACCCGTCGCTGCCGCTGACCGTCACCGAGTGGGAGGAGTGGGGCAACCCGCTGGCCGACCCGGAGGTGTACGCGTACATGAAGTCGTACACCCCGTACGAGAACGTCGCCGCGCTGGACTACCCGGCGATCCTCGCCATGACCAGCCTCAACGACACCCGGGTGCTCTACCACGAGCCGGCGAAGTGGATCGCGCGCCTGCGCGAGGTCGCCCCGCAGGGCGAGTACCTGCTCAAGACCGAGATGGAGGCCGGGCACGGCGGGCCCAGCGGGCGTTACGACGCCTGGCGGGAGGAGGCGTTCGTCAACGCCTGGGTCCTGGACCGCCTCGACCGCGCCTGAGCTTCGCCACCGATGGCTGGCATCGACGAACCAGGCCCGCGCCGGGAGCCGACAGTGCCCCGGCGCGGGCCGGTCTGGTTGAGCCTCGGCCTGGCCGCCGCGGCCATGCTGGCATGCTGCTGCTCAGCGCTTGTCGGTCTGGTCATCGCCTGGTCCGCCGGCCTCTTCCATCCGAACTGACCGGCCGCACCGAGCCGGCCCGGGACCGCCGGTGTGCACCGGCGCCTTCCGTACCGGGCGGTCCGGCACCGGGCTCAACCAGATGCCGAGCGTGACCGTCCAGGTCAGGAACGGAATCACGGCCACCCGCTCCATCCCACCGACACCGAAACCGAGATCCACCTGGGCCAGAAAGAGAACCGTCCCGGCCACCCCGATCAGGCCGAGCGCGAGACTGAACCGGCGCGCCGGCACCGGCACTGCGGCTCGACGCGGCAGCGCGGCCAGCAGCAACGCCAGGTTGCCCGCGCCGAACACCAGCAACGCGCCGAGCACGTGCAGGTTCTCGTCGACATCCGCCGGGTAGACGCCGGCCAGGACGTACCCGCCGGCACCCGCGAGGGCCGCGAGTTGAGCCGCCCGTACCGCCAGCCCGCCGCCGAACGCCGACCAGGCGAGCAGCAGGCCGACCATGATCAGCACGCCGGTGACGATGAAGGTGCCGTTCATCAGCGGATGCCACGGCGAGCAGACCGTTCGCGGCCGGCTGGTGTCCCAGCCGCCGCAGGTGACGTTCCCCAGGTCACTGATGTTGTGGGTACGCCAGTCGAATGGCGGCTGCCGCCAGGCCAGGGTGGTCACCGCGTTGCCGGCCGCGAACAGCGGCGCGGCCAGCAGCAGGGCGTAGGAACCGAGACGGTACGAAGGCATGTGCCCAGTCCAGCCGAATCCGCCGGGCCGGCGCCCTACCACTGGTGTCCGGGAAGAGGTGGGGCTGGGTATACCCGGGAAAGTGGATCCAGTCGGCTGGGGTGGGCCTGGCCGCGTCACTAGCGTTCCCGGCATGACATCGGCCGCACCCACCCATCTCGCCCGGGCCCTGCGCCACCGCCGGTACCCGCGCACCGGCTGGCCGTGGCGCGCCCTGGCCTACCTGCTGACAAGTGCGCCGCTGGCCGGCGTGCTTTCGCTCGGGCCGCTCGTATTGCTGGCGCCACTCGTCGCCGCCGCCAACGCCGCGCGGCAGGGCCGGCCCGTGTCGCTGGCGCTCACCGTGTTCCTGACCGGCGGCGCGCTTACCGTGCTGGCGCTGGCACCGCTGCTCGCCGTGCCGGTGGCGGCCTTCGAGCGGTACCGGCTCGGGCTGGTCGACGACCGGCCGCTGCCCCCGGTGCCCTGGCGCGGCTTCGCCGCCCGGTACACCACGGGCGTGGCGTGGCGGGAGGCGGCGTACCTGTTCTTCCTCGGTACCGTGGTGCCTGCCGTCTACTGGCTGTTCACCCTGCTCGTGATGCTGGTGCTGCTGCTGATCGGTAGTCCGTTCGTGATCGGCCCCGGCGACAAGGTGGCGCTGATCTGGGCCACCGCGGAGACCCCCGGGCAGGCCGTGCCGTTCGCGATTGTCGGCGTACTGCTGCTACCGGTGCTCTGGTACGCGGTCGGCGTGCTGGCGGCGACCCAGGGCGCCGTGGCGCGGTGGCTGCTCAGCCCCGAGGAGGGCGAGCTGCGCGAGGTGACCCGGTCGCGGGCCCGGCTGGTCGACGCGTACGAGGCCGAACGCCGGCGCATCGAGCGGGACCTGCACGACGCCGCCCAACCCCGGTTGACAAACCTCGGCCTTCAGATCGGTTTGGCCCGGCTGGACGTACCCGACGACTCCCCGGCTGCCCGGCCGCTGGATGTGGCACACGAGCAGGCCAAGGGCCTGATGGTGCTGCTCCGGCAGATCGTCCGGGGCATCCGCCCGCAGAGCCTGGTCGACCTGGGGTTGGCCGGGGCGGTCCGGGAACTCGCCGACGAGTCGCCCGTACCGGTCGAGGTGCACGCCGAGTTGCCGCGACCGCTGCCGGAGACGGCCGAGACGACTGCGTACTTCGTGGTGTCGGAGGCGCTCGGCAACGTCGCCCGGCACGCGGCGGCGGACCGCGCCCAGGTCCGGCTCACCGACACCGGCACCGGGCTGACCGTCGAGGTCACCGACGACGGCCAGGGCGGCGCGGACCCGGCGCGCGGCAGCGGCCTGACCGGGCTCGCCGACCGGGTCGCCGCCGCCGACGGGTGCCTGCTGTTGTCCAGCCCGCCGGGTGGCCCGACGGTGCTGCGGGTGGAACTACCGTGGTCGGCGTGATCCGGGTCGTGCTCGCCGAGGACGAGGTGCTGCTGCGGGAGGGGCTGACGGCCCTGCTCGCCCGGTTCGGCTTCGAGGTGCTCGACGCCGTCGGCACCGCACCGGCGCTGCGGGCGGCCGTCCGGACGCACCGGCCCGACCTGGTGGTGACCGACATCCGGATGCCGCCGGGGCACCGCGACGACGGGTTGCGCGCGGCGGTGGAGCTGCGCGCCGAGCAGCCCGACCTCGCCGTGGTCGTGCTGAGCCAGCACGTGCAGCCGGAGTACGCCTCCGCGCTGCTGGACAGCGCCGACGGTCGCCGGGTCGGCTACCTGCTCAAGGACCGGGTCGCCGAGGTCACCGAGTTCGTCGACAACCTGCGTACCGTCCTCGCCGGTGGCACGGTGGTCGACCCGGACGTGGTCCGCCGGCTGCTGCACCGCCCGCGTGATCCGCTCGCCGCGCTCTCCGCCCGCGAGCGGGAGGTGCTGGTCCTGGTCGCCGAGGGGCGCTCCAACGCGGCGATCGCCGCCCGGCTGCACGTCACCGAGGCCGCCGTGGGCAAGCACGTCGGCAACATCCTGGCCAAGCTCGGCCTGCCGCCGGACGACGACACCAACCGCCGGGTGCTGGCCGCGCTGACCTACCTGCGGGCCAATCCCACCTGATCGCGGTGGCTCAGCTGGCCCGAAGCTCCTCGACTGTCGTGTTCGCCGGCAGGAAGAGCACCCCGAGCCCGACCGTGAGCAGGGTCGCGGCCACCGCGCCGGCACCCAGCAACGCCAGCTGTTCCAGCGGTACGCCGGGCGAGTGGACCACCCGGTCGACAAGTGTCATCTCGATGTTGCCGTCGCGGGTGGCCGGATCGGCGCAGACCTGAGCCGTCGCCCGGCACACCGGCTCCCACCCGCCGCCCGTGACGATGTCAGCGTTCAACATCCGGCCGAGGCCGTAGCCGGTGCCGAGCGCGATCAGCGCGGCAGGCACCACGGGTGTCAACACCTGCCAGAGGATCGAGACACCAATGGTGGTGCGCGGCACCCCGGTCGCCACCAGCGCGGCGTACGTGCGGCGACGCGCGGTGATCCCCTCGATCAGCATGACCAGCAGACCGGCCGCAGCGATGGTCATCGCCACCGCGATCCCCAGGTCGACCAGGTCCATGGTGCGCAGGTAGAAGGAGTTGTGCGGATCGCCGATGTCGTAGATGTCGTAGCCGGCCTGCCGGTTCTGATCCCGCTGCACCTGGTCGTTGAGCAGGATCCAGGCCCGGAACGCCGCCGCACCAGCGCCGATGGCCAGCGCCGCCAGCAGGGCGGCGAGGGTCCGGCTGCCGGCCCACGGATCCTCGGTCAGCCGGCGGGCCGCCAGTAGCTGGGCTGGGCTGCGCGCGTACCGGTGCAGCAGCCGCCCGGCCCGGTGCGCGATCCAACCGGTCCCCAGGACGACCCCGAGCACAGCCGCGAACGTGCCCACGAGAACCGCCCCGAACAGCCAGGCGGGCAGCCGGTCACCGGACGCCTCCTGGACCGGCTCGAACAGGGCGGCACCCAGCACACCGAGCGCGATCAGCAGGGCCGGCCAGGGGCGAGGTGGCCCGACCCGCCGCGCCCGCCGGAGCACCCCGAGTGGCGTGGCGGTGATCCGGCGCAGCATCAGTGCGCTGGCCGCGGCAGCCAACATCGGCAGAGCCAGCACCACCAGCGCCAGCTGCGGCACGGCCGGCAGCACGTCGGTGGGCAGGGCGAGCCGGCCGTCGGCGTCCGGCCGATGCAGCAGCGCCCGCCCGGCGAGATAGGTGGCGAGTCCGGCGAGGGTGCCGAGCAGGCTGGCCAGGCCGGTCTCCAGCACCGCGATCCGGGTCACCTGACCGGGAGTGGCACCGGCCAGCCGGATCGCAGCGAGCCGGCGATCCCGGGCCGGGGCACCGAGCCGGGCGCACTGACCGGCCAGGGCCAGCACCGGAATGGTCAGCAGCAGCATCGCGAACGCGGTGCCGCCGCGCAGTCCCGGCTCCCGCAGCAGGGCGCTGGTGTACTGCTCGGACTGCTGCCCCGGACTGCCTGGCGGTGTCGGAATGGCCAGGACGCTCAGCGCGGCCAGCCCGGCGAGAGCGGCCAGCGCCGCGCTGAGCGCGGTCAGCGCCACCCGGGCCGCGTCGGTGCGGTTGCCGGCCAGGGCGAGCCGGGCGAAGGTGCCGGGTCTCACCGGGAGCCGCCAGCCAGCGGGGCGGTGTCCAGGCCCAGGCCGGTGTGGTCGATCACGCCGTCGCGCAGCACGATCTCCCGATCGGCGTACGCGGCGATCCTGGGCTCGTGGGTGATCAGCACCACCGTCGTACGCTGCTCCCGGGCGAGCCGGACCAGTTGGGTGAGCACCTGCTCGCCGGTGAGCGTGTCGAGCGCACCTGTCGGCTCGTCGGCGAAGAGCACACGTGGCTCGGTGACCAGGGCCCGAGCGGTGGCGCAGCGCTGCTGCTGACCGCCGGACATCTCGCCGGGCCGAACGTCGGCGAGTTCCGCCACGCCGAAGCGGTCCAGCCAGGTGAGTGCCGCCGTCCGTGCCGCTCGCCGCCCCGTGCCGGCGAGCAACAACGGAAGGGCGACGTTCTCCGCCGCGGTCAGCTCGGCGACGAGCTGACCGAACTGGAACAACACCCCGAACTCGGTGCGCCGCAGCCGGGACCGGGCCCCCTCCGACCAGGTGTCGATCCGGTGGCCGCGCCAGGTCACCTCACCGGCGTCCGGGCGCAGGATGCCCGCCAGGCAGTGCAGCAGGGTGGACTTGCCGCAGCCGCTGGGCCCGGTCACCGCGACGATCTCGCCCTCGGCGACGTCCATGGTCACGCCGCGTAGTGCGGGCGTCGGCCCGTACGACTTCACCAGACCACGAGCCTGTAGTTGCGTCATGAGTGCACCTCCCGGTGCCAGTCGGCGACCCGGTCCAGGGTGGTGTGCAACCAGCGCAGGTCGGCGTCGAGATGGGCGATGGCGTAGTCGGCCGCGACCACGTCGTCGACGGTGGCCGAGGGTGCCGTCTTGAGTGCCGTCAGCTCGCGCAGCCGGTCGGTGTGCGCGCGGCGCTGGGCGATCAGGTAGGACCGGGCCTGATCCACGTCGGCGACCAGCAGCGCCACCATCACCTTGGCGAAGAGCGTGCTGTTGACGTGGGGCATGGGCGGCTCCACCGTGCCCAGCCACCGGTCCAGCGCGCTGCGCCCCTCCTCGGTCAGCGCGTAGGCCGTCCGGTCGGGACCGGCGAGACGTTCCTGCCCGGCCGGTGCCACCAGGCCATCCCGCTGCAACCGGCCCAGCGTCGAGTAGACCTGCCCGTACGCCAGCGGGCGGGCCTGCGGCAGCCGTTCGTCATGAGCCCGCTTCAGCTCATAGCCGTGCTTGGTGCCGCTGGCGAGCAGCCCCAGCAACACATGCGGGGTGGACACCCGCCTACTATTCACTCAGTGAATAGATGATGTCAATCACCCTGCTCTGCTTTGTTGGCCGGGTCCCCCCTACCTCGTCATGCAGTTGCCGGCCAGGCCGGATCGCGGCCGGTGAGGGCGAGCAGCCGGGTCAGGTCCGGCAGGGCGGCCTCGACGGCCACCGGCTCGGCGAAGACGCCCATCTGCCGGGCCTGCGGACCGAGCTGACCGGCCAGTTCGTGCAGGGTGGGCAGCACCTCCGGCGCCGGCTCGTACGCCTGACCGGTGGCGACCGCCAGGTCCCAGCCGTGCACGGTGAGGTCGAGCAGCGCCATACCGCCCACCACCGCCTGGGGCATGCCCATCCCGGGCGAGACGCCCTCCTCGCTGGCCGGGTCCGACCACGCCTCGACCAGCTGACGGGCTTCCGCCCCGAACCGCTCCCGCCAGCCCTCGGCCAGATGATCGGGCTTGTCGGCCCAGGTCACTGACGCGCGGGCGGCGAGGGCCTGGAAGTTGACCACCACCTCGTACAGGTGGTTGAGCAGGTCGCGGACGGCGTACTCCCGGCAGGGGGTGGGCAGGTCGAGCTGGTCGTCGGTGATCGCCTGGACCACCGACACGGTTCGCGGCGCGGCCGCCGCCAGCAGATCACTAGTCTGGGTAGCCATAGGGCCAGCGTATGAAGGTGGTCTTGAAGAAATGCGACAGCCGCGCGGGGACAGTCGGGGCATCCTCGATCCGGCCCGGCTGATGCGTCGGGTCCGGTTCCGCCGGCACCTGCCCGCCGCCCCGCTGCAACGCTGGATCGAGCACTACTGGCTGATCGACTGGGCGCTGACCGAGCCGTTCGAGCAGCGCGTCGTACCGCATCCCGCGGTGAACGTGGTCTTCCAGCGCAACGGCGACGAGCCGGAGCGCGCCGAGGTCGCCGGGGTGGGGCTGGAGGTCTTCTCGATCATGCTCGCCGGCACCGGCCGGGTCTGCGGCGTGCAGTTCCGGCCCGGCGGCTTCCATCCCTTCTGGCGCGGGTCGGTGGCCGAGCTGACCGGCCGGCGCCGTGACTTCGCCGAGCTGGCCGCCAGCTGGCCGCCGGCCGCCGCGCCACGTCAGGCGATCTGCGCCGGTACGGACGCCGCACGCTGCCGTGCCCTGGACGAACTGCTCACCGGCTGGGCACCCCGCCCCGACCCGGCCACCGACGAGGCCATGCGGCTGGTCGAGGCCATCCGGACCGACCGGAGCGTACGGCGGGTCGACGAGTTCGCCCGGGACCACGGGCTCTCGGTCCGGCGGCTGCAACGCCTCTTCCTCACCCGCGTCGGCGTCGGCCCGAAGTGGGTGATCCGCCGCTACCGCTTGCACGAGGCGCTCGAACGGGCCACCGACGGTCCGCCTGACTGGGCCACGCTCGCCGCCGAACTCGGCTACAGCGACCAGTCCCACCTGGTCCGCGACTTCACCACCGTCACCGGCCGCTCCCCCGGCACGTACGCCGCTGCCCGCCGGCACTGACGGCTCCCGCGCTGCGGCGCGTGGAAGATCGTGCTCGTTCCCGGAACGAGTGGCTTCCGAAGCGTCCTGAGGCCACTCGTTCCGGGAACGAGCGTGATCAAGGGCGGTTCGGGGTCGACGGTTTCCCGATGGGACGCTGCCGGAGTAGGACCGGGAGCGCGGCGAGGGTGGCGGCGATCGTGCCGAGGCCGGCGACCAGGACGCTGGTCGCGCCGCCGAGCAGGACGACCGCTGGTCCGCCGAGCGCCGTACCGGAGAGGTTCGCCCCGTTGAGCACCGCCGACGAGGAGGCGAAGGCCCGGCCACGGACCTCGGCGGGCACCTCGGCGTGGATGAGGTTCCGGATCGCGAGAACCTGCAAGGCGTTGGCGACGCCGGTGAGCGTGAAGCCGACGAGCGCCACCGCGAGGACCGGGACCGTGGCGACCACCGCCAGCGCCACACCCATGAGCAGCCCGGCGCCCGCGAGTACGCGCGGCTGGGCGGCCACTGGCACGCGCGGTGCGAGGAGGATCGACGCCGCCACCATGCCGACGGCGTGGGCGGTCACCACCAGGCCGTACCCGATGTTCGTGGTACCCAGATCCGCACGGACGAAGAAGACCCTGGCGACGCTCATCGTGGCGGTGAAGACGACAGCAGCGGCCAACGCGGAGATCGCCGTGGCCAGCAGGCGGTTGCCCGCGAGTACGGCGACGCCCTCGCGGACCTGCCGCGACCAGCTTCGGCGGGCGGCGCTTACCGGTTCCCGGCGGACCGCGACGGCGGTCAGCACCCCGGCCAGCAGCAAAAATGTGGCCGCGTCCACGAGCAACGCCGCCCGGCTGCCGGACGCCGCCACGAGTATCCCGGCCAGGGCCGGCCCGACGGCGTTGCCGACCGACCGGAAGGCCTCCAGGCGGCCGTAGCCATGCGTGACGCGTTCCTGGCCGACGAGCGCGGGCACCAGCAGCAACAAGGCCGGCGAGACGATGGCGAGACCCGCGCCCAGCATCACTACCAGCAGCAGGGTGATGCCGACGTGATCGGTGACCGCGATGAGCACCGCCACGGTGGCCTGGCCCAGCGAGACGAGCGTGATCAGGCGCCGGCTCTCCATCCGGTCGACAAGCGGCGCGGCGAGCGGGCCGATCACCACGATCGGCAGCACCCCCGCCACCACCAGCGCGCTCAACAGGACGCCCGAGGCGCCCTGCTCGTAGAAGCGCAGGGTCAACGCCACCAGCGCGACCTGATCACCCATCGACGAGATTGCGTACGCGAGGGCGATCACGGTCAGCGCATCGCCACGAAACGGCACCCGGCCGGATCGGGCGGTGTTAATAAGGGGCCCTTCCTCTACACCAGACGTTAATAGGGGGCCCTTCCTTGCACATCACCGGCGGCGGAGGGCGACCACGGCGACGTCGTCCTGGATCTCGGCGGGGGCGAGTTCGACGAGAAGCCGCTCGCAGAAGCGGTCGAGGTCGGCGTCGACCTGCGCGGCGGACACCGCCAGCGCCTTCAGGCCCTCGTCGATGCTGGTGTCCCGCCGTTCGATCAAGCCGTCGGTGTAGAAGACGATCGTCGCCCCGGCGGGTAGCACGAACTCCAGATCGGCCGGGCGCGGCGCGCGCACTCCGAGCAGCGGGGCCGAGTGCTGGACGAACTCGGTCTTGCCGTCCAGGCTGATCAACGGCGGCAGGTGGCCGGCGCTGGCCAGCCGGACCTTGCCGGTGGCCGGTTCCAGCAGCAGCACGCAGGTGGTCGCCAGTTCGTTGGGGAGCAGCGTACGCATCAGCTCGTTGACCCGGTGCAGGATCTCGCCCGGCTGGTGGCCTTCGACCGCGTACGCCCGCAGCGCGTGTCGCAGCTCGGCCATCACCGTGGCGGCGTGCAGAGAGTGCCCCGCCACGTCACCGATCGCCAGCAGCAGGTGGCCGTCGAGCATCACCAGCTCGTAGAAGTCGCCGCCCACCTCGGTCTGCATGCTGGCCGGCTCGTAACGCACCGCGAGGTCGAGCCCGGCGATCTCCGGGATGCGGCGCGGCAACAGGCTGCGCTGTAGCGTCACGGCGATCCGGTGTTCCTCGTCGAAGGAGCGCTGCGCCTCCACCGCCGAGGCCACCGCCTGCGCCAACTGGCGCAGCACCGGCCTACCGGCGGTCTGCGTCGCGGTGGGCACCACGACGTAGAGCGGCGCCCGGTCCTCCCGCAGCCGGGCGGCGGCCACCGTGACCGTGTCGTCGGCCGGCCAGTCGACAAGCGCCCACTCGGCCGGGGCCTGCACCCTTGCGGTGGCCCCGATCGGCACTCCGCTGTCGTCGACGGACCACGGCACGACCGCGGCCTCCGCACCCGGACCGGCGCAGATCCCGGCCAGGCAGTGCCCGTCGAACGTCTCCGCGACCACCGCCGCAGGGCTCTTGAAGATCTCCGCGGCACCGCTGGCCGCCCGTTCGAGAAGCCGGGCGAAGTTCGGCGCGGCGTGCACCGCCACGGTGGTGTCCGCCAGCCCGGTGAGCCGCTCGGCGAGCAACTCGGCGCGTTGCCGGGCCTGGTAGTAGCGCAGCACCGCGTGCGCGGTGGCGACCAGTTCCTCCGGCTCGATCGGCTCGGCCAGGTACGCGTCCGCGCCCCGGGTGAGCCCCTGCGTCCGATCCCCCACGTCGACCGCGTGTGCGGACACGTGGATCACCGGCAGCGCGGGATGCGCCGATTTGATCCGTTCACACACCTCGAAGCCGCTCAGGTCCGGCAGCCGGACGTCGAGCACCACCAGGTCGATCGGATCCACCTCGACCCGGCTCAGGGCCTCGCCTCCGGTCTCCGCCTCCAGCACGGTGAACCCGGCCCGGGCCAACCAGTTCACCAGGAGGTAGCGCTTGGTCCGACTGTCGTCGACCACCAGCACTGTTGCCGCGCCCTCCACGTCACGTCCCGTCTGCCGGCAGCGAGACGGTGAAGGTGCTGCCCCGGCCCGGCTCGCTGGCCAGGTCGAGGGAGCCGCCGAGCAGGGTCACCAGGCGCCGGGCGTACGGCAGGCCGAGACCGGTGCCGCCGACCCGGGTCGGGCCCGGCACCTGGTAGAACTCCTCGAACACCCGCTCGTGCAGGTCCTTCGGGATGCCCGGGCCGGTGTCCGACACGCAGAGCAGCCAGCGATCCGCACGCAGCTCGGCGCGCAGCCGGACCTCGCCCCGGGTGGTGAACTTCAGGCCGTTGTGCAGCAGGTTGCGCAGCACCTGGGCGAGGAGCACCTCGTCGGTGCGTACCGTGGCAGGCGGGGTGGGATCCTCCACCACCAGCTCGACCTCCGGGCCGGTACGCAGTGCCCGGAGCGTGCCGCGCAGCTGGCCGAAGACGGTACGCAGGTCCACCTCGGCCCACTCCGGTTCGATCCGGCCCGATTCCGCCTTGGCCAGGTCGAGCAACTCGTTGACCAGGACGAGCAGATCCGACGCCGAGGAGCGGATCAGGCCGACCTGACGCTCCTGCTCTTCGGTGAGCGGGTCGGACGCGGAGTCGCCCAGCAGCCGGGCCAGCCCGATGATCGCGGTGACCGGTGCCCGCAGCTCGTGGCTGACGTTCGCCAGGAACCGTGTCTTCGACTCGCTCGCCGAACGCAGCTGCGCCGACTTCTCGTCCAGTTCGGCGTAGAGGGCCACCACGCCCCGGTTGGTCTCCTCCAGCTCGTCGGTGAGCTGATGGTAGAGCGCCAGCACGCCCCGGTTGGTCTGCTCCAGCTCCTCGTTCAGCCGGGCCAGCTCGTCGCGCTGGCTGCGTACCTCGTCCAGGGCGGTGATGAGTTGGGAATTCTGGGTGGCCAGTTCCTCCTCGACGGTGCCCGGTGAGCTCTTGCCGAGCTGGGCGTGCAGTTCCGCCAGGCGCTCGGCGGTGAGCGCCTGCGCGGTGACCGGGACACGTCGCGACATCCTCACGACCGTATCCTTCTCGACCGTCACCACGCCCAACATGTCCACCAGGCGCGCCACCGCACCGGATTGTGGCTCGTACCGCCCGCCGGGCAGGGGGGCCACCGGGGCGAGGTCGATCCACAGGTGACACTGGCCGTCCGGGGTGTCGGCGACGGCGAACACCACATCCGCGCCGCCGACGCTGAGCAGCAGGTCCCGGGCGACCTCACTCAGCGCGGTGGCGATCCGGACCTGGTCCTGGTGCTCCATCCCGACCACGGCGGCGACTTCCCGGCCGCGCTGCCGGAGCACGAAGATGTCCCGCTCCACCCGCAGCGGCATCTGTAGCAGCGGCGCGGCACTCATGACCAGGACCTCGCCACCAACACTCCGGCGTCGTCCCGCCGGGTACCGGCGTCGCGGAGCAGGGTGGCCGCCACCACCAACGGCGACCGGCCGGCCAGGCCGGGGTAGTCGGTGAGTTGCCAGCGGTCGACCACGCCGTCGGTGTGCATGACCAACAGGCTGCCCGGGTCGAACGGATAGTCGTACTCCCGGATCGTGGGACGCTGGTGTCCCGCGATGCCGGGCAGCGACACCAGGCCCCGCCGCCGGCCGTCCCCGGTGACCACGTTGCCGCCGATGTTGCCCAGTCCCGCGTAGCGCAGCACCCCGGCCGCCGGATCCGGCTCGGCCACGGCGAGCGCGGCGCCACGGGTGTGGGACAACGACCGGTGCAGGTGCCGGACCACCTCGGCGGGGCCGGCGGCCGGTGCGCCCCGGAAGGCGGTGAGCGCGGCGTCGCTGGCGGCGGCGGCCAGCGGCCCGTGCCCGAGGCCGTCACTGACCAGCACCTGCCGGCGGTCGCCGACGATCCGCCAGGCCTGGCCGTCGCCGCTTACCGGCTCCCCGGTCAGCGGTCGGGTGAGCCCACCGACCCAGGGGCGCTCGACCTCTGCGGCGGCAAAGACCCGCACGGCGATGACCGTGCCCCGGCCCGGCCGGGAGTACGCGTCGAACCAGCTCGCCTGGCGGACGATCGCCCCCAGCCCGATGCCGAGGGTGCCGGTGGTGGAGTGGCCGTCGCGGGCCGAGTCGGTGAGGTCGACCATGCCCGGCCCGGCGTCGATCGCGATCAACTCGACGCCGGCGTCCAGCTCCCGACGCACCGGGCGGAGCAGCAGCATGCCCTCATCGGCATGCTTGATCAGATTGCTGGTCAACTCGGCGGCGACGATGGCCAGGTCGGCGATCCGGCCGGCGGACAGCCCCAGCCGGTCACCCAGGCGCTCGGCGGCCCGGCGTACCCCGCTGCCGGTGTTGCCGTCCTCCACCCGGAACCAGGCGCCCCGGTCGGAGACCGGCTCGGCGGTCACCGGGACCACTTGGTGATCGTGATCCGGGTGCCCTGGCCCGGTGCGGTCTGGATGTCGAACTCGTCCACCAGGCGCCGCGCGCCGCTGAGGCCGAGGCCGAGGCCACCGCCGGTGGTGTAGCCGTCGGTCAGGGCGAGGTCAAGGTCGGCGATGCCGGGACCGGAGTCGGCGAAGAGGATCTGGATGCCGTGCCGGCGGCCGTTGTCGACGGCGCTCACCTCGATGGTGCCGCCACCGCCGTAGACCAGGGTGTTCCGGGCCAGCTCGCTGGCTGCGGTGACCACCTTGGTCTGGTCGACCAGGGAGAGCTTGGCCGCCACCGCCACCGTACGGACCAGTTGACGGACGCGTACCACGTCCTCGTCGCTGCCCACCGTCTGCGTCTGCGGGCGGCCCAGTTCCACCCCGCTGGTCACGGCGACGCCCTCGGCTCGGGATCCGGGCCGTCGTCGAAATCGTCCTGACCCTCGTCGGCGCGCTCGGCCGCGATGAGTTCCATGCCCCGCTCGACGTTCAGCGCGGTACGGATGCCGTTGAGCGAGAGCCCCAACTCGACAAGCGTGATGGCGACCGCCGGCCGCATCCCGACGACCACCGTCTCCGCGTCCAGCACCCGGGAGATCGAGGCGATTGTGGAGAGCATCCGCCCGACGAAGGAGTCGACGATGTCCAGCGCGGTGATGTCGATGATCACGCCGTGGCAGCCGGTGGCCACGATCCGCTCGGCCAGGTCCTCCTGGAGCGCGACGGCCGTCTGGTCCGACATGTCGACCTGGATGGAGACCAGCAGGATGTCGCCGATCTTGAGGATCGGCACCCGCTCCATCACGCCTCCCGGCGCGACTGGCGGCGGCTGGTCTCGACCCCGTTGAGCCGGAGCACGTGTCGCAACGCGTCGGCGAGGCTGGCCTTGGTCGCGATGTCACCGAACTCGATGCCGAGCGCGACGATGGTCTGGGCGATCTGGGGCCGGATGCCGGAGATGATGCAGTCGGCACCCATCAGCCGGGCGGCCACCACGGTCTTCAGGATGTGCTGGGCGACCTGGGTGTCCACCGCCGGTACGCCGGTGATGTCGATGATCGCGTACGGCGATCCGGTGTCGACCAGGGTCTGCAGCAGCCGCTCCATCACCACCTGGGCGCGGGCCGAGTCGAGGGTGCCGACAAGCGGCACCGCCACCACGCCCTCCCAGAGCTTGACCACCGGGGTGGAGAGTTCCAGCAGTTGCTCGGCCTGGTCGGCGATCAGGCTTTCCCGGGTCCGCACGTAGGTCTCGAAGGTGAACAGGCCCATCTGGTCAACCAGGGCGGAGAAGGCGACGAAGTCACGCAACGTGGTGTTCTCGTCGGTCTCCATCACGGCCAGCAGGGCGTCCTTGAGCGCGAACACGCCGGTGGCGGTCTCGGTGGCCGAAAAGCCCTGCCGGGCCTGCCCCCGGGACAGATCGGCGAGCACCGCCCGCAGCTCGGCGGCCTCCTCGCCGGCCAGATCGGTCACGCCCTTGCTGAGCGCGTCGAGCAGGGCGCGATGCAGATCCTGCACCTGCCGGATCAGTTCGGCCTGGCTGAGCCGGCCACGCAACTGCACGGCAGCCACCTCGGCCCACCGCCGCGTGATCTGGTCGACATGCCCGGACAGCAGATCGGCCAGTCGGCCGCTCTCGTCAGCGCTCAGCGCCATCGCAAAACCCCCTCGACCTGGACCGGCCGGACTCTATCACCGCAGGACCGCAAACTACTTGCCGCAGAGCAACCGAATGACGGCCGCCACCCGATCCCGCTCCCGTTCTGCGTACCGCGACCGGGGTGGGATACCGTTCCACAGATAAACAGGAGGTCTGGCAAATGTCCTTGACGGTGCACACGGAACAGCACGGTGACGTGGTCGTCGTGTCGGTCGCGGGCGAGTTGGACATGGCCACCGCGCCGCAGTTGCAGGATCAGATCACCGACCTGCTCGACAAGGGGCGCAATCGCCTCGTCTTCGACCTGTCGGACGTCTCGTTCTGCGACTCCACCGGGCTGTCGGTGTTCGTCCGCGCCAAGAACAGCTCCGACGAGGCCGGTGGCGTGGTGCGCCTGGCCGCCCCTCAGCGGGGGGTGCTGCGCATCCTTGAGGTGAGCGGCCTGGTCGAGGTGCTGCACACGTACCCGACCGTCGAGCAGGCGGTCACCGGCGACCCCACGCCCACCTCCTCCTGACGCCTACCCGTCTCGCCCTGCCGCCACCGGCTCAACGCTCGTCCTCGATGTAACGGGGGCGGGCGATCAGCATGCCCGCGCCGGTCTGCACGGCGAGGGCGACCAGCAGGAAGCCGACCGGCGCCAGCCAGCCGCCGGTGGTCTCGTAGAGGACCCCGACCAGCAGTGGCCCCAGCGCCGCGATGACGTACCCGGTGCTCTGCGCGAAGGCCGACAGCGCCACCGTCCCGTCGGCGGTACGGGCGCGCAGCCCGATGGTGGTCAGGATGAGCGGGAACGCGCCCTGACCGAACGCCAGCAGCACCACCCAGAGCACGGCGCCGTCGCGCGGCGCGAACGCCAGCCCCAGGTACGCCAGGCTGGAGGCGGCGGTCAACGCGAAGATCAGCGGACGCAGGGTGCCCAACCGACCGGCCAGCGCCGGCATCAGCAGCGCGATCGGCACCCCGAGCGCGGTCACCCCGGCGAGCAGCAGCCCGGCGTCCTGCGGGCGGAAACCCGCGTCCCGGAAGAGCTGGGCCAGCCAGCCCATGATCGCGTACCCGCTCAGCGACTGCGCCCCGAAGTACACCGCCATCGCCCAACCGAGCCGGGTGCGCCCCGGCCGGATCATCGGCCGGGCCGCGGTCGCCGTACCCCGGGTCGCCCGCCGCGCCGCGGCCCGGCCGCGCAGGGCCGCCGGCAGCCACGGGAGTACGGCCACCGCCGCGAGCCCCGCCCAGACGCCCAACCCGGCCCGCCACGAACCGAAGGCGTGCGCCACCGGCACCGCGGCGGCGGCAGCCACCGTGGTGCCGACTGTCAACGCCATCGTGTACGCCCCGGTGACCAGTCCGGTGCGGTGCGGGAAGTGCTGCTTGACCAGCATCGGCAGCAGGATGTTCGCCACCGCGATGCCGGCCAGTGCCAGCGCGCTGGTGAGCAGGAACACCACGGCTGAGCCGGTGAGCACCCGCAGCAACTGACCGGTGGCGAGGGCGAGCATCCCGAACACCAGCAGCCGGGCCGGGGAGAACCGGCGGACCAGCCACGGGGTGGCCGCCCCGAGCCCGGCGAAGGCGATGGTGGGCAGCGTGGTGACGAAGCCGGCCACCGTGCCGGAGAGCGCGAGTCCGACGCGTACCTCGTCGAGCAGGGCGCCGAGGCTGGTCACGGCGGCTCGCAGGTTCAGCGCCACAAGCAGCATCCCGGCCAGCACCAGCAGCCCGCCGCTGGCCCGTGGCGTCCCGACCCGGACCGTGGTGGCGGTGCCGTCTGCCGGGTCGCGCCCGACCGTGATGAGCTCGGCGGTGGTTGTCGGGGACGCGGGGGTGCCGGCGGGTAACGGGGGCATGACTTCGAACCTACAATCATGGGATGAATTCCTGCGAGAGGTTGTAACCAGTGCCACCGCCGGTTGATTCCGCCGCCGTCCCGCCCCGGGGCCAGCGGATCCGGGAGACGATCGCGCAGTTGCGGCAGCGGATCATGGCTGGTGAATGGCCCGTGGGCAGCCGGATCCCGACCGAGCCACAACTGGTCGAGGCGCTCGGCGTCGGCCGCAACACGGTGCGCGAGGCGGTGCGGGCACTCCAGCACGCCGGCGTGCTGGAGTGCCGACAGGGCTCCGGCACCTACGTCATCTCCACCGACGAGCTGGCCCCGGTGGTTGCCCGCCGGCTCAGCGCGGAGCGGACCGCCGAGGACGGCGACCGGCACCACGTACAGCAGCAGGTGATCGAGGTGCGCCACGCCTTCGAGGTGGCGGCGGCACGGCTGGCCGCGCGACGGCGTACGGCCGAGGATCTGGCGGCGCTCGACGAAGCGCTCGCCGCCCGCGAGGCGGCCTGGCGCGGTGGCCGGGTCACCGAGTTCGTGGCGGCCGACGCGGCGCTGCACACCGCGGTGGTCGCGGCGGCGCACAACAGCATGCTCGCCGAGCTGTACGCCTCGATCGGCACCGCGATCCGCAGCACCGTCGCCGAGGCGATGGGCGACGCGCTGACCCCGGAGCGCCACGTCGACCATGCCCGGCTGGTGGCGGCGATCCGGGCCGGCGACGAGGAGCGGGCCGCCCGGGAGGCCGGCGTTTTCCTGGAGCCCCCACCCGGGGCATAGGTTGTCCTCGACGAAATACCGGAGACCTCAGGAGTACGGATGCTCAAGGGCTTCAAAGACTTCATCATGCGCGGCAACGTCGTCGACCTCGCGGTCGGCATCGTCATCGGCGCCGCCTTCACCGGCCTGGTCACGGCGTTCACCAGCTCGTTCCTTCAGCCGATCATCAACCTGATCGGTCAGGGCCCCGCCGGCGACGGTGCCCAGTTCTCGCTCGGGACCAACAACCCGGTCACCTGGGGCGCCTTCCTCAACGCGCTGATCACGTTCCTGCTCACCGCGGCGGCGCTCTACTTCCTGGTGGTGTACCCGATGAACAGGCTCGCCGAGCGGCGTAAGCGGGGCGAGGAGCCGCCGCCGGCCGCGCCGAGCGAGGAGGTCAAGCTGCTCACCGAGATCCGGGACGCGCTCGTCGCCGCCGGCCGGACCACCCCCGCCCAGCAGCGCGGCGCGCTGGACGACGTGCTCGGCCGCCGGGAGGAACCGCCCACCCGGCGCTGAACCGGGACACCTGCACAGCGGCCCCTGCGGGAATCCCGCAGGGGCCGCCCGAAGTCGAACATCTGTTCGATAGAGTCCCGCCATGGAACAGCGAAAGCACTGGTGGAACGGCAAATGGGGGCGCCTGGCCCGGCGGGATGTCTTTCTCCGCGTGGACGCCGACCGGTGGTACGTCGAGCAACGCGCCGGCGGCGCCGAGGGCGCCTCCCGGTTCTACGAGTACGACACCCTCGACGAGGCCGAGGAGACCATCCGCGCCCTGCTCCAGCCCGCCGACCCCTGGCGCGAACTCTCCCCCCGCCCGCCCCACCCCAGTTGATCATGAAGTTGTTGCCACGACACGCCGAGCCCAGTGACAACAACTTCATGGTCAACCGGCGTGGGGGTGGTGGGGGTGGGCGGGGTGGGGTTTGGCGGGAGGCGGGAGGGGGAACCGCGCGGGGATGGAGCAGCAGGGCATCGATCAGCGAGCGATCGTATCGAAGGTAACCACCGGGATGCGGGTGGTGGACTCCGCCGGCATCGACGTGGGCACGGTGGACCTCGTCCAGCGCGGCGACCCCAACGCGGTTACCGTGCAGGCGCCCACCGCCGACCCCGGCAGCAGCCTGGATGAGCTGATCGAATCCGCGGCCACCGAGGAGCCGGACGTGCCGGCGGACCTGGCCGCCCGGCTGCTGCGCACCGGCTATCTCAAGGTCTCCACCGAACTGGTTCCCACCGGCGCCGTCTACGTGCCGGCCGACCAGATCGCCACCGTCACCGACCGCGAGGTCCTCCTCAACGCCCTGACCACCGACCTACCCCCCGAGATCTGACGCCCACCGGTCGGACCCGACCCACGGGCTCACCGACGCCACTTCCCGTACCGGCTTGACCCTCACGCGGCGTGAGCCCGGAGGGTGGGTTCATGAGCAACTACTACGACGCTTTCGAGATGAGTCCCGTACCCGCTCCCGGCCCGGACGCGGTGGCACCGGAGCCGTTCCGGGGCATCTATGGCATGCCCGCGTTCGTGACGATTCCCACCGGCGATCTGGCGGCGTCGGTGGACTTCTGGATTCGTGGGCTCGGGTTCTTCGAGCTGTTCAGCATCCCCGGCACGCTCGTGCATCTGCGCCGCTGGGCGTTCCAGGACGTACTCCTCGTCTCGGCGACGAACGTCCCGGCGCAGGCGCCGGAGATGAGCGTCAGCTTCGCGTGCGTACTCGACCAGATCGATCCCCTGGTCGAGGCCTGCCGTGCGGTGCTCCCGAACTCGGTCGACGGCCCCCGGGACACGCCGTGGAACACCCGCGACGTGGAAGTGATCACCCCCGAGAACGCCCGGGTCGTCTTCACTGCGGGAAAACCCTTCGATCCGGCCAGTCAGGAGGCGCGATACCTTGCCGCCATCGGGATCACGCCACCGGACGCCGGTCCCGGCGACAATGCGAGGCATGCCTGATGCCACTGACGCCGATGGCCTGACCGTCGGCCAGGTCTCGACGCCACTAGCGATCAACGCCATGATCGACCCGCTCTTCACGCGGGGTGGGCGCGGCGGCAGGGGTGTCGGTGGAGGGGGTAGGAGCGTTGGCCGGGGTGTCGGCTGGGCGGATGGTGCCGCGGGAGCGGAAGAGCAGGAGCATCAGGCAGCCAGCGATCAGGCCCCAGAAGGCACCACCGATGCCGGCCAGCGAGACACCGGAGGCGGTGACCACCAGGGTGACCACCGCTGCCTCCCGGGCCTCGGGCTCGGCCAGTGCCGAGGTCAGCGCGCCGGCCAGCGCGCCGAGCAGGGCGAGGCCGGCGACCGCCTCGATCAGCACCGGCGGCGCCCAACCGACCAGGGTGGTCACCGCGCCGGCTCCCAGCCCGAGCAGCGCCAGTCCGGCCCCGGCGGTGACCGAGGCGATCCAGCGGCGCTCCGGATCGGGGTGCGCGTCCGGGCCGGCGGCGAGCGCGGCACTGATGGCGGCCAGGTTGACCGCGTGCCCGCCGGCCGGGGCGGTGGCCAGGGTGGCCAGCCCGGTGGTCCGCAGCACCGAGCCGAACGGCGGCCGGTAGCCGTAGCCGACAAGCAGGGCGGTGCCGGGCACGTTCTGCGCGGCCATGGTCACCAGGAACAGCGGTAGCGCCAGGCCGACCAGGGCCGACAGACTCCACTGCGGCGCGGTCACCTCGACCACCGGGCGGAGTCCGCCGGTGCCGCCCGCCGGGGCGGTCAGCGCGATCGCGACCACCGCCACCACCAGCGCCCCGGGCACCGCCCAGCGCCGGGCGAAGCGGTGCAGCAGCAGCCAGGAGAGCACTACCGGCGCGGCCAGCAGAGGCACCTCGACAAGCGCGCGGACCGGCGCGGTGCAGAGCGGCAGCAGCACTCCGGCGAGCATCGCGCCGGCAATCGGTTTGGGGATCGCCGCGACCGCCCGCCCCAGCACCGGAAAGAGCCCGGCGGCCACGATGAGCGCTCCCGAGACGAGGAACGCCCCGACCGCGACCGGCCAGCCACCGGGAACCGGCCCGGTGGCGACCAGCAGCGCCGCGCCCGGCGTGGACCAGGCCACGCTCAACGGCAGCCGGTGCCGCAGCCCCAGCCAGGCGGCACAGAGCCCGGACGCGACACAGAGCACGAGCAGCCCGGAGGCGGCCTGGCGCTCGGTGGCCCCGACCGCCCGCAGCCCGGCCAGCACCACGGTGAACGAGCTGGCGAACCCGACCAGCGCGGTCACCACCCCGGCCAGCACCGGTTGCATCCGTCCCGCCATCTCCCACCTCGATCGTTCCGTTTACGGAACAGCAGCGTGTAGCACGATAGCGGGATGCCCCAACCATCACCAGAACCGGACCCCACTGCGGTCGGTCGCCGGGTCCGCGCCCTGCGCGAGGCGCGGGGCATCTCACTCTCCGCGTTGGCCCGGCGGGCCCAGGTGGGCAAGGCGACCCTCTCCGGACTGGAGAACGGCAGCCGCAACCCCACCCTGGAGACCCTGTACGCGGTCACCGCGCAGCTCGGCGTACCGCTGACCGCAGTGCTCTCCGAGCCCGGAGCCGAGCCGACCGTACGCGGCGCGGCGGTCAGCGCCACCCTGCTTGAGGTCTTCGACGACTCCGACGCCACCTACGAGCTGTATCGGATGCGGGTCACGCCCGGCCCCGGCCAGCTCTCCCCCGCACATCAACCCGGCGTCACCGAACACGTGACGGTCTTCGCCGGGGTACTGCGGGCCGGACCGGCCGACGCACCGCTGACCGCCGCCGCCGGCGGCCACCTCCGCTGGACCTCCGACGTGCCACACGTGTACGCCGCCGTCGGCGACGACGAAGTCGCCGCCAGCCTCCTCCTCCGCTACCCCCGCCGGTAAGGCAGGCATGTAAGGAAGGGCCCCCTATTAACGCCTGGTGTAGGTAAAGGGCCCCTTGTTAACAGCGCCAGGCAGGAAGATCCGCCGGGCCGGTTACGCCTCCGGCTCCTCGGCGAGGTGCGGACGGTTTCGCCTGATCCATTCCTCAACGTCCGCGATCCGCCAGACGGCACCCATGCCCAGCACGTCGTATGGCTCCGGGAAGTCCGCCCGGTCGATGATCTCGCCCGCACGCTGCCTGCTGACGCCCAGGCGTCGGGCGATCTCACCGCGCCCGTACAGGTGCGTTGGCATGGGCGCAGGGTAGCCACACCGGGCCCGGTCGGCGACTGGGCGGGAAGTGCTGATGCATCAACGGGCTTCGGCTAGTCGCCGCTTTCGCTGTCCGTGAGGTCGCTCCGATGCTCGGCAATCCACCGCTCCACGTCTTCGGCCAGCCACACGCGGCCCTGTTCGAGTTCGGCGGCCGGCTCGGGGAACGAGCGACGCATGGTCAATTCGTAGACACGTTGCCGGCTGATGCCACCGAGCCGCACCCGAATCTCATGCGTGCCCATCAGTCGGAGCTTTGCCACGTTCTGACGTTAGGCACGCGGGTACCAGTCGCGCGTCAAGCCTGACGCGGGACAACCCGTCATGGGTACTTGACGCGCCGTACGCACCGAGATGCCGAGGGCCCGCGCCACCTGCTTGTTGGACATCCCGGCGACCAGGCAGTCGAGCACCTCGACCTCCCGACCGGTCAACTCAGCCCACCCGCCGCCCGCCGAAGGCGAGTCGTCGGCCGGAGGCGAGGGCGAAGGCAGGGGCGGCGAGGGGGGTGGGGCGAGCAGTGTCTCCGGGGGCTGGCCGGCGTGCGCGGCGAGCAGTTCGGTGAGGGCGTACGGGTTGCCGGCGGTGTGCTGCCAGACCCGGTGCACCAGGTGCGCGCAGGGCGCTGCGCTGGCGTACACCTGGGTCAGCACCTCGGCGACCTCGGCCTGGCGCAGCGGGCCGAGATGCTGGCGCACGGCGCCGCGTACCCCGCAGAGGCGGGCCAGGGTGCGGCCGGCGAGTTCCGGCGCGACCGCGTGGGCCGCCGGCCGGGTCGCCACCATCAGCAGGGCCGAGAGCCCCGCGGCGGTGGCCAGCTCGCCGACCAGGTTGAGGCTGGCCGGGTCGAGCGCGTGCAGATCCTCCACCACCAGGACCGCCGGACCGGCACCCACAAGCATCCGGACGGTACGCACGGCCAGCCGGAGCAGCGTGCCGGGTGCGTAGCGCTCGCGGGGCGCGGTGGGCTGCTGAGCCAGCCAGGCCAACGCGTCCGCCGGCAGGTCGAGCCGGCCGGTGTCGCGTCCGCTCAACACGGCGGCCAACCAGTCGTACGGCGCGGGGCTGTGTAGCCGGGCGGCGCCGCTGAGTATCACCTCCGGGCGCGGGGTGAAGCCGTCCAGCGCGGCGGCGACCAGCAGGCTCTTGCCCACGCCGGCGCCTCCGGTGACCACGGCGACAGCCGGCGACCGGCGGCGATTGCCGACCACGGTGGACCAGGCCCGGTCCAGCTCGGCCAGCTCACCGGCGCGCCCGACCATGGACACCGGCAACATTCCCCCACCCTACGTAGTAGTGCGTAGAGACGCGGCGAGGGTCTTCTTGGCAAGCTTGTCCCATGACGCTGATCCTCCGCTCGGCCATCCTCAACGACATCGGCCTGGTTCGCACCAACAACGAGGACTCGGCGCTCGCCGGCGAGCGTCTCCTCGCGGTGGCCGACGGCATGGGTGGGCTGCCCGCCGGTGAGGTGGCCAGCGAGATCGTCATCCGGATCCTCGACGAGCTGATCCCGCCGACGAACCCGGACGCCGCCGCCGACGCGCTTCGTGCCGTGGTGAGCACGGCCAACCAACGTATCCACGCCGCGATCGCGGCCGACCCGGCCCGCGACGGCATGGGTACGACGCTGACCGCGGCGCTGCTCGCCGGTGACACGCTGGTCCTGACCCAGGTCGGCGACTCCCGCTGCTACCTGCTCCGGGAGGGCCGGCTGCGCCAGTTGACCCGGGACGACACCTTCGTGCAGGCGCTTGTCGACCAGGGGGCGCTCACCCCGGAACAGGCCCGGCACCATCCGCAGCGTTCGCTCGTGACCCGGGCGGTGCAGGGCAACGACGCGCCGCCGACGATGGGCATGGTGACCGTGACTGTCGGCGACCGGCTGCTGCTGTGCAGTGACGGGCTCTCCGACTACGTGCCGGACGAGACCATCGCCGCCACGCTGAGCCTGCACGGCGACCGCCAGCAGTGTGGCGAGCAGTTGGTGAAGCTGGCCCATCAGGCCGGCGCGCCGGACAACGTCACCGTCGTGATCTCCGACGTCGTGGCCGGCTGAGCCGCTCGGCGAGGCCGAAAGCGATTCGGGTCGGGTTCCGAGGAGGTGCCGGACCAACTAGGTAGTTGTGCCATCTAGATAGCGCCGCTAGGGTTCGGCGGGTGGAATCCGACCGTCGCGGGCAGTGGCTGCGTGGAGTGCTCGACCTCTGCGTGCTCGGGCTGCTGCGCGAGGGTGAGTCCTACGGCTACCAGCTGGCCCAGTCGCTCGAAGCCGCGGGCGTCGGGCCGATCCAGGGCGGCACGCTCTACCCGGTGCTGCTGCGACTGCAACGCACCGGCCTGGTCACCGCGCAGTGGCGGGCCGGCGGGTCGGGTCCGGCCCGCAAGTACTACCAGCTCACCGACGACGGGCGGGCGGCACTGCGGCACGGCGGCAACGCCTGGTTGGCGTTCGTGGCGCCGGTGACCGGCATCGTCACGAAGGGGGTCGACGGGTGAACGCCGACGATTGGCTGCGGGCCTTCGGGGCCGAGCTGCACCAGCGCCGGGTGGCGGTCGACGCCGCCCGACACGTGGTCGCCGAGGCCGCCACACACCTGCGCGAGGGCGGAGGCGACCCGTGGCTGGTCTTCGGCCCGCCGCAGGCGTACGCCGCCGCGATCGTGGAGAGCATCGGCACCGCGCCCGGCCCGCGCCCCGGCCCGGTCCGGCTGCACGCCAGGGGCATCACCAAGCGGTACGGCCGACGCACGGTGCTCCGGGACGCCACGCTCACCGTACGTGCCGGGCAGATCGCCGCCGTGATCGGTGCCAACGGCTGCGGCAAGAGCACCTTCCTGCGGATCTGCGCCGGGTTGATCTCACCCGACGCCGGTGAGGTGACCGTCTCG
Source organism: Micromonospora sp. PRAS1 (assembly GCF_059553435.1). Taxonomy (NCBI): domain Bacteria; kingdom Bacillati; phylum Actinomycetota; class Actinomycetes; order Micromonosporales; family Micromonosporaceae; genus Micromonospora; species Micromonospora sp. PRAS1. The sequence goes on from NZ_JCANNB010000001.1 coordinate 342,005, forward strand.
GGTCGGCTCGGTTACTGCCCACAGCAGGGCGGCACTGTCGACTTCCTGCTGCCCGACGAGCACTTCGTGCTGGTCGGCGCCGGGCAGGGGATGGCCCGGGGACCCGCCCGGCGGGCGGGCCGCGCGGCGGCCCGGCAACTCGGCTGGGAGGCCGAGCGGGACGTGCTCGCCCGGCACCTCTCCGGCGGTACGCGGCAGAAGCTGAACCTGACCATGTCCACCCTCGCCGCGCCGGACGTGCTGCTGCTCGACGAGCCGTACCAGGGCTTCGACCAGGGAAGTTACGTCAACCTCTGGGATCAGTTGGTCCGGTTGCGCGACGAGGGTCGGGCCATCGTGGTGGTGACCCACCTGCTCAACCAGCTCGACCGGGTCGACGTCGTGCTCGACCTGACCCCCGCCCGGCAGGGCGGCAGCACTTCCGCCCAACATGGCGGCAGCCAGCATGGAGGCCGCTCATGAACCGGCTGGTCACCGTGGCCGAGATGACCCTGCGGGAGCTGGCGCGCCGTCGGGGCGTACTCCTGCTTCTGCTCCTGATGCCGTTGGTTTTCTGGCTGATCCGGCGGGACTCCTACGTCGGGCAGTCGATCCGTGCGCTGTTGCTCGGCATCAGCTGGGCGGTCAGCACCGCCGCGCTCTTCGCCACCAGCGCCGCTCGCGAGTTGGAGCCCCGGCTGCGGCTCGCCGGTTACCGCCCGCACCACCTCTACCTCGGGCGGATGCTCGGCCTGTGGGCGCTCGGGCTGGCCGTCTCGGTGCCGTTCTTCCTGCTCACCGTCTTCGACGCGGCCAACCTGCGGTACGGCGGGATCGCCGTGGCGATGCTCTGCTGCGTGGTGGTGGCCGCGCCGTTCGGCATGCTGATCGGCGCCCTGCTGCCCCGCGAGTTGGAAGGCACCCTGCTGCTGCTCACCGTGGTCACCATGCAGATGCTGCTCGACCCGGCCAGCTCCGGGGCGAGGCTGACGCCGTTCTGGTCCAGCCGGGAGATCGCCACCTGGGCGGTGGACCACGCCGACGGTGGTTACCTGAGTCGGGGCGTCCTGCACGCCGTGGTGGTCACCGCGCTGCTGATCGTGACGGTCGCCGGGGTGTTCGGCGTCCGGCTGCGCCGCCGCCGGCACCTGCACCACGCGCCACTCGTCTGACCAGCGATGGTGCTCGCTACGACGGCGAATGGCTTCTAGCATCACGGGGTGCGTCTGAGATCCGTCATCACCCTCGGTGTCGCCGTCACCGTGCTCGCCGGCTGCGGCGGCCCCTCCGTGCCCCGGGCCGACCCGCGCAGCGGCCACACGCCGTACGTCGACGGTGCCGAGGCTCCGGTGACCGAGGGCGAACAGCCGCCGACCGGGGCGCCGCCGGGCGAACTGCCGCAGAGCGGGGCGGCCACCTCGCCGACCCGCAGCGGTCTCGGCAGCGCGCCGAGCAGCGCCAGCCCGACCCGACCAGCGGCACCGAGGGGCGCAGGGGCCGGTAACCCGGCCGGTAGAGCCGCCGTACCGGCCGTGGCGCGGGCGGTCGACACCTCGAAGCCGACCCGTACCGTCGGCACCGGCACGCCGGCCAGCTGCACCTCGGCGGCGGTGGTCCGGGCGGTGGCGGCCGGCGGGATCATCACCTTCGACTGCGGCCCCGACCCGGTGACCATCGAGATGACGGCGACCGCCAAGGTACGCAACGCCAACGGCCCGCAGGTGGTGCTCGACGGCGGCGGCAAGGTCACCCTCAGCGGGCAGGGGCGGCGGCGCATCCTCTACATGAACACCTGCGACCCGCTACAGGGCTGGACCACCTCGCACTGCAACAACCAGGACCATCCGCAACTGACCGTGCAGAATCTCGGCTTCGCCAACGGTGACGCCACGGGCCAGCGGACCGACGGTGGCGGCGGTGGCGCGATCTTTGTCCGGGGCGGCCGGTTCAAGGTGGTCAACTCGCACTTCGCCGGCAACCGCTGCGACCGTACCGGCCCGGACCTGGGTGGTGCGGCCATCCGGGTGCTCGACCAGCACGACAGGCAGCCGGTGTACGTGGTGAACAGCACCTTCACCGGCGGCTCCTGCGCCAACGGTGGCGCGCTGAGCAGCATCGGCGTCTCCTGGGAGGTGCTCAACAGTTCGTTCCGGGGCAACGCGGCGGTCGGCAACGGCGCCAACCCGGCCAAGCCCGGCACCCCGGGTGGCGGCAGCGGCGGCGCGATCTACTGCGACGGCAACGAGTTCTCGGTACGCATCGCCGGCAGCACGATCGAGGAGAACGACGCCAAGGAGGGCGGCGGGGCGATCTTCTTCGTCAGCAACAACCGCACCGGCACCCTGCGCATCGAGGGGTCGACGCTGCGCCGCAACCCCAGCCACGGCTTTGAGACCGACGGCTACCCCGGCATCTTCTTCCTCGGCGCCGGTAAGCCGGTCGTCACCAGTGCCACCCTCCGCTGAGGAGTCAGTAAGGGTTGCCCTGGCCGGCGGGGCGGGCCTTGAGGAGGGCCGCTGGGCGGCCGGGAAGGGTGGGCGTCGCGGAAAGTGGTGGGCTGGGGGTGCCGGCGCGGTCGGCCATGCCGGCCAGGAGTTCCTTCAGGGCGGTGGTCGCGTCGACGCTCGGCTGCCAGCCCAGCTCGGTCGCGGCCCGCTCGCTGGACATCAGTGGCGCGTTCAGCGCCAACTCAACCCAGCCGGCGTCGACCGGCTGCAACCGGGCCCGCCAGGTCAGCGCGGCGGCGGCGCGCAGCACCGGGGCGGCCACCGGCACCGTCCAGCCGTGGAAGTGCCGGGCCACCAGCTCCGGGGTCAGCACCGGGTCCGCGGCGACGTTGAAGGCGCCGCGGGCGTCACCCAGCACCGCCCGGGCGTACGCGTCGGCCACGTCGTCCGCGTGCACCGCCTGCATCCGTAGTCGCCGGTTCGCGGGCACCAGCGGCAGCCGACCGAAGCGCAGCAGGCGCACCGGCACCAGCGGGCCGAGGAAGTAGCGGCTGATCTCGGTGCCGGCCTCCCGCTGGAAGATCAGTCCCGGCCGTAGTCGCACCACCCGCAGCGCCGGATGGGTCCGCTCGATCCCGTCGAGCATCTCCTCCACTGCCGCCTTGTCCCGGCTGTACGACGAAGCGGCCACCCCGGTCGCCGGCCAGCGCTCGCTGATCGGCAGGTTCTTCGGGCCGGGCGCGTACGTGCCGACCGACGAGGCGTACACCAGGGCCGGCACCCGGGCGCGCAGCACCGCGTCGACCACCGCCCGGCTGCCGCCCACGTTGGTCCGGCGCAGCTGTCGCTGGTCGTGGCTGGGCTGGATCTGCCAGGCCAGGTGCACCACCGCGTCGGCACCGGAGAAGACCCCGGTGAGTTCGTCCGCCGCGCCCGGCGACCCGATGTCGCAGGAGTGCCAGCGCACCCCGTCGTACGGCTCACCGGACCCCGCGTGCGGCAGTCGGCGCGCCACGCCGACGACCTGGACGTCGCGCTCCCGCCGCAACCGGCGGAGCAGCGCGGTACCGACGTTCCCGCTCGCCCCCACCACCACGATCCGCATGACCGGTCCGTACCCGGTCAGCCGCTCTCCAAGCCTGCCGCCGGGCCGCAGTCCGGGCCGAGGCGGCGCTCCGCCCACGACCCGTCATCCGAGGTTCAGCGGGCGAGCAGGGCGCCGATCAGGCAGCCGAAGGCGGCGACCGAGCTGACCGTACGGACGAGGTTCCACCGCACCCAGCTGGCCTCGAAGCCGCGCCGGACCGCCGCCGGGTCGGTGCTGAGGGTCGCCCCGGCCAGGACGGCGATCCGGATCACTTCCGGCATGCTGGACGTCCCCGTGTCGCTGCCGACCGGGCTGATCATGCCATCCGTCGGCTACTCGAATGGGTATCGGACGCCGAGGGTGGCGCGGGCCTGGTCGATCACCTCCAGGGTGGCGATGCTGTCGTCGAGGGGCAGCAGCGGGCTCTCGGCCAGCCCTTCGGCGACGCAGCGGGCCACCTCGTCCACCTCGAACTGGAACCCGTTGCGGGCGGTGCCGTCGAAGGTGTGCACCTTCCCGGCCCGGGTTTCCAGGCGGAGGGTCGTCGGGCGCAGGAACGCGCCGTCGAAGGTGATCCGGCCCTCGGTGCCGAGGATCTGCGCGCTGATCGCGCTCAACCCCCACAGCGAGGTGCTCACGCTCGACTGCGCCCGCTCGCCGTGCCGCATCGCCAGGGTGACCTGGCCGTCGACGCCGGTCGAGGTGAGCGCGCCGACGGCGGCCATCTGGGTGGGTCGACCGAGCAGGTCCTGGACCAGCGCCAGCGGGTAGACACCCAGGTCGAGCAGGGCGCCGCCGGCCAGCTCCGGGTTGTAGAGGCGGTGGGCCGGGTCGAGGGGGAAGTGCTGGGAGTGCTCGGCGTGCACCTGGAGCAGTTCGCCGACGTCACCGGCGGTGACAAGCGACCGCATTTCGATCATGTGCGGCAGGAAGCGGGTCCACATCGCCTCCATCGCGAAGACACCGGCCTCCGAGGCGGCCTTCGCCAGGGTCCGCGCCTGCTCGGCGTTGACCGCGATCGGCTTCTCGATCAGCACCGGCTTGCCGGCCTCGATGGCGAGCAGCGCGTGCGCCAGGTGGTGCACGTGCGGCGTCGCCACGTACACCGCCTGCACCCGGGGGTCCTCGACCAGCGCCCGGTAGCTGCCGTGCGCGGCGGGGATGCCCTGCTGCGTCGCGAAGGCGCTGGCCTTCTCCAGGCTGCGCGAGCCGACCGCGACCACCTCGGAGGTGGTGTGCTTGGTGACGGCGTTTACGAATTTGCCGGCGATCGAGCCGGCACCGATGATGCCCCAGCCGAGTCCGGGTGTGGTGGTCATCGTGCCTCCAGGGGTTCAGTTGTTGAGCGACAGTCCGCCGTCGACGGTGACGATCTCCCCGGTAACGTAGTCGGCCTCGATCAGCGCGAGCACCATGGCGGCCACGTCGGCGGGGGTGCCGATCCGGTTCAGCGGGGCGAGTTCCAGGACCTCCCGGGTCCGCTCCGACCAGCCGCGTGTCCAGGGGGTGTCGATCAGACCGGGCGCGACCGCGTTCACCCGGATCTCCGGGCCGAGCGCCTTCGCCAGGGTGCGGGTGAGCTGGTTGAGGGCGGCTTTCGAGACCGAGTACGGCAGGCTGCTGCCGGTGACCCGGATGCCGGCCATCGAGGAGATGTTCACCACCGCGCCGATCGGCGACTCGCGCAGGTGGGGCGCGGCGGCCTTGACCGTGTTCCAGGCGCCGATCACGTTGACCCCGAGGATCCGGTTCCAGTCCTCGACGGTGATCCCGTCGAGGTCGTGGTGCGGCACGTTCTTGGTGGCACCGGCGCTGTTCACCACGATGTCGAGGCGACCGTAGCGCTCGGCGATCGTCGCGATCATCGCGTTCACGGTGGACTCGTCGGCCACGTCGCCGGCCAGGTGCAGGGCGGGCTCGACCGGCTCGGCCGGCACCGTACGGGAGTTGACGACGACCTGGGCACCCGCTGCGGCGAGCCGCTCGGCGACGCCCCGACCGATGCCGGACATCGCGCCGGTGACCAGGGCGACCGCGCCTTCCAGCCGGCTCACCGCGGCTCTCCCGACCGGCTGGCCGGGCGGACCCCGGGCGGGCTGGCCGGGCGGACCCCGGGCGGGCCGGTGGAACCATCCGCCACCCGGCCGAAGGAGCGGCGCAGCTTGCCTGCGGAGTTGCGGGGCAGCGCGTCGGTGAACACGAAGCGGGCCGGGCGCTTGTACCTGGCGAGCCGGGTGGCGCAGAGTTCGGCGAGTTCGTCGACGAGTCGCGGTCCGGCGTCGGCCTCGACGTACGCGACCAGGCTCTGGCCCAGCCGGTCGCTGTGCGCGCCGCGCACCACCACCTCGCGCACCGCCGGGTGCTCGCGCAGCACGAGTTCCACCTCGACCGGGTAGACGTTCTGCCCGCCGACCACGATCATGTCGTCGGCCCGCCCGGCCAGGATCAGGCAGCCGTCGGTGTCGATCCGGCCGAGGTCGCCGGAGGACTCCCAGGCGGAGGCGTTCGACTCGTACGCGGAGACACCCCCGCCCAGCGGGATCGCGTACGGCCGGCCGCTCTTCTGCACCCGGCCGATCTCGCCGGCCGGCACCGGTCGGCCGTCCGCGTCGACGATCCGCACGGCGGCACCCAGCGTCGGCAGGCCGACCAGCCCTTCGCGCGGGTCGCCGGGCCGGTGCTCCAGCCAGGTGACCCAGCCCAGTTCGGTGGAGCCGTAGTACTCGATCAGGCGTGCGGTGCCGCCGGCCAGGACCCGCTCGCGGAGCCCCACCTCCAGCGGCGCGCCCGCGCAGACCAGCAGGCCGAGCGCGGAGAGCGACGCCTCCTGCCGGTGCAGGTCGTGCACCATCGTCGGTACGACGGCCGTCCACGCCGGGGTGTCGCCGCTCAGCCAGCCGGCTGCCGCAGCCGGGTCGTACCGCTCGATCAGCGCCACCGTCCCGCCGGAGGCGAGTTGGCCGACGGCGTGGCTGAAGCCGATGCCGTGCGCGATGGGCGAGAGGGAGACGTGGACCGGGTACGCCGACCATCCCCACTCGTACGCGTTGAGCAGCGAGTTGGTGAGCAGTCGCTCGTGTGAGACGGCGAAGAGCCGGGGGGTGCCGGTACTGCCGCCGGTGGTGGAGACCCAGCAGGTCGAGTCGGCCCTCGGCGGCACCGGGTCGGCGGGCAGCCGTACCGGATCGGCGGGGCGGCGCGGCGGGGCGGCCGCCGGTGCCGCAGCGGCGCCGGTGGGTGGCGGGGCGAGTTGGAAGCGGCGCCCGGCGGCCTCGGTAAGCCGGCCCGCGCGCTCGGCACCGACCCCGGGGGTCACCACGCAGGCGGCGGCGTCGGCCTTGTCCACCAGAGCGGCGACCTCGGCGTCGGTGAGCGCCGGGCTGAGTGGCATCAGAGCCGCGCCCAGCCAGCCGGCGGCGACCAGGTACTCGAAGACCACCGTCTCGTTGAAGCAGACGATCGCCACGATGCCGCCACCGGACACGCCCAGGTCGACCAGCTCAGCGATCCGGCCGGTGCCCCGATCGTGCAGCTCGGCGAAGGTGACCGGGTCGCGGCCGAGCAACGCGGGCCGGTGCGCGGTACGCGCGGACGACGCGAGGGCGGCGACGACGCCGGGAAAAGTGATCATGAACCGGCCTCCGGCGGATGGGCGACGAAGCGCGTCACGCAGTCCGCGACGCAGCACGGTTTCTCCGACCCCTCGGCGCGGATGGCGACCCGGGTGGTGACCATCGTGAAGCCGGCCTCCGGGCGTACCTGCCGGACCTCGGCCGTCGCGGTCAGCAGCGATCCGCTCGCGACCGCCGCCGGGAAGCGCACCCGCTCCAGGCCGTAGTTGATCGCCAGCGCGGCGTCGTCGACGGCCAACAGCTCGCCGAAGAAGTGCGAGAGCAGCGACAGGGTGAGAAAGCCGTGACCGATGGTGGTGCCGAACGGGCCGGCAGCGGCCCGTACCGGGTCGACGTGAATCCACTGGTCGTCAAGCGTGCAGCGGGCGAACTCGTCGATCCGGTCCTGGTCGACCAGGACCGGCGCGGTGGGTCCGAGTTGCCGCCCCACCAGGGTCGGCAACTCGGCCACCGGCACCCGCGTGGTCACTTGAAGTACCCGTTCACGGTCCAGCCGCCGTCCACCACGATCGCCTGGCCGGTCGCGTAGCCGGCCTGGTCGGAGAGGAGGAAGAGCACCGCGCCCACCACGTCGGCGGGTTCCCCGAAGCGGCGCAGCGGTGCCCGGTTCTCGATGGCGTCCACATCGAGCACACCGCGCTCGATCAGGTCGCCGGTGAGGTCGGTACGGATGTAGCCGGGCGCGACCGCGTTCACCCGGATGCCGAGCGGACCCCAGTCGTTGGCCAGCGCCCGGGTCAGCCCGAGCACCGCCGACTTGGCGGCGATGTACGCGGCCCGCTCCGGCTGGCCGGTGAAGGAGGTCATCGAGGCGATCGACACGATGCTGCCGCCGCCCTGCTTCGCCATCACCCGGGCCGCCGCCTGCGAGCAGGCGAACACCCCGGTCACGTTGACGTCCAGGATGCGGGCGAAGTCGGCCAGGTCGTAGTCGAGCGTCGGACCGACCTTGCTGATCCCGGCGTTGTTGACCAACCCGTCGATCCGGCCCCACGCGGCGACCACCCGGTCGAAGGCGGCGGCGACGGTGGTCGCGTCGGCCAGATCCACAGGCACGCCCAGGGTCTGCTCGCCGTCACCCGGGTCGGGGTCACGGGCCAGCACGCAGACCCGGGCGCCGGCGTCGAGCAGCCCCTGCGCGATGGCCGCGCCGATGCCCCGGGTACCCCCGGTGACCACGTACACCCGGCCGGCGAGCGAGGACGGCGCGGTCATCTAGAAGATCCTGCCGTTGAGGAAGGCACCGTCGGGGTCGATCTCGCGGATCGCGGTCAGTTCCGCCTCGGTCGGCTCGGCTGTGGTGGGCACCTCGTCCGGCCAGATCAGCTCGAAACCGGTCTCCTCGACGAGCTGCTCCCGGGTCACGCCGGGGTGCAGGGAGACCACCCGCATCAGCTTCGACTCCGGGTGGAAGTCGAGGACCGCCAGGTCGGTGAAGACCTTGGCCGGGCCGCCGCCGATCAGGCCCAGCCGCTCCCGGTGCCCCGGGCCGTCGCCGTAGCCGAAGGCCGACCGGTAGTCGACCTTCTCCACGAAGGTACGCCGGGCGTGCGGCAGGATGATGATCGTACGCTTGGCGTTGGCCGCGTGGTCCGGCTGCGCGATGCCGCCGACCAGCCGTACCTTCGGCTTCCGGTAGTCGCCGATCGCGACGCTGTTCAGGTTGCCGTACCTGTCGATCTGCGCGCCGGAGATGAAGCCGACGCTCATCTTGCCCCGCTTGAACCCGTCCAGGCAGGTCTCCACCGGCAGGTTCGCCGACGCCGGCCAGTTGAGCAGGTTCCGGTCCTCGAAGCAGCGCGGCGCGTTCTCGATGTCCGGCTCCAGGGCCACGCCGTACTGGGCGATGAAGTCGATCCCGCGCCGGTGCGCCAGGGCGACCGCGACCGAGGGGATGCCGACCGCGAACGCGAAGGACCGGCCGCCGGTGCCGAGGCCGATGAAGCCGAGCCCGCCCTCCTCCAGTTCCGCCGAGACCCGGGCGCTGAGCAGCTCCTCGACTGTGCAGTTCATGCGCGCTCAGCTCCCTTGACGTTCGAGGTGCGGGTGGCGGTGGTGAGCAGGCCGGCGACGCCGACCTTGTCGAGGTACTCCCAGTGGTCGCCGACCGAGGTGACCCGGTCCACCAGGTACGCCTCGAAGGTCTCGGCGGAGCGGGACGCCTCGTAGTAGCGGCGCAGCTCGTCCTGGTCGTAGCCGTACCGGGCGTCGCAGCAGCAGGGGTGCGCGCCGAACGGCGCGTGCACGACCGCGGTCACGTACTCGCGCGGCAGGAACGTACGGCGCGGGTTGGACCGGATGTGGTCGGTGCTGACGATCTCCTCGACCGAGACGATTACCTGCTTGGCGGCCCGGCCGATGAAGGGGTCGACCGTGTTGTCGCCCCAGTTCGCCTCGTCCAGTTGGACGTTGCCGTGCACGTCGGCGGCGTGCGCGTGCAGGATCGCGAAGTCCGGCTCCACGCCGCGCACGGCGGCGTACGTCTGACCGGTGAACGGCGAGGTGATCTCGACCAGCCCGTCGTTGTAGGTCATCAGGTCGGTGCCGAGCGGGGTGCGGTTGGGCAGGAAGTCGACGCCGAGCGCGGTGGCCCGGAACATGTCGATCGCCGTGGTCTCGGAGTGGTCGATCGTCTCGACCGCGCCGGACTCGACGCCCCTGCGCAGGTTGCGGGCCAGGCCGAGCGGGCCCATGCCGACGTAGGACGTCTCGATCACCCGGGCCACCCCGGCACCGATCAGCATGTCGAAGTCGATGCCGTTGTTCCAGCCGAGCAGGTGCAGGTTGCGCTTCTGCTGACGGATGAGTTCCCGGACCAGGGCCATCGGGTGGCGGCGCAGGGTGTGGCCGCCGATCGCGACGGTCGCTCCGTCGGGGATGCCGGAGACTGCCTCTTGCACACTGATGAGGCGCTCAGGGATGCGTGATCCGGGCACGGATCCTCCTTCTCGGGTACGGGTCACAGGTAGACGCCGTCGGGGTCGATGCGGGTACGCAGGATGTCGAGCTCGTCCGCGGTGGGCGCGACGGTTTCGTGCAGGTCGGGCGCGACGGTCGGCTCGAAGGCGGTGGCCGCGCGGACGTCGTCCAGCGAGACGCCGGGATGCACCGACTCGACGACCATCTCGCAGGTCTGCGCGTCGAAGCCGAAGACACAGAGGTCGGTGACGACGCCGACCGGGCCGCCGCCGGGCAGTCCGGCCCGCTCGCGGGCGCCGGGGCCGGTCAGGTACCCGGGGGTGGTGAGGTAGTCGACGGTCTCCACGAAGGTGCGGCGGTTGTGCCGGGTGACGATCAGGTGCTGCCGGGCGCAGCTGGCGATGTCGTTGGCGCCGCCGCTGCCGGGCAGCCGGGTGGAGGGCTTCTGGTACGACCCGATCGCGGTGGTGTTGATGTTGCCGAACCGGTCCACCTGGGCGCAGCCGAGCACCCCCAGGTCGACCCGGCCGCCGTGCAGCATCAGCAGGCTGTCCAGCATGCCGCTGACCCGGCGGGCGGTGGAGATGAGTCGCGGGTCGCCGACCGCCTTGGCGATGCTGCGCGGTCGCGGGTCCAGCACGCCGGACTCGAACATCAGTGCCGCGTTCGGCGCGTGCGTCGCCTTGGCCAGGTACGCGGCCACCATCGGCAGCCCGGTGCCGATGAAGACGGTGTCGCCGTCGGCGATGTAGCGGCCGGTCGCCACCGTCATGATCTCGTCCTTGGAGAAGGTCACTTCGCCCCCCTGGCGATCTTCAGGGCCGGGTCGACGCGCAGGCTGAACAGGCGTCGGCTGCCGAGCGAGTTGAGGTACGACGCGTGGTCGACGTGGCCGAACAGGTGCTCGGCGAAGTAGTCCACAAGCGCCTCGCGGGAGCGGGACGCCTCGTAGTAGGTGGACATCGCGGCCGGGTCCTCGTCGTACTCGTCGTACATGCCGCCCGGGTGCGCGCCGTACGGCGTGTGCACCACCGCGTCGACGAAGATGCCGGGCACGGTGACCACCTGGTTGGCGGCGGTGATCTCGTCGGCCGAGACGATCCGCTCGGCGGTGACCACCACCTTGCGGGCCGCCCGCACCTGGGCGTCGATCACCGACATGGCGCCGGAGACGATGCCGTTGCCCTGCTCGTCGGCCCGGTTGACGTGGATCACGGCGACGTCTGGGCGCAGGGCCGCCACCGCACCGACCTCGTTGTCGGAGAACGGTGAGCGGACCTGCGCGTACTTGGGGGCCACGCCGGTCTGCACGGCGGCCAGGTCGGTGCCGGCCATCGACCGCACCGGCAGGAACGGCACGTCCCACGCGCCGGCCAGCAGCCGCAGCGAGAGCGCCAGGTGGCTGTGGTCGTCGACCGCCACCTCGCCCTCCTCGACGGCGCGGCTGATCGCCCGGCACCGGCCGAGGCCCTCGAACATCAGGTTGGACAGGTTGATCCGGGACACCCGGCCGTTTGCCACCAGGAACTCCGCCGGCCAGCACTCCGCGATGGCGTGCAGGGTGAGGTCGTCGGTGCCCTGGCGGATCAGTTCCCGGACGAAGGCCAGCGGGTGCCCGGCATGGCCGAAGCCGCTGAAGCTCAGACTCGAACCGGGCTGGACGAGCCGGACCGCCTCGGTGAGGGTGGTCAGCTTGCTTGTCGCTCTCATCGCTCGCCTTTCACTGTCGCTGGTCCGGTTTCACTGCGCCGTCAGGCCGCCGTCGACCGGCAGGTCGACACCGGTGATGAAGCTCGCCTGGTCGGAGAGGAGGAAGCGGACCGCGTACGCGATGTCCTCGGGCTGACCGAGCCGCCCGACGGGCACCTGCGCGACCAGCCGGGCCTCCAGCGCGGCGATGCCGCTCGCGTCCGCCTTCGGGCCGACCACCTGCGTCATCCGGTTGCGCATCGGTCCGGGGTGCACGCTGTTGACCCGGATGCCCTGGGCGGCGAACTCGGTGGCGGCCGACTTGCTGAGCAGCCGCATGCCGCCCTTGGACGCCTGGTACGCGGTGCCACCGCCCCGGCCGACCAGCCCGTCGACCGAGCCGACGTTGACTATCGAACCGCCACCGGCCGTACGCATCGCCGGCACGGCCGCCTTCACGCCCAGCCAGGCACCGGTCAGGTTGATCCGTAGGGTGCGCTCCCAGACCGCCAGCTCGGTGGTTTCGGCACCGGCCCGGCTCAGCACCGCCGCGTAGTTGGCCAACCCGGTCAGCCGGCCGTACTCGGCGACGGTGCGGGCGACCAGCTGCTGCCAGGAGTCCTCGTCGGCGATGTCGGTCGGTACCGCGAGGGCGCTGCCGCCGTCCCCGGTGACCTCATCGGCCACCTCGGTAAGGGCGTCGGCGGAGAGGTCGGCCAGGACCACGGCCGCGCCGGAGGCGGCGAACAGCCGGGCGGCCACCCGGCCCTGTGCCCCGGCGGCGCCGGCCACGATCACCACTTTTCCCGCGAGTGTCATCGCTGGCTCACCGTGACCTCTCCGCCCTCGGCGCAGGCGCGCCGGATGGCGTCCAGCGTCAAGGCGTTGTCCAGGGCGTCCGTCGGCGTGATCCGCTGCGGTACGCCGTCAAGCACCACCGCGGCGAAGTGGTCGATCTCCGCCTCGTACTGGTCCACGAAGGAGGTGGACTCGCTGGTCCAGGTGCCGTCGGGAAGCTGCCGCTCGATGTCGAACGGCGCCTGCGCGGCGCGGATGCGGAACGCGTTGGACATCCGGATCCGTCCGCCGGTGCCGAGGATCTCGACCTGACCGCCGCCCGGGACGTCCAACGCCGCGTAGAACTGTCCGGTCACCCCGTTGTCGAAGCTCACCTGGCCGGAGACGGTGGTCTCGACCGCCCGCCCCGGCGTCGAGCTGCACCGGCTGCGTACCGACACCGCCCGGCCGCCCGCGTAGGTGCGCAGCCCACTCACGCAGTACGCCCCGAGGTCGCTGATCACCCCGCCGCCCAGCTCAGGGTTGAGCCGCAGGTCCTCGTCCACCGAGCCGCTGCGGACGTCACCGGCGGCGGCCAGGTCGAAGGTGTACGTGGCCCGGACCAGCCGGATCTCACCGAGCGCGCCGTCGGCGAGCATGGTGAGCACCTGCTCCACCCGTGGGTGGAAGCGCCACATGAACGCCTCCATCAGCACCCGGTCCGCCCGGCTCGCGGCGGCGTTCATCCGGCGTACGTCGTCGGCGCTCATCGCCATCGGCTTCTCGCAGAGCACGTGCTTGCCGGCCGCCAGCGCGGCGATCGCCCAGTCGGCGTGCAGCGCGTTCGGCACCGCCACGTAGACGGCGTCGACCTCGGGGTCGTCCAACACCTGGGAGTAGGAGTCGTAGGCGACCGGGGCGTCCAGGGCAGCGGCCAGCTTCTCGGCCGCGTCGAGGCGCCGGCTGGCCACCGCCCGCACCGTGTTGCGGGGCGAGCGCAGCATCGCCGGCCCCATCTCGGCTTCGACGATCTTGGCTGCGCCGAGGATGCCCCAGCGGAGGACGTCGGTCATCGGTAGTGCTCCCTCAACTCGATCGCGCAGCCGTGGGCCGCGGCGGGATGCAGGTAGGCGACCCAGCCGTGCAGGCTCCGCCACGGTTCGGCGTCCACCATCCGGACGCCCCGGTCGGTGAGCCGTCGTACGGCGCCGTGGATGTCGGCCAGCTCGTAGCAGACGTGGTGCAGGCCCTCGCCGCGCTTGTCGAGGAAGCGCGACAGCGGCCCGGTGTCGGTGGTGGGCGCGAGCAGCTCGACCTTGCCGGTGCCGGCCCGCAGGAACTGCACGGCGGTGTCCCGGCCTTCGAGTTCGACCCGGTCGCCCTCGACGGTCATGCCGAGTTCCTCGACGTAGAACTGCACGGCGGTGTCCAGTGAGCGGACCACCAGGCCGACGTGGTCGATGCCGCGCACGGTGGCGCCTTCGGGTGGCATGGCGAATCCTTCCTCAGTGCACGCCGGCGTTGGCCAGGCGGAGCATGTAGCGCTGGGAGAAGCCGAACATCAGCAACATCGGTAGGGCGCCGACGATGGAGGCGGCGGCCATCGGGCCGACCAGCGAGAGGTAGTCCTGCTGGAAGGTGGTGACGTAGACCGGGAAGGTCATCGTCGCCGGGCCGGCGAGGGTCGCCACCACGATGTAGTCGACGAAGATCAGCAGGGCGGCGAGGATGCCGGTGGCCGCGATGCCCGGGCGGGCGATCGGCAGCACCACCGAGAAGAAGGTGCGCAGCACCCCGGCACCGTCCACCCCGGCCGCCTCCTCCACCTGCACCGGTACGGCGTCGAAGAAGACCCGCATGGTCCAGATGCAGTACGGCAGGGCCAGCGGCACCAGCGCGATGATCACGCCGGTCATGGTGTTGAGCAGTTCGGCCTTGCTGAAGATGACGTAGTAGGGCAGGACCAGCGCCACCGGCGGCACGCCGCGCAGGACGAAGGACATCATGTAGAGGCCCCGGCCCATCCGCTTGTGTTGCAGGTGGGACAGCCCGTACGCGGCCGGCACCGCGAAGATCAGCGCCAGTACGGTCGACGCCACGGTGATCACCACGCTGTTCACAAGCGACGGCCAGATCATGTTCGCGCCGTTCAGCACCGACATGAAGTTCGTGGTGGTCAGCGTGTCCGGAATGGAGAAGCCGTCAAGCGTGCTGCCGGTCGGGGTGAACGCCACCGCGAAGAGGAAGTACAGCGGCAGCAGCACCCAGGCCAGGATGATCGCCAGCAGGATGCCCTTGACGATTGTGGCCGGCTGGATCGCCCGTGCCCGGTTCACGACGTTGCCCCCTTGTCCTGCGTGCGCTGCCAGTAGAGGACCGCGCCGATGGAGAGCGCCGAGGAGACCATCAGCATCACGATCGCCAGCGCGGAGCCGAAGCCGTAGTTGAGGAACTTGAACGCCTGCTCGTAGATGTAGGTGCTCATCAGGTGGGTGCTGTTCTGCGGACCGCCCTGGGTCATCACCCAGACGAACGGGAACGACAGGAACGAGTCGACCGCCTTGAAGCTGAGCGTCACGAAGATGATCGGGCGCATCAGCGGCAGGATGATGTGCCACAGCCGCTGCCAGTAGCTGGCGCCGTCCACCTCGGAGGCTTCCAACGCCGAGCGGTCCAGGTAGTCCAGGCCGCCGGAGAGCAGCAGGAAGACCCAGGGCGACCAGGCCCAGATGACGGTGATGATGATCGCCCAGAGGGCCAGGTTCGGGTTGCCGAGCGGCGGGTCGATCAGGCCGTCCAGGTTCACCGAGCGGAGGAACTGCTCGTTCGGCGGCGCCCACATCGTGGTCCGCCAGAACACCGCCGCACCGGTCGGGATGATCAGGATCGGCAGCATGAAGATCATCCGGAAGACCTTCGCCGTACGCGGCTTCATCTCGAACAGCAGCAGCGCCTGCGTCATGCCGAGGACGAAGTCGACGGCGATGACCACGAGGACGTAGAGCAGCGTACGAAGCAGCGACTTGATGAACTCCGGGTCGCCGCCGGAGAAGATGTTGGCGTAGTTGGCCAGTCCGATGAACTCGTCCAGGCCCCGGGCCAGGTCGTAGTGCCGGAGGCTGAGGTAGAACGTGTACGCCAGCGGTAGGACGATGAGCAGCAGGATCGCGATGCCCGACGGGACCAGGAACCAGTAGTACCGGCGGTCCCGCTGGCGGGCCTGCGTGCTGCCCCGGCGCTTGGGCGGGTCGACGACGGCAGAAGATGTGCCGGACGAGGGCGCCGCTGCGTCGACGGTGGTGGTGCTGTTACCGGCCATGGCGTCCACCTCCTCCTCGATGAGATGCGGTCGGTACGGGCAGGGGCGGGTGGCGCCGGCGGGCCAGGGACAGGCCCACCGGCGCCGGAGGGTCCGTTACTGGACCAGACCCGAATCCACGGCTTCCTTCTGGATGGCCTCACCGCTCTGCTTCGCGTACTCCTCGGGCGTCAGGTTGCCCTGGTAGAGCCGGTCGACGAGCGGGATGTTGATCTTCTGGCGCATCCGGCCGGTGGCCGTGGTGACCCGGTACGGCTGGTTGTTCGACACCGCGTCGGCCACGCCCTGCGGGACCACGCCCTGCTCCACCGACCAGGCCAGCAGGTTCTGGTCGGTCGGCACGTACACGCCCTGGCCCTTGGTGAGCGCGAGCTTCTGGTTCTCCTCGGACATCACCCACTCCATGAAGGTCCAGGAGGCGTCCTTGTTCTTGCTGCACTCGGGGATGCCGCGACCCCAGTAGAAGGTGATGCCGCCCGCGCCCTCGACGAAGCTCGGTGGCTCGAAGGAACCGGTCTTACCGATCTTGGAAACCACCTCCTGGGCGGAGAACTGCGCCCACGGCAGGTAGATGTGGTCGTAGATCATGGCCGCGTTGCCGGCCGTGTAGAACGAGGTCGCCTCGCCGGTGGCCATCGAGGTGATTTCCCGGGGCGCGTACCCCTTCTTGATGAGATCGGTCAGCCAGCGCGCCGACTCGGCCACCTTCGCCTGGTTGGCGGAGTTCGACGGGCCCCAGAGGGCGTTGTCGTCGTCCGCCTGGTAGCCGTTGACGCCGTGCCGGAAGATCACGTCGGCAAGCGTGGTCTCGCCCGAGTCGCCCTGACCGGAGAAGACGATGCCGTACTGGGTGCCCCGGTTGGTGAAGAACTCCGCCAGGTCGACGATCTGGTCCGGGGTGGTCGGCGGGGTGGGGATGTCATAGCCGTACTTGGCCCGGAAGTCGGCCTTGTTCTTGTCGTCGTTGAACAGATCCTCGCGGTAGGCGAAGCCCTTGGCCCCCGAGTAGAACGGGTAGTAGGCGACCTTGCCGTCGAACTCCATGGCGCCCTTGGTCCAGCCGACCTGCGCACCGAACAGTTCCTCGGCGCTGGAACCGCTCTCGGTCAGGTACGGCGCCAGGTCGGCCATCTTCGGTGCCGCGCCGGCCAGGGCACCGTCGAGCAGCTCGACGTTGTCGTAGGTGCAGGCACCGACGGTGACATCCCGCTGGAAGGCGCCCTCGATGTCGGTGGTGGCGACCTGGTCCAGCTGGACCGTGATGCCGGTCTCCGCGGTGAACTCCGACAGCTTGTCCCAGACCGGGTTGAACTGCTGGTGGCCGGAGCTGACCAGAACCTTGATGGTGGTGCCGTCGCCGCCGGACTCGCCGGCACCGGAGGTGGAACAGGCCGCTAGCGGTAGTGCCACGACCAGCGATGCCGCGAGGGCGGCACCGCGGAACAGGACGCGCTGAGTCATGGTGGAGCCTTTCGACTGCCCCAGAAGCCGCGGGGGAAGTTACGGTTCGAATTGGGGGATATGCCGTTATCTGTGCATCTCGACCCAGACCGACAGCTCGGGCTGGGACCAGGTCCGCGCGAACTCGACCGGATGGTTGGCGACGTCGCGGGACAGCCGCTCGGTGGCGAGCAGTGGTGTAGCGAAGGGCACCCCGAGCAGCTCGGCATGCCACTTCTCGGCCGCGACGGCGAAGAGGCGCTGTTCCGCTCGGTCGAGCGTCACGCCGGCGTCGGCGAGGTACTGGTAGAGCGATCGGTCGGTCATGTCGTCCCGAGCCAGCCCCGGGGCGAACTTGAGAGGGATGAAGACCTGCTGTAGGGACGCGGGGGTGCCGTCCACCGTCCGGACCCGGAGCAGCTCGACGACCCGGCCTTGCCACGACATGGCCAGTGCCTCGGCCACGTCCCGGTCCGGCTGGACCTCGCACTGCCTGATGACCTGCCCGCGGACGACCGCACCGCCCAGCTCCTCGCTGAAGCTCTGCAACCGCTTCGCGGAGCGGGCCATCGGCCGCGTACGGACGACGAATGTTCCCGACCCACGCCGGCGCACCACCAGCCCGTCCCGAACGAGCCCGTCGATGGCGTGCCGCACGGTCATGTGCGCCACCCCGAAGCGTTCGACGAGTTCCCGCTCGGTGGGCATCCGGTCGCCCGGAGCCAGAGCCCCGCGCTCCAACTCCTGGCGCAATGCGTGACGGATTCGTTGGTAGCTCGGAAGCGCAACGTCAGCCATGCATCGCAACCTATGCTCTAGTTATCTAGATAACTTGCAAGGAACCTAAGACCTGGTGAACGGCGTGTCAAGGGGTTGTTTCGAGCCTGTCTCACCAGCGCACGGGCACCCTGTGAAGGCTTTCACGATTGTTCTAGACAACTAGGCGACAGGGGTTAAGCTGACTCCACTCGCCGGCAGCCGCGACTCCCCCGCGCCAACGCTGACCGGTCCCCGCTGAGCACCACGAGCAGCTGCGGCCCGCGCACCGGCCCGGCCTCGTCCCGCATCCCCCTCAACCGGAAGAGAGTCGACGTGACCAGCAAGAAGACCGGCGGCCAGGTAGTGGTCGAGATGCTGCGCTCCCTCGGCGTCGAGTACGTCTTCGGCGTCGTGGGCGGGCAGACCTTGGCGATCACCGACGCCATCATCGACACGGACGGGATCGAGTTCGTGCACACCCGCCACGAGGGTGCCGCCGCCGTCATGGCCGACGCCTACGGGCGGCTCACCGGCCAGCCGGCAGCCTGCATCGCCACCACCGGCCCGGGCGCGACCAACCTGATCACCGGCGTCGGCGGCGCCTTCCGCGACTCCAGCCCGGCGTTCATCCTCACCTGCAACAACAACGGCGAGAACATCCACAAGGACGACGCCCAGAACGCCGACCACGTCGAGCTGTTCAAGCCGCTGACCAAGTACAGCCGGCTCGTCGCGCACGCCAACGGCATCAAGCAGGCGATGGAGGAGGCGTACGTCAACGCCGTCACCGGCAACCCGGGCCCGGTCCACCTGGACTTCGCCCGCGACACCATCGAAGGGCTGATCGACAACCCGCCGGCCGTCCCGCGTACGCACCCGGCCCGCAAGTGGACCGGCGAACGGCCCAGCCCCAACCCGGTGGCCGTGGCCCGCGCCGCCGAGCGCCTGCTCGCCGCCGAGCGGCCGGTCATCTGGCTCGGCAACGGTGGCAACCGCTCCCGCGCCAGCGAGGACGTGCTGGCCCTCGCCGATGCCCTGAACATCCCGGTCGTCACCACCTTCAACGGCATCGGCGCGGTGCGGACGAACCACCCGCTGGTCTTCGGTGCGGTCAGCCGGATGGGCACCAACCTCTCCACCCGGGTGTTGACCGACGCCGACGTGGTGCTGGCGCTCGGCAACAGCCTCAACGCCGTCTCCACCACCCGCTGGCGCCGCCAACTGCCCGAGGTGATCCAGGTCGACGTGGACCCGGCGATGATCGGCCGCTACTACGGCGAGATCACCGACGGCATCGTCGGCGACCTCGGCGCGTTCGCCCGGGACCTGCTCGTCGCCGTCGGCGACCGGGCCGCCGGGGCCAGGGCGTCCCGGGACGAGTGGGTCACCGACCTGCAAGCCGCCGAGGCCGAGTGGTGGGCGGACGCCGAGGTCAAGGACGCCTCGCCGAGGGGCGTCCTCTCGCCCGCCGACATCGTCCGGGCACTGCGGGCGGTGTCGCCGGAGAACACCCTGCTCATCCCCGACGCCGGCAACCCGGGCGTGTGGTCCTTCCTCTGGGAGATCACCCAGCCGAACACGTACATCAAGCCGGTCGGCTTCGGCAACATGGGCTTCGCGCTGCCCTCGGCCATCGCCGCCACCCTGCTCGATCCGGAGCGTCCGGTGCTGGCGCTGATCGGCGACGGTTCGCTGGGCATGAGTCTGGGTGAGCTGGAGACGCTGGCCCGGGTCGGTGGCAAGGTGTGTGTGGTGGTGCTCAACGACTCGAGCTACGGCAACATCCGCCAGGAGCAGGTGCTGCACTTCAACGGCCGCACCATCGGCGTCGACTTCAACACCGTCGACTTCGGCACGGTGGCCCGGGGCATGGGCGTCGACGGTGAGGTGATCACCAACCTGGACGCGCTCTGCCAGCGGGTGCGGAAGGTGTTCGAGGGCAACACCCCGGCCGTGCTCGACGTGCCGATCGACCGGGACGTCAACGCCTGGACCTTCCCGTCCTTCGCCCCATACCAGGCCGGGAAGTGACAAGCGCGGTACTCGCCGTCGACGTCGGCTCCTCGGCGATCCGAGCGGCCGTCGTCGACGAGTCCGGCGAGGTCCGCGCCGAGCACCGCACCGAACGGCAGGACGCCGGTTCCGGGCTGACCTTCGACGCCGAACTGCTCTGGCAGCAGTTCGTGCGGACCGTCGGCGCGGTCACCGGCGGGCACGCCGACGACATCCGGGGCATCGGCATCGCCGGGCACATCGGAACCGTGCTGGCCGACCGGTCGCTCGCACCGGTCGGCCCGGCACACGGCTGGGCGGACAGCGCCGGGCTCGCCGAACTGCGGGAACGGCTCGGCGAACGGACGGCCGACCTGCTGCGCGACAGCGGCCGGCCCACGGTCACCGGCGGCGCGCTGGCCGCCCTGCTGCACCTGCGGACGACCGACCCGCAGGCGTACGCCCGGGTGGCGCACGCCCTGCACCCGAAGGACTTCCTGATCGCCCGGCTGACCGGGGTGGTCGCCACCGACCACACAAGTGCCGCGTACTTCGGGGCCAGCGCGGTCCGGGAGCGGAACTGGTCGGTCGCGGCCATCGAGGCGGTCGGCGTACGCCCGGAGCTGTTCCCGCCACAGCGGGCCGCCACCGACGTGATCGGCGATACGACAGCCACCGTCAGCCGGCTGCTCGGCCTGTCCCGGGCGGTGCCGGTGGTAGGTGGTGGGCCGGACGGGACGGTCGGCGCCACCCTCGTCGCCGGTACCCGTACCGACGCCATCGCCGACATCGCCGGCACCACCGACGTGCTGGTCCGGGTCCTCGACCAGCCGACCGATCCGCCGCCCGGGGCGACCCTCAACCCGTACACCGCCGGTGGGCGCTGGACGATCGGCGGCGCGACCGGGATGACCGGCGGGGCCGCTGCCTGGTGGGCCCGGCTGCTCGGGCACCCCGGACCGGCCGTGGCGATCGAGCGGCTCGGCCCGGAGATGGACCGGATCGGACCCGGTGCCGGCGGGGTGCTCGCCGACCCGAACCTCTCCGGCAGCCGGTTCCCGCGCTGGCAACCGGCCACCCGGGGCTCGCTGACCGGGCTGCACGCCGACCACGGCCCGGCGCACGTCTACCTGGCCGTGCTGGAGGCCGTCGCCTACGGCGTCCGGGAGGGAGTCGACCGGCTCACCGGCGACGAGCCGCGACTTGCGATCGTGCTGGCGGGCGGCACCGCCCGCTCGGAGCGGCTGGCCCGGCTCCGCGCCGACGTGCTCGGCCGCGAGGTCGCGGTCTGCACCGAGCCGGACGTCAGCCTCAAGGGCGCCGCGCTGCTCGCGCTCACCGGCACCGGCGGCCTGCCCCTGGACGAGCAGGCCCGACTGCTGCGCGGCCCGCTGCACACCTACGCACCCGACCCGACCCGGGCCGCCCGGTACGCCGACCTCTACCGCCACTGGCGGACGGCCACCGAAGGAGACGCATGACCAGCACCATCGCCAGCCCGGCCGACCTGCTGGCCCGACTGTTGCCCGCACATTCCGGCGGTGCGCTGGCGGTCACCGACCCGGCCACCGGTCAGGTCGTCGCCACAGTGCCCGACGGCGGCACCGCCGACGCCACCGCCGCGGTCGACGCCGCCGCCCGGGCCTTCCCGGCCTGGGCGGCAACGCCCGCCCGGCAGCGCTCCGACGTGCTGCTCCGGGCGTACCAGCTGATGACCGAGCGGAGCGCCGACCTGGCGGCGCTGATCTGCCTGGAAAACGGCAAGTCCCAGGCGGACGCGCTCGCCGAGGTCGGCTACGCCGCCGACTTCTTCCGCTGGTCCGCCGAGGAGGCGGTACGCAGCGACGGCGACTTCACCCCCACCCCGGCGGGCGGCGCGCGGGCGATCGTGACCACCCGCCCGGTGGGAGTGTCGGCGCTCGTCACGCCCTGGAACTTCCCGGCAGCCATGATCACCCGCAAGGCCGGTCCGGCACTGGCGGCGGGCTGCACGGTGGTCATCAAGCCGGCCTCGGAAACGCCGCTGACCGCGCTCGCGCTGGCCCGGATCCTCACCGAGGCCGGGCTGCCACCGGACGCCGTCACGGTCGTGCCGACCACCGACGCCGGTACGGTCGTGGGCACCTGGCTGCGTGACGAGCGGGTCCGCAAGCTCTCCTTCACCGGCTCCACCCCGGTCGGCCGGCGGCTGCTCGCCCAGGCCGCGGAGCGGGTGGTGAACACCTCCATGGAACTCGGCGGCAACGCGCCCTTCGTGGTGGCCGCCGACGCCGACCTGGACGCCGCGGTGGCGGGCGCGATGATCGCGAAGTTCCGCAACGGCGGGCAGGCGTGCACCGCGGCCAACCGCTTCTACGTGCACGCCGAGGTGATCGGAGAGTTCACCGAGCGGTTCGGGGCGGCCACCGCCGCGCTCACGGTCGGCCCGGCCGGATCCGGGGCCGAGATCGGGCCGCTGATCAGCGCCCGTGCCGTCGAAGGAGTGGACGCGCTGGTGCGGGACGCGCTGGACCGGGGCGCCCGGATCAGCCACCTGGCACCGGCACCGGAGGGTGGTTGCTACTACCCGCCCACCGTCCTGCGGGACGTGCCGCCCGACGCCAAGGTGGTCACCGAGGAGATCTTCGGGCCGGTCGCGCCGATCGTCGCCTGGCAGACCGAGGACGAGCTGCTGGCCCTGCTCAACGGGACCGAGCTGGGGCTGGCCGCGTACGTCTTCTCGGCTGACCTGCGGTGGGCGCTGAAGCTGGCCGAGGCGACCGAGGCCGGCATGGTCGGGGTCAACCGGGGCGTGGTCTCCGACGCCGCGTACCCGTTCGGCGGGGTGAAGCAGAGCGGCATCGGGCGCGAGGGCGGCCGGGACGGGCTGCGCGCGTACCAGGAGACGCAGTACCTCAGTGTCGACTGGATGTAGCTGCCCGTCCCGCCCGGCTCAGCTCGCCTCGATCCGCTGGGCCAGCGGGAAACCCTTGCGGGTCCAGCTCTTCACGAACTCGATCGGCACGTTCCGCTTCGAGTACGTCGTGCGGCGGATCGTCAACAGTGGGCTGCCGGCCTTCTCGTCGAGGAGGCCGGCCAGCTTCTTGGTGGCCAGGCTCGCCGAGATGATCTGGTTGGCCCAGCCGAGTTCCACGCCGTACCGCTCGGTCAGGGTCCGGTAGAGCGAGCCCTCCACCAACTCCTCGCGGGCCAGCCCCGGTGCCACCGTGAACGGGATCCAGGCCTCCTGGTACGTGGCCGGCACACCGTCGACCAGCCGGACCCGAGCCAGCCGCACGAACCGGGTGGACCGGGCGCTGGCCAGCTCGTCGGTCACCTCGGTGGGCGCGGACGAGGTGCTCTCCTGGGCCACGATGCGGCTCTCCACCACGGCGCCGTCGGTGCCGATCTCGGCCGCGAACGACCGCAGGCCGTTCATGCCACGCAGATGCCCCGGCGCGTCCCGGACATAGCTGCCGCTGCCCTGGTGTCGGACAATGACCTTGGCATTCTCCAACTGGTCCATCGCCTGCCGGACGGTCATCCGGCTCACCCCGTAGCGCGCCGCCATCTCGGCCTCGCTCGGCAACTGGCTGGAGACCGGCAGCGCGCCGCTGGTGATCTGGGCCAGCAGGTCGTCCGCGATGACACGATAGATCGGCACTCGGGCCATGGCCCCCACCCTGTTCGTCGGCAGACCTAGTTGTCTAGAGCACAGACAGCATACTGTCCGCTTTAAATCAGCGTCAGCCCCACTCCCGGCGCCCGGCCCGTGCCGGCCGGAGCGATGCGCGCCGAGCCGCGACGTTCGGGTAGCCTGATGGCCCACGGGCCGTTAGCTCAATGGCAGAGCTGAGGACTTTTAATCCTTAGGTTCAGGGTTCGAGTCCCTGGCGGCCCACACGCCTCTCTGGCCTGGGCTCTTGGTCATGCCAGCAATCGCCATGCGAACCGGTTGCTCAAGGTTCGAGCCTTCCTCGGCAGCGGGCGATGCTGCATGCATAATGAATGCATGGTTGCTCTCCAGATTCGGGACGTGCCGGAAGAAGTGCGAGACGCTCTGGCGGCCCAGGCCAAGGCGCGCGGGCAGTCACTCCAGGCGTACCTGCTGGAGTTGGTGGAGACGCAGGCTCGGCGTCTGCGTAACACGGCAGCCCTTGATCGCTTCGCCGGCCGCTCGGACGGTGCGCGCTCCTTGCCGGGGGAGAGTGCCGCCGAGTTGACCGACCAACGCGAGCAGCACGGGCCATGGGGAAGTGCCGCGTGATAGTTGTGGATGCGTCGGCCCTGGCGGATGCCTTGGTCGATGACGGGCCGGTAGGCGACGCGGCGCGGGCAGAACTGACCGGAGATCCGCACTGGGCCGCCCCCGGCCATCTTCTGGTCGAGGTCATGTCGGTGGTCAGAGGCAAAGTCCTCGGTGGGAAGCTCGGTCTTGCCCGGGCCCAAGAGGCGATCGACACCCTGCCTTCGTTGGTCATCGACGAGGTCGGCGTCCCGTTGTTGCTCGACCGAATCTGGCAGTTGCGGGGCAATGTCACGGCCTACGACGCGGCGTATGTCGCGGCGGCGGAGTTGATGGCCTGTCCGCTCGTGACCGGTGATGGTCGGCTCGCCAAGGCCAGCGGCGCTCGCTGCGAAGTCCGATTGCTCGCGGCGTCCTGACGACGGCTGCAAGGCTCATCGGCCTCGTGCCTATGAGCCGGCCAGCCTGAGTGGAAGCGGCTCACCGACGATCGTCGCCCTGTGGTTCGCATGGTGGTACCTCCGGCCCACCGCTGACATGCTCTTGCTGGCCTGGCCTGGCCTGGCCTGTGCCTTCGCGCTTCGCCTGGCCGAGGCGTGGCCTGATGGGGCGCGACGTCGCCATCCGGGTTCTGTTCGTCTTTGATCCATGGTCGCAGGCAGTGCTGTTCGTTGCCGGCAACAAGGCAGGAGACCGGACTCGGTGGTACGAGACGGCGATCCCGACCGCTGAGGTTGCGTACGAGGGTTGGCTTGCCTTCGAGAGGAAACGGAGGGAGGGCTGATGAGCGACTTCCATGACTGGGACGACATCCCAGATTGAGAACGGCGATCTGGACGCCAACGAGGTGGCGACCCTGAGCCGGTATGCACGAGCACTGGCGCCCGCATGCGGATCATCGTTGACTACAGCAGCGACCTCAGGCAGATCGCCTGACCTCTGCGAGTCTCCGACGACATTGCGCACGGTGAGGCCAGCCGTTCCGGCGACTCACATCGGTCG
Organism: Micromonospora sp. PRAS1; assembly: GCF_059553435.1. Taxonomy (NCBI): domain Bacteria; kingdom Bacillati; phylum Actinomycetota; class Actinomycetes; order Micromonosporales; family Micromonosporaceae; genus Micromonospora; species Micromonospora sp. PRAS1. Next base: position 367,272 of record NZ_JCANNB010000001.1, read on the forward strand.
GCAAGCCGAAGTACAGAGCAGTAGCGGTCCAGTGCGCTGTCGAGCGCTGCCCGCCCCGCAGGCAAGCTACCGGCAGAGTGATGGACCGAAACCGTCCGCGAGAAGCCACAGGTAGTCCCACAGGTTCTGCGCCACGACGCCCGTTTCGCCCTCCGAGCCGAGAAACACCACCGGCTGCTGCTCGATCGGCTCACCAGGGCGCACCAGCCAGAAGGCGGCGAGGCCGCCCGTGCCGTCCTGCCCGAAGACCCGGAACTCGGAACCGTCAAGCTGCGCGTTTCCCGTCCACGCCCGCCACCATTCGGCACACTCTCCCGAGTCGAGAAAGTGAGAGTACGGCTCGAAGTCGACGCCGTCCCCGCCCCGGTAGTCGAAGCCGACCTGATGGGCTTCGGACAGCGGAGCCGGCAAGGTACGTCCATCGTGATCCACGGCAGGACCATAGCGAGGAGGACCGACGGAACGCCGACAGCAGATCGGTGGTGCCCATTCACCGATAGAAACGTCACGGCGTACGACGCAGCGTATGTCGCGGCAGCGGAGTTGATGGCCTGTCCGCTGGTGACCGGTGATGGTCGACTCGCCAAGGCCAGCGGCCTCCGCTGCGAGATCCGACTACTCGACGCGGTCGAGCGGAACTGGTCGACCCCGCCACCGTGCGAGACGTCGCGTGAGGCTGGTCTTCACCGCGACGGCATGGCGCCAGTACCTCAGCCACACCGACCGCAAGCTGGTCAAGCGCATCAACGACCTGGACGGCACAGGCGGGTTTGCGTTCCCTTTGCGTTCCCGGGCGTACCAAAAGGAGTATGCAGATCGATCTCACACGCCGGAAGTTCCTGTCCGGTCTCACTGTCGGAGCGGGCGCGGCGGTCCTGGGTTGGAACCCCAGTGCGCGCGCGTGGGCCACCGCCCCCGGTTCGACGGCAGGCATCGTGCAGGTCCCCACCTTGGACGGCACCCTCGTGCTGCCCGCCGACCCGTCTCCCTTCACCGAGGACTTCGGCCATCTGTTCACGCGGCGCCCGCAGGCGGTGCTGACGCCAGGCTCGATCGACGACATCAAGAAGATTGTCCGGTACGCCCGCAGCAACCGGCTCGCGGTGGCCGTCAACGGTCAGAGCGGCACCGGCAACGAGGGCCGACACTCCCACTCGCACTATGGGCAGGCGCTTGTCGACGGCGGCATCGCCATCGACCCGAAGCCGCTCGGCAGGATCCACAGCATCAGCGACGGCATCGCCGACGTCGACGCCGGTGTCACCTGGTCGACCCTGGCGCTGCGGGCCCTCGGATCCGGCCAGACCCTGCCTGTCTACAACGACTTCGCCCATCTGTCGATCGGTGGGACCCTCAGCGTCGGCGGACTCGGCGGGACCAGCCAGCGTTACGGCTCGCAGGCCGACAATGTCAAATGGATCCAGGTCGTCACGGGTACCGGCGAACTGGTCACGTGCTCCCGCAGCAACAACCCCGACCTGTTCGAGGCCGTGCTCATCGGCGGCGGCCAGTACGGCATCATCGTGCGGGCCGGCGTCAGGCTGATCCCCGCCAAGACGACCGCCCGTTCGCTGGAGTTCACCTACACCGACCGCGCGACGTTCCTGCGTGACTCGCTCGCCGTCATGCGTGCCAGGGTCGTCGACGACCAGAACGGCTACGCCGAACCGAAAGCCGGTGGCGGCTGGACGTACCGGCTCGCGCTCGGCATGTTCTTCTCCTCACCCGCTCAGCCCAACGTTGCCGCGCTGCGGGCCGTGCTGTCGCCGCAGGCCGTCGCCGGCCCGACCGCCGACATGCCGTTCCGTGACTGGCTGCTGCGCTTCGACCCGAACTGGGCCGCGCTCAAGGCCGCCGGGTTCTGGGGCAGCAAGAAGCCGTGGCTGATGATGTTCGTCAGCACCGAGAACACCCCCGCGTACCTCGACACCGTCCTCGGCGAGCTCACCCCCGACCAGATGGGCCCCGGCCCGATCCGGATCTCGCCGATGAGCGCCCGGCCGCTCACCCGCGAGAACTTCGTTCTGCCCCGCTGCTCCACCCTCGAGTTCTTCGAGGTCAGCCTCATTCGCATCCCCGCACCGGACCACCCGGACACCCAGGGCATGCTGGTGCAGAACCGCCGTTTCTACGACCGGGGTGTCAGCCTCGGCGCGAAGCGCTACCTCGTCGGCGCCGTGCCCTCGATGACTCGCACCGACTGGCGGACTCACTACGGCTCGCGCTGGAGCGCGCTCGTCGAAATGAAGCGCCGGTACGACCCGGCCGGCATCCTCACGCCTGGCCAGGGCATCTTCAGCTGATCCTGATCCTGCCTTAAGGAGACCCAGCCATGCCGGCACAACGTCCGGAAGACATCCCCGGCCTCATCGCCGAGTCCTTCAACTCCAACGACATGCAAGCCATGCTCGACCTGTACGAGCCGGACGGCATCCTGGTCCAGCCGCCGGACGGCCGGCAGGCGGTGGGGCTCGAAGCCGTCACCGCCGAACTCAAGCCGATGTTCGCCGCCATCACCGCCGCAGACATCACGATGACCAGCATCATGCGGACCGGCGACATCGCCCTGACGCACGCCGACTGGCATCTGGTCGGCGAGCACGAAGACGGCCAGGCGATCGATCTGCGTGGCAAGGGCACGGTGGTGTCCCGGCAACAGGCCGACGGCACTTGGCGGATCGTCATCGACGACCCGGTCGGGCTCTGAACATGAGCACAGCGTTCAGCGTCCGCCTTCAGGCGCGGGCCTACGAGATCGACCGCCAGGGTCACGTCAACCAGGCCGTCTACACACAGTACGCCGAGCACGCCCGTTGGGAGTTCCTGCAGGCGGCCGGCCTCACCCCGGACGTGCTGGCCGACGCCGGGCTCGGTCCGGTGCTACTCAAGGCGACCGTCCGGTTCCAGCGTGAGCTGCGCGTCGGCGATCACGTCGATGTCAGCTGCGTCATGAGCGGCGGCAAGGGCCAGTTCATCGAGTTGGTGCAACGGTTCCAGACCCCCGAAGGGATTGCGGTCGCCCGGTTCGAGAACACGATCGGGCTGCTCGACCTCGCCACCCGGCGGCTGGTACCGGACCCCCGGGCCATGCTGCGCGAACTGGCCAAACAACCCGATGTCCTGTTCCCCGACCCTCCGGAGCAGTCGTCGGCAAAGCCTGAGGGTGCCGGGGGAACAGCGTGAGGCCAGGCCACCGGCGGCCCTCCTTTCGCGTCGGTGGCCTGCCGAGACATGCCGGCCGTCTCCGCGACCACGCCACCACCCGGCCCGGTACGGCGCTCGGCCTCTGACACCAGGACCGGCCGCCGCCGGACCAACGGCTTCCATGTCACCGACATTGCCGTCTACTGCGCCATGGCAGCGGCTCGATGCTCCTGAGGGCTGACGCCGTAGACCCGCTTGAACGCCGAACTCAGGGCGAACCCGCTGCCGTAGCCGACCTGCCGGGCGACGGCGTTGAGCGTGGCGTCGGACTGGCGCAGCAGATCCGCGGCCAGGGCCAGGCGCCATTCCATGAGATACGTCATCGGTGGCGTGCCGACGGTGTTGCGGAAGCACTCTGCGAGCGTCGCCCGCGACACTCCGACTTCGGCGGCGACCCTGGCGAGGGTCCAGTCGCCGGCCGGGTCCTCGTGGAACAGCCGCAGCGCCTCCCCGGCGATCGGATGGGCCTGGGCCCGATACCACGCCGGGGCCTCGGAGTCGGGACGGTCGAACCACACCCGCAGCACCGAGATGAGCAGCAGGTCCAGCAGGCGGTCCAGCACGACGCCCTGCGCCGGCCCGGTCCGGGTGACCTCGCCGGCGAGGATCGGGATCAACATGGAGTCCCACGAGTCGTTGGACACGACCAGCAGCGGCGGCAGCACGTCGAGCAGGCGCTGGCCGACTGCGCCGACCTCTTCGTACACCCCCAGCAGCATCTGCACGGAGCCGTCGGGGTTGCTGCCCCACGTGCGGACCCCCAGCGCCATCCGTTCGCGCAACTCGACGCCTTCGGGGGTGAGGCACTGCTGGCCGGGGTGCACGATCACCTGGGGTGGGGTCGCGCTGCCGTCGCTGAGCACATAGGGGTCGGGCCCGCGGACGATGGCGACGTCGCCCGGCCCGAGCCGCACCACCTTGCCGTGGTCCGTCTGCACGTACGCCTCACCGCCGAGCACCGCGGCTAGACACAGGGGCGATCTGTCCTGGACCCGGATCGACCATGGCGGGTCCAGGACGACGCGGAGGAGAAAAGCACCGCTGGCTCGCGGCCCTTCGAGCAGTCCTGCTAGTGCGTCCATGCCGCCAATGCTAGACGATGGATTATGCATTTCAGAACCTTGGCCATGGACCGTCCAGATGGCGCGGGTAACACTATATCCATGACGAACGAAAACACGACATTGGTCATCGGTGGCACCGGTCGCGTCGGTAGGCGGATCACCCAAAAGCTCGATAAGCGCGGCGTCAACGTCAAGGTCGCCTCCCGCAGCGGCGCACCCCCGTTCGACTGGGAGAAGCCCGACACCTGGAACAGCGGCATCTTCACCGGGGTCAAGTCCGCCTACATCATGTTCTACCCCGAGGTCGAGTGGCCTGGCGCCAGCGAATCGGTCGGCACCGTCGCCCGCATCGCCGCCGACGCCGGCGTGCAGCGCCTGGTTCTGCTGTCGGCCCGCAACCAGGATGAGGCCGTGCTCTGCGAGAACGCCGTCACGAGTCTCCCGGTGGAGTGGACCATCGTCGCCCCGGCCTCTTTCAACCAGAACTTCGACGAAGGGGTGTTCCTCGAGCCGCTGCGTCAGGGCGTACTGGCCCTGCCGTGCGGTGACAACTCCGACCCGTTCATCGACGCCAACGACATCGCCGACGTCGTCGTGGCCGCCCTCACCGAGGACCGCCACGTCGGGCAGCGCTACGAGCTGACCGGCCCGCGCCTGTGGACGTTCGCCGAGGGCGTGGCCGAGATCGCCCGCGCGACCGGCCGCGAGCTGCGCTACCAGCCCATCACCCGGGACGAGTTCGCCGACGCCGTCGTCGCCGACGGCGCCCCCCGCGAGTTCGCCGACCCGCTGGCCACCCTCATCTCCGAGTTCTTCGACGGCCGCAACAGCTCCCTCACCGACGGTGTCGAGCGCGCCCTCGGCCGCAAGCCCCGCGACTTCGCGGACTGGGTGGCGGAGGTCGCCCCAACCGGTGTGTGGAAAGCCGCTTGAGCTGACGCTCTCCTCCGACGGTGGTCCGGCCCGCAGGGTGCCGGACCACCGTCGTTCTCGTTGTGGCGCCTGTATCGCACGGTCGCGAGCAGGGACACCAAAGTCGGCTTTCGAGCATTGGGGCAACGAATGCCCGGCGTAACGAGAATAGGATTCGTCGGCGGTTACCCGTCGCGGATATATCGGCGTCGTGCGATTAGACGACCGCCAGGAAATGCGCCTACCTGGACCGCAGCATGGAGTGAAACAGACATAACGACCATGTTCGATCGTCTACCCGTCGATGACTGTTTGTTAAATCGCCGTCGCGTTCAGGTCGTGACCCTCGCACCACAGCGCCGCCGCGGCCTCGAGTATCGCGACCCGGTCAGGTCGATCGCCGGGCAGCATCGGCACCACTCTGCTGCCCCCGCCCCGCACCGCCGGCTGGCGCAGGGCGAAGGACGACAGGACCCGACCCGGCCCGCACTCCACGAGCAGCCGGTCGCCCCGGCCGAGCAACGCGCTCAGCGCCGGGCCGAAGTGGACCGTGTCGGCCATCTGTCGGGCCCAGAACCGGGAGTCGCCGGCCTCCTCGGCGGTGATCGGCCGAGCGGTGTAGCCGGACCGGACGGGAAATGCCGGCGGCTTCGGCGGCGCGTGGAACGACAGCTGCGCCACGGCGACCGCCGGTTCCATGGCAGGGCTGTGGAACGGGACGGTCGACGGCACCCGCCGGACCATGTACCCGTCGGCGGTCAGCCGCGCCGCGGCGACGGCAAGCTCCGCGTCCGGCCCGGCGAGCATCGTGCGGCGGTCGGCGTTGACGGCCCCGACGGCGACCTGCCCGCTCAGGTACGGCTGCAGTTCGTCGGCGGACGCGGCCACGGCGAGCATCCCGCCCGCGGGGACCGCAACGGCGGCCCTCACCCGGCCGCGCACCATGGCGACGGCCTCGGCGACGGTGAACACCCCGGCGAGGGTCGTCGCCACGATCTCTCCGGCGCTGTGCCCGAGTACCTCGGCCGGTCTGACGCCCCAGCTCAGCAGCAGCCGACCCAGCCCGTGGTCGACGGCGAAGAGCAGCGGCTGGGCCCGGCGGGGGTCGTCGATCGGGATGCCTGGACCGGTGCCGGTGCCGAGCCAGTCGTCGCGGATGTCCGCACCGCCGGGTCCCCACGCCTCGAACACGTCGTCGACTGCGGAACGGAACACGGGCTCGTCGTGGTACAACCTCACCGCCATGCCGTCGTGCTGGGAACCCTGGCCGGGCAGCAACAGGACGGCCGGCCGGGGTCCGCCAGCCGGTACCTGCCGCACCGGGGAGGCCACGAGGTCGTCGAGGGCGCGGGTCGGCGTCGTGACGACCGCCCCGCGCACGGGCCCCGGAACCGGACTGGGGATCGGGGCCCCGGTGCGTGCCGCGTCGGTCACCGCAGCCCGGGCGGCGCGTTCGGCTGCCAGGTCGGCTCCCGCCCAGAGCAGCAGCCGTGCCGTGCCGTTCCTCAGGTCGGTGACCGTCATGTCGCTCTTCTCCGGCTGGACGGGCGTGCCGTCAGATGAGGGAGATCCCGCCGTCGACGCTGAGCACCTGGCCGGTCAGGTACCCATTGTCGAGAAAGACGCCGATCGTCGGCGCGACCTCCTCGGGGGTGGTGAGCCGCGGGACCGGCAGGTTCGCGGCGAGGTTCTGCCGGAACTTGTCGGTGGCGTTCGCCGTCATCCGCGTCTCCATGAAACCGGGCGAGATGGCGTTGACCGTCACCCCGCGCCGGCCACACTCGGTGGCGAGGGTACGGGTCAACGCGATGACGCCGGACTTCGAGGCGGCGTAGGCGGTCTGCCCGGACGTGGCGACGAGCGCCGACGGCGAGACCACGTTGATGATCCGGCCCCACCGCCGCTTCACCATCGACGGCAACACCGCCCGGCACACGTGGAAGGTGCCCAGCAGGTTCGTCTGGATGACCTCGGCCCACACGTCCGGCGCCTGGCTCATCATCAGCGCGTCCTTGCGGATGGCCGCGTTGCTGACGAGGATGTCGACCTCGCCGAGTTGCTCGGTGATCCGCCGGTGCATCGCGCTCACCGACTCCCAGTCCCCGATGTTCGCCTGCACGACCGTCGAGTCGTTCGTGAGCTGCTCGCTGACCTCACGGGCGCCGTCGGCGGCGCTGTTGTAGTGCAGCGCGACGCGGCACCCCAGCCGGTCGAGCTCGATCGCCAAGGCGGCGCCGAAGCCGCCGGACGCACCGGTCACCAGCGCGACCGGCTTCTCCGGGCGCGGCGCCGAGATCTGCCGTCCGTCCGTTGTGGATTGCGTCATGACCGCCACTCCGTCGGCTCGCCCGCGCCCCACTCGATCAGCGCGGTGACCCAGACCATGCCGGCGCCGAACGCCGCGAACATCACCCGGTCGCCCTTCTGAAATCGTCCCGCGTCAAGTGCCTCGGCCAGGGCGATCGGCATCGAGCCTGCCCCGGTGTTGCCGTAGTACTCAATGTTGGTGATCAGCCGGTCCCGGGGCACACCGCTGCGCTCCACGATCGAGTCGATGATGCGCAGGTTCGCCTGGTGCGGCAGCAGGTGGTCGATGTCCTCGGGACCGAGCTGTGCCGCTTGCAGGGTCTTGCGTACCGACCCGACGGTGAACCGGATGGCGTTCAGGTAGATCTCGTTGCCCTTGATCTGTGCGTAGTGCAGTTTCTCGCGCAACGTCTCCTCGGTTGCGGGCATCCGACTGCCGCCGGCGGGGATCTTGAGGCTGTCGACCTTTGAGCCGTCGCAGCCCATATCCCAGCCGCGCAGCCAGCTGCGGCTGTGCGGGGCCAGAACGACAGCACCGGCACCGTCGCCGATGAGCACGCTCAGGTCCCGGTCCTCGGGGTTGACTACCAGCGAGTGCGTGTCGGTCCCGATGAGCAGGATCGGACGCGGGTCGATCGCCATGAGCCCGGCCGCGACCACGAAACCGTAGGCAAAGCTGGCGCATTCGGCGTTGACGTCATGGGCACCGCCTGCCGTACCCAGCTCGCGCTGGACGAAGGCGGACGTGGCCGGCGACAGTTGCTCCGGCGTGCCGGAGGCGAGAATGAGATGGGAGATCTGATCGGGCCGCAGACCGGCGTGCTCCAGCGCACGACGGCCGGCTTCGACGGCCAGGGAGGCGGTCGTCTCGCCGGGGCCGACGACGCGCCGTTCCCGGATGCCGGTGCGGTGCACGATCCAGTCCTCGTCGACGCCGAAGCGGGCCGCAAGTTCCGAGTTGGTCAGTCTGCCCTCGGGCACGTACTTGCCCCAGCCGATGATGCCGATGCCGGACATCCGTGGCTCCGCGCTCACGCGTCTCCGGTCGTGCCGGCGACCGGAGACGAGCCGTTGGCTGCGGAGAGCAACTGCTGGTGAATGCTACGGAACGTGATGATGTCGTCGACCTGTTCGGCGATCGACGCGTCCACACCCAGGTCCGGGTATCGCTCCTGCATGTCGCTGACCCACTCCATGAGGTCGAGCGAGTCGACACCGGAAGCGGTCAAGGGGGTGTCGGGATCGAAGTCCGAAATCCGACTCACTACCTTCAAGCGGTCGACGGACACCTCGAGAGTGGGAAGGTTCATGGTGAGCTCCTGTTCGTCGGGGATTCGGCGCGTCGGATGGACCGTACGAGTGCCGGTGCAATCGCTTCGCAATCCGCAGGCGCCGCCGGACGCCCGCTCGGCACCGGCGGCCCGATACCACATTTGCTCGGTACCTCCGTGGTACCCGCTCAGCTGATCCTGAGGAACAAGCAGAAATCTTCAGGCTGCGGGGGATCACATGGAAGCGAAAATCGAGTTAATGGGTCCGATGACGGTTCGGTGCGCGGGCACCGGCTACCAGTTGCATGGCGCGCAGGCCCGGGTGGCGTTCGCCCGCCTGGCCCTGGCCGGCCCGGAGGGCGTGAGTCGGCACGAGCTGGCCGATGTCATCTGGCCGGGTGCGCTGCCACCGACCTGGGCATCGGCCCTGCGCACACTGATCAGCCGGCTCCGCGCCTTCGTGGGCCCGCTACCGAGCCACTCGGCGAACCCGCTCGTCAAGCGCGACGGCCGGTACGTCCTCGCGTTGGACGGCAACGTGCTCATCGACGTGGAGGAGGCGATGCGGGCGGTGACCGACGCCTGCGGGGCGCTCGACTCCGGCGACTTCGCCACGGCGGACCGGCTGGCGGCGGCTGCGGCGGGCCGATTGCGGCTCCCTTTTCTGTCCGAGCATGAGGGGCACTGGGTCGCAGAACGGCGCGAGCAGCTGACCGAGTATCTCGTCACCGCACTGGAGGTGGCCGGCCAGGCGGCGATGCGTTCCGGCGACCACGCTCGGGCCGCGCTGCTCGCCGAGGAGGCGACAACCCGCGCCCCCGAACGGGAGAGCGCCCACCGCTGCCTCATGGCTGTCCGCGAGGCGATGGGCAACCGGGGCGAGGCCCTACGGGCGTACCAGCGGCTGCGCCGACACCTCGCCGAGGAATTCGGGGTCGATCCGTCGCCGGAGACCGAGGCCGCATATCTGGCGCTGCTCGGCCCGGCGTCCGCGCCGGCCGTTCCGGGCGGTGGCACGGGTGGTTCCGGCACCGAGTACCGCCACCGCCCGGCGCCGTTCGTCGGGCGCGAGCAGCAGATGACGACGGTGGCCGGTGCCTGGTCCCGCGCCGCGCGAGGACGCCGGCAATTCGTCCTGGTCACCGGTGAGGCCGGGATCGGCAAGACGCGGCTGCTGCGGGAGGCCGGTGCCGCGGTCGCCGCCGACGGCGGGCTCGTGCTGGTCGGCCGGTGCGACGCGGGCGCGATGGTGCCGTACCAACCGATTGTGGAGGCGCTGGACGGTTACGTCGCCGCCTCACCGGACGACCCGCTGGACGCCGTCTCGCCGGCCGCCCGGGGCCCGCTGCGCATACTGCTGCCGTCGCTCGGTGGACCGTGCCCGTCGGGTGAGCTTCCGGAGCAGTCGGTCGTCTTCGCCGCGTTCGCCCAGCTGCTCGCGGTGACGGCGGACGAGCGACCCTGCGCCCTGCTGATCGACGACGTACATTGGGCCGCTCCGCAGACGGTGGCGCTGCTGCGTTATCTGCTGCGCGCCGGCGCCGACACCCGGCTGTGCGTCGTCGTGGCCGCTCGCAACGACCTCCCGACAGCGATCCGGCGGCGGGTGAAAGGCGGCATGGACGAGGTGATGCTGCCGTTGGAGCACGCCGGCGAGGGGACCGAGGTGACGCTCGGCGGTCTCGACTTCGCCGCCGCCCGGATGCTCGCCGTCGACCTCGGCACCGCCGCCGGCACCGCCGACGGCGACCCGGTCCGGTGGGCGCACGCCCGAAGCGGCGGGAATCCGTACATGCTGCTCGAGGTGCTGCGGCACCAGGCCGGTCCCGATGCGGTACCACCGGCCGTCGCGAGGCTGGTCGCGGCGAAGCTCGCCTCGATCGGCCAGGACGCCGCCCGGCTGCTGCAGGTCGCGGCCGTCATGGGCCCGTCGTTCGGCTTCGACACCGTCGCGGACGCGGCAAACCTCGATGTCCTGGCCGCTCTCGATGCGCTGGAGGCGTTGCTGGAGATCGGCATCCTGGCCGAGGTGACCGCCGCCGGCTCCCAGCACCCCGACCGGACCGCGCTCTACGAGTTCCGCCAGGACATCGTCCGTCAGTCGGTCGATCAGCAGGTGAGTGATGCGCGGCGCCGACACCTGACCTTCCGGCAGCAGGTCGTTCCCGATGCCCGTCACGACCCGGCGCACCGGCTCTCGCGCACCGGCTCGGAGCGCGTTTAAACAACTGTCATATTCCCGTCATGGTGAGCATTCTTCGCTGCTCAGGCAGTCGAATGAATATCTATTCATGTTAGCCTACGGTCCGATCGAACCGGCGTGGCAGCGCTGGTGGGGATCGCCGGTTCAGCAGGCATGAGAGGTTCGCCTCGTATGGTTCGAGTGCCTTTCGTTCCACGTAAGCGGCTCGTAGGAGAAATCCTCAACGTGAGGAACTCGGTCCTCATCGAGGCGGGCGGCGGGTTCGGCAAGAGCGTCCTGCTCCGGCAGGTCGGCGCCAGCACCGACAACAGCATCGAGGTGAGCCTTCCTCGCGACCACCCGGTCACCGTTGACGAGCTGACATCGTCGATATTCGACGCGGCCGACCAGACCCGCCCACCCGCGAACGGCACCGCCAGGCGGATCAGTGCGCTGCGGGCCGCGCCGCCGGACCTGCTGATCATCGACAACGTCGAGGCGCTCACCGACGACGCCGCCGCCTGGCTCGCCGAACTGGCGCAAGACGGCCCGCAGCCGCCACGGATCCTCGTCAGCGGCCGCCTGCTGCCGGCGCCGCTGGCGGCCATGGAGTTCCAGGGCACCGCCGCCCGGTTCAACACCCAGGACCTGCGCCTCACGCAGGACGAGGCCGAGGCCCTTGCCCGTCTCGAGATCGGCGACGAGGACGGCGAGCGGCTCGCCGCCACCCTGCACGACCTGTCCGGCGGTTGGGTGGCGCTGCTGCTGGTGATGCTGCGCCGCCTCGCCCGCACACCGGACCGCATCGCGGCCGCCACGGTCCTGCTGCGCCATCCAGGGCTGATCCGGCAGCTGATGGACCACTACGCCGCCGACCTCGATCCGTCCGACCGCTACCTGCTGACCCAGGTCGCCGCGTTCCCGATGGTCAACGACCGGCTGGTGGAAGGGCTCGGGCAGCCAGGGCTGCTGCGCCGCCTCATCCGGGCCGGCATCCCGTTCGCCGTGGGCGCCAACGGGTGGTCACGGCTGTGCAGCGAGTCACAGAAGTCCCTCGCCTCGCTGGCGCCGCTCGACCCGGCCATCGCGCAGCGAGCCGCCCCGCTGCTGATGTCGCAGGGCGCCGAACTGGCGGCGGCCAGCCTGCTAGCCGACAGCGGCGACCCCGAGCAGGCCGCGACGCTCGTCGCCAAGCTGCCCACCTCCCGGATCAACCAGCTCGACCCGGTCGAGTTCATCCACCTGATGGCCCGCCTCGGGCCGGCCGCCGAAGCCGCCCCGCAGGTGCTGCTACACCTGGCCCGCACCCACCGCAACCTGGGCCAGCTCGCCGAGGAACGGGAAGTCATCGGGCGGGCGCTGCGCATCGTGCGGGAGCAGGACGCCGACGACGACCTCGTTACGGAGGTCGAGAGCGAATGGCTGATCCAGCGGGCGCTGGTGCGTGAGCCGGACGTGCTCGCACACGTCGAACGGCTCCTGGACGGTGCCGCGGAGGGCACGCGTGCGCAGGCGAGCCTGCTTGAGGCCCTCGGCGTGGCCTTGTCCGACCGACCGGACGGGCCGAGCCTGCGCCGCGCTGAGAACGCCATGCGCCAGGCCGCCATCATGTGGGGCGAACTGGGCGAGCCAGCCCGCGTCGCGGCCGTCCAGCGCGCGCTCGCCACGCAGGTGCTGTCCGTTCTCGGCAAGACCGGTGAGGGTGCCATGCTGCTGCGTAGGCTCGGCACCACCAGCGACACCCAGTTCGACCGGATGCTGTGCCTCGTCATGGAGGCGCGGCTGTTGGCGCTGAGCGGCGAGGCCGATCGGCCGCTCGCCATCCTCGACGACGGCATTCTGCTCGCCGAACTGCTGGGCATCGACTGGGTCACCGGTCACGCCGCGTGGACCCGACTGATCGTGGCGGCCAACGACCATGACACGACCGGGGTCCTGGAGCACTTGGCCAGGGCCGAGGCCCACCTCGGCCAGCTCATGAACCACGACGGCGGCGGTCTGCGTTTTCTGTGCGAGGCCGCCGACGCCTGTGCGGTGGTCGGGGCGGACGGCCCCGCTGCCCGGCTGCTCGCCACCGCCCGGGAACACCGCATCGAAGATCCGCTCACCGTTGCTCTCACGGAGGCGTTCATCGATGCCCGCCGCGGTGACCCCGCCGCCGCCGACCTGCTGCAGCGCATGCTCAAGGATGGCGAGATTGCCCCTTGCCTGCAATGGAAGGCCGAGCTGCTGACCGGGTACGTCCGCCACGCCGTCGGCGACATCGACGCGGCCAACCATTGCCTGCTGATCGCACTGGACCGGGCGGCAAGTCTCGGCCATCCCGACCTGCTCGACCGCCGGGAACGGCGGGTGGCCGGGGTGCTGCGCTCGGCGATTCGGTTGCCGTCGGTGGCCGTGGCCGGTTCACCCGTCGGCGACGGGGCCGGCGAGGGCGGCTGCTACGAAATCCGGGTGCTCGGCGGATTCGAGGTCCGCGAGGGCAACACCGTGCTGCACGGCATCGGCCGGGTCAGCCAGTTGGTGAAACATCTCGTTCTCGCAAACGGTTCCGTCCGGGTCGAGACGATGGTGGAGGCACTGTGGCCGGGCGAGATGCCCGGGGTCGGGCAACGCCGCCTCAAGAATGTCCTGACCAGGGTCCGCGCCGCGTACGGATCGCTGGTGAGCCGGACGGGGCAACTGCTGAGCCTGTCCTCGTGCAAGGTCGACCTGCACGCGTTCGAGGACCTGGCCCGGGCGGTCGCGGCCACACAGGACGACGAGCGTGTCGCCCGTGCCCGCATCGCGCTCGCCGCGTTCAACGGCCCACTGCTGCCCGACGACCTCTACGACGACGTCATCACGCAACGCCGTGAGGTCGTGCGATGCCGGGCCCTCGGCCTGATCGACGTCGTGCTGACCGCAGCGATCGAGGCGGACGCCATGGACGAGGCCATGGCACGCCTGGAAGCGGCCATGGACCTCGACCCGTACGACCAGGAACGACCGTTGCGGGTCGTCCGGGCCCTGATCGCACGTCAGCGGTATCTGGAAGCGAGCGACCTCGCCGTCCGGGTGATCGCGGCCGCCGGCGAACTGGGTCTGCCCCTCGCCGTCGAGTGGAACGAACTGTCGCTCGGTTCGATCAATGGGCCCCGGGTGCGACGGGGCGGCAGAGGGCGTCGAGATCCTCACACCATGACTCGAGCCGGTCGGCCCGCAACAGGTGCGTTCCCACCAACAGCCCGGCGTAACCAGCGTTGAGCAGATCGGCGGCCACCCACGGGTCGTCGATCCCGCTGGCGCTGACCGGGCACGACGTCCCGGTCCCGAGCACGGCCGGCAGCAGCTTGCGGCTGCGGTCCAGGTCGGCGTCGCCGCTTTCACGGGCGCGAATGTCCTTGTTGTTGACCGCCACCACGCACCCCTCGCACCGGGGAAGGGCCTCGACCTCGTCGCCGCCGGCCACCTCGATGAAGGGGGTCAGATCGAGCGCCAGTGCCCGCTCGGTCAGTCGCTCCAGCGCGACCTGCGGCAGCAGCGTCGCGGTCAGCAGCACCGCAGAGGCACCCAGGTCCTTCGCCACCTGCAACTGCCCGGCGTTTGTGATGAAGTCCTTCTGCAGGATCGGTAGATCCGTGGACCGGGCGACCTCGGTCAGCAGTCCAGCGTCGCCGCCGAACCAGCGGCCGGTGACGACCGACAGGCACGGGGCGCCCGCAGCTTCGTACCGGGCCACGATCTCGGCCGGGGTGCGGCCACGGAACAGGTCCTCGCCGCCGGCCGAGCGCGGCTTGAGCTCCATGACGACGGGGCGAGCGGCCCCCGTCAGGGCATCGACGAAGGTCGAGGCCATCAGGCCACCTCCTCCATGTCCGGGACAGCACCCCACTGCTGCCGGATGCCGCTGACCCTGACCGGACAGAATGCCCCGGCCAGCTCCCTCGCGGCCGTGTCGACGTCGACACCGGCGAACCGGGGATGCGCGGCAACCTTGTCGTATCGGGTACGGTTTTGGGCCGAGATCCCGCCGGCAAGCAGGAACGGCATCGTCGTCGCCTCGGCCAAGTCGATCACGACGTCGGGGTTCAGCGAGACGCCGGTACTGCCGACCTGCCCGCCAGGGCTCGTCGCATCGAACAGGAGCATGTCGGTGCCGGCCCGCTCGTAGGATGCCAGCAGCGGTCGCTCGACGCAGGCGTCGCCGGTGACGTGCAGCACCTTGACGACCGTAGCCTCCGGTCGTTCTCGCTTGATCGCCGCGACGACGGCCGGCGGCTGGTAGCCGTGCAACTGTAGCCACCGCACATCCGCGGCGCGGGAGGCTTTCAAGATGGCGGCCGGGTCCCGCAGGAACGTAACCATAATCGGGTCCGGTGCCGACCGTGTCGCCGACGCGCAGGCGCTGCGGCACGCCTGCGCCAGGGCGGAGAAGCGGCCGAGGGGCAGGTCGGCGTGGCCGCCCGGCACCCCATGCCACAGACCGATGAGGTCTACGCCCAAGGTGCCGAGCAGGGCCACGTCTTCGCGGCGGGTGGCGCCGCAAACCTTAAGCAGCATGCTCACAGCCCCAGCAGCGAAGAGATCCGGTTGTACTGGATCTCGGTCGTTCCCGAGTAGATGGTGCTACCGACGGCATCGGCGAGCTCGCGGTCCAGTCCGTACTCCGACATGTAGCCGTTACCGCCGAAGATCTGGATGGCCGCCAGCCCGGAGGCGACATTCGCCTCGCTGGTCAGCAGCTTGCTGATCGCCACGTCCATCGTGACGTTCTGGCCGGCGACGAGGCCTTCGGCGGTGTCGTACAACCACCGGCGCGCCGTCTCCAGGCGGATGCGCATGTCGACCAACTTGTGCGAGATCGCCTGGTACGAACCGATCGGCTTGCCGAACTGAGTGCGGATCCGGGCATACTCCAGACAGCGCTCGAACCGGTGCTGCATCTGTCCGACGTTGATGATGAACGAGCAGAGGATCTCGTGCTTCATCACATGTTCGAGCAGCAGGTACCCGCGCCCGACACCGCCGATGACCCGGTCGGCCGGCACCCGGCAGTCGTCGAGGAACAGTTCGCTCATCGGCGACGACGTCAGGCCCATCTTCTTGATCGGCTGGCCGGCCGTGAAGCCGGGGGTCTGTGTGTCGACCAGGAACGCGGTGATGCCGAGCGGCCCGCCCTCAGGCCTGGTTCGGGCGTACACCACGACCACGTCGGCGATCGGGCCGTTGCTGACGAAGCTCTTGCTGCCGTTGAGGACGAAGTGGTCACCGTCCCGTACCGCTGTCGTGCACATGCTGAGCGCGTCGGACCCGGTGTCGGGCTCGCTGATCGCGTGGGCGCCGATGAGCTCGCCCGCGCACAGCCGGGTCAGGTACCGGTCCTTCTGCGCCTCGGTCCCGAAGTGCTGGAGCGGCACGCCCGTGCTGCACAGGGTGGTGGCGACGGAGAAACTCAGCCCGCCGTCACGGCACCCTTTGCCGAGTGCCTCCAGCACGTACATCGTGGTGGGCAGGTCGACGCCCACCCCGCCCCACGCGGGGTCGAACGGCAGGCTCATGATCCCTGAGGCGCACAGCGACTTCCACGCGTCCCACGGGAACCCGCTTCCGGCGCCGTCGTGCTCGCCGACGGCCAGGTCACGACAGACCCGCTCCATGCCGTCGCGCAGTGCAAGCTGATCCTCGCTCCAGGTACGCATGCGCGCGACCTCAGTACGCGGAGGCGCCGACTGCGTCGAGGCTGTGCTTCTCGTCGCCGCGCAGGGCGGGCGAGAACACGCACACGAGGCGCAGGTCGGTCTCCGGGTCGGCGATCAGGTAGTGGGCGTCGTGCTTGTCCAGGGCGTAGATCGTGCCCGGGGTGATGCGGTGCGACGTGCCGTCCATGCTGACGACCTCGCCAGAGCCCTCGATGCAGTAGCAGGCCTCCAGGTGGTTGCGATACTCCAGCAGTGACTTGGTGCCGGCCAGCACGATCGTGTCGGTGATCGTGTAGCCGAGGCCGTCGGACTGCAGCAGGAAGCGGCGGCTGAAGCCGTTACCCCAGTCAACGGTGAGGACGTTGTCGAGCGAGCGGACGATCATCGGATTTCTCCTCTCAGGAATGGCGAGCCGGTGGCAGGGATCGGACGTGGTGGTGGGGACGCAGGTCGGTGACGAGGTCGGCGAGGTCGGCGACGACGTCACCGCCGGCGAGGTATGACACCTCGGCACGCGCGACGACGGTGCTGCCGACCACCGCCGCGTCGGCGCCCGCCGCGTGTACCCGCTGCACGTCGGCCGTCGTACGGACCCCGAAACCGACAGCGATCGGCGCGTCGGTCAGGGCCCGCAGGGCGTCGATGGGGGAACGCAATGCCTGCGCGTCGGGCGCCGGGCCGGAACCGCTGGCGCCGTAATGCGCCACCAGGTACACGTAGCCGGAGGCGTGGGCCGCCGCCTCCGCCACGACCGCCGGAGTCGAGGACACGTAGCACGTGGTGACCACGGGCAGTCCCGCGGCACCGGCCCGGTCGTAAAAGTCCGGGCGGACCCGGGGCGGTGCGCCGTGCAGGAGCATCCCCGCCGCTCCCGCACCAGCGACGGCCGTGACGACCTGCGCCATGGAGCGGGGACGGACGGTGTAGGCCCAGTCGGCCAGCACGACGACCTTGAGATGCAGGTGCCGGCTGCGGGAGCGTTCGACGAACGCGAGGACGTCGCGCAGATCGGTACCGGCCGCTAGTGCCCGGTCCGCCGACCGCCGGATGACCGGCCCGTCGCTGATGGAGTCGGGGAACGGCACCGCCAGTTCCAAGACGTCGACCTTGTGTTCGTCGAGCATGTCGGCGACGTCGTCGAGCACGTCGAACGGCGGGTCGCCGGCGTTGAGGAAGACGGCCAGGCCCGGCGGGCGCGGGAAGTACGTGTCACGCACCGGACGCCGCCCGGCTCAGAAGCGGCGACTGCCTGCCGGTCCGCACGGCCTCGATCAGGTTGCGGACCGCGCCGTCGCGCATCGCCGCCAGTGCCGAGTCCATCGCGTCGCGCCAGTTCGTCTCCCGTTCGGCCGCGATGGCCAGAGCGGCGGCGTTGAGTGCGACGGTCTGGGTGGCCACCTCGCCGGCCTGCCCCGACACCACGTCCAGAAAGTGCTCGACGAGGCGGTCGTTGTCCGCGACCGCCGCGAGGTCCGGCAGCGAACCGTCGGCGAGTTGCAGGTTCCGGCGGTTCAGCAGGATCTCAGGTGCGTTCGGCCCGGGCAGGACCGTGTTGTCAGCGAAGCTGATGAGCTCGTCGGCACCGACATCGTTGGTGACCAACCAGATATCGCGGTCCTCGACCGCTGCCGCGAGCCGGTGCGCCAGCGGCAGCAGCCCTGGGTTCGGCAGGCCGGTCAGCTGACGCGTTTCCGGCAGCGCCGGCAGGAACGGGCCCAGCAGGTTGAGCGCCCGGCCGTAGGGCTTCATCGGCAGCGGCAGGATCCGCCGGGCCAGCACGGTCAGCTCCACCGGATACACGAAGTAGCCGGCGAATGCGATGCCGTGGCGATCCAGCGACGCTGCCGTCTCGTCGTAGGACTTGGTGAGCAGGATCCCGAGCCGGTCCAAAAGGTCGATCGAGCCGAATTTGCTGGAGTAGGCCCGCGACCCGGTCTTCACGACGCGGGCCCCCAGTGCCGTCGCGACGAAGGCGGCGGCCGTGGAGACGTTGAACGTGGACACACCGCCGCCCGTGCCGACGACGTTGACCGCCCCGGGGAAGGCGCGGACCGGCCCGGTGCGGCGCGCGTGCAGCGACCGGACCAGGTTGGCGAGCGTGTCCGGAACGACCCCGTCGAGGCTGAGCGCGGCCAGGAGCGACGCCGGCTCGCCGGATCCCAGCGTGTCGGCGCTAAGCTCATCCCAGAACGACGACCAGGTCGCGGTGTCGACCGCCCGACCGGCCCGCAGGCCGGCAATCGCGGCGTGCATTTGTCAACTCGCCTTGACCGGGTGCGACGCCCGCGCCACGAAGGCGTTGATGGCGTCGACGGTGCGGAAGTTGTCCGGGTCCAACGCCGCGTCGTCGACGGTGACCTGGAACTCCGACTCGACCCAGGCGATGAGCTTGAGCAGCCCGAGGCTGTCCACGACGCCGTTTGTGAGCAGGTCGTAGTCGGTGCTGAGTTCCGATGCCTGCACGTCGGGCAGGAACTCCGTGATCAGGAAGCTCTTGATGTGATCGGTATGGTTCATCGGGCCGGTTCCATTCTCGTGACGGTCGCCTCCGACTGGGGGGACCTGAGGGTCTGGGTGAGGGACTGGCGGTCGACCTTGCCCGTGCTCGTGCGGGGCAAGGGGTCTTCGGAAAGCCGCAGCGTCGACGGGATCGCCGCCGTCGGCAGGTGCCGGGCGCAGTGCTGACGCAGCGCGAGGGTGTTGACGGTGGCGCCGGGCACGCTGCGCAGGACCGCATGCAGCAGGTGCCCGGCAACGGGGTCGGGGACGGCCAGGACGACGGCTTCGGCGACCTGGCCGTGGTCCAGCAGCACCTGTTCGACCACCGCGATGTTCAGCCGCGTGCCGCGAACCTTCACCTGGAGGTCGTTGCGGCCTTCCAGGTGCAGCTCGCCGTCGCCGTTGCGGCGCACCACATCGCCGGTGCGGTAGTAGCTGTCGGAAACGCCTGGCGGGCGGCCCGCGGGGGCCGGCACGAACGGGTTCGGTGCCGCCGGGTCCGCGCCGAGATACCCCGCCGACTGAAACGGCGTCGCGACGACCAGCTCGCCCTGTCCCGGCCCCGTGATCTCGTTGCCCTCGTCGTCGAGCACGATCGCGTCGACACCGGGCAGCGGGGCGCCGAGCGGGACACCGTCGACCGGCAGCGCGCCGCGGTCGACCTCGTGCATGAAGCTGTCGTTGGTTTCCGTACAGCCGTAGACGTTGTAGAAGCGGCTGGTGGGGAAGACGCCGGGCAACCGGGTGAGGCAGCGCGCGGGCATGTGGTCGCCGGTGAAGATCAGATGGCGTACCGACCTGAGCTGCCGGTCCGCGTCGCCAGCGGCGTCGACCATCAGCTGGTGCGCCATCGGCACGGCCTGCACGACGGTGACGGCGTTGTCGTCGATCGCGTCGATCAGGTACCGCCCGTTGGTGGCGGCGTCCGGGTCGACGAGAACGACCTGACCACCGTGGTGCAGCGTCGCCCACACGTCGAGCAGGCACAGGTCGAAGTTCAGCGGGGCATAGTTGAGCACCGATGCGCCGGGGCCGAGGTCGAACTGACCGGCGGCCCAGTCGACGAAGCGCTCGACCGCGCCCGCGCTGAGCGGCACCAGCTTCGGGATGCCCGTGGACCCCGACGTCGTAAGGATGAACGCGACGTCGTCCCGGTTGCCGGGCACACCCGGTGCAGGCGCGGTGCCGGCCCGGGCGGGGGCGGTGTCGTCGGCGTAGAGCAGATGACGGCACCCAACCTTGTCCACGAGGCGTTGCAGCGTGGCTTCCGGCAGGGTCGCCGATGGCAGCACGACGGGCAGGCGCGCCTTCAGGCACGCCAGCACCATGGCGATGGTGCCCGGCGTTTTCGTTGCGGACACGGCGATCGGCTCCCGGCCGGTCGTGTCGAGTCCGTCGAGGCGGGCAGCGGCAGTGGCGACGAGGCCGCCGAGTTCGCCGTAGGAGACGCGCCGGCCCTTCGCCACGAGGGCCGTGGCGTCCGGCCGGGCGTCGACCTGCCGGGCGAACGACATCCAAAGCTCAGTCGGTTTCATCTTCGGTATCGTGCGGACGGGCGCGCAACATCACCGCAAGGCCCGGCGCGGTCCGGAGCGCCTTGGGGCGGCCGTGAAGACGGTGGGAGCAAGCATGCGCGGCCGTTGCGTTCCGAGTGGTACCAACGGGCGACGATGCTGTACCGACCCCGAGGAGCCAGTCTTATGCGGGACATCGCCGTGTTCAGTGGCAGCGCACATCCGGAGCTGGCGGAGGAGATCTGCGCCCAGCTCGCCGTGCCGTTGCATCCGGTGCGGATCGACCGGTTCTCCAACGATTGCCTCGAGGTGCAGTTGCTGGCCAACTGCCGCGAGCGGGACGTGTTCCTGATCCAGCCGCTCGTCCCGCCGGTGCAGGAGCATCTGGTGGAGCTGCTGCTCATGCTCGACGCGGCCCGCGGCGCCTCAGCGGCGCGGACCACCGTCGTCATGTCGCACTACGCCTACGCCCGCTCCGACAAGAAGACCGAGCCGCGCATCTCCATCGGTGCCCGTCTGGTCGCCGACCTGCTCGCCTCCTCCGGTGCGTCGCGGGTGCTGACGATGGCTCTGCATTCACCACAGGTTCACGGGTTCTTCAGCGTCCCGGTCGACCACCTGCACGCCCTGGGCGAACTCGCCGGGCACTTCCGCGCGTTCGACCTCGCCAACAGCGTCGTGGTTTCACCGGACCTCGGCAACGCGAAGGTGGCGTCCGCGTTCGCCCGGATGCTGGGTATCCCGGTCGCGGCCGGGGCCAAGCAGCGTTTCAGCGACGACCGTGTGGTCATCAGCGACATCATCGGCGACGTCGAAGATCGTGACGTCATCGTCCTGGACGACGAGATAGCCCGCGGCAGCACTGTCATCGAGCTGGTCGACCGTCTTCGCGAGCGCAATTTGGCGACCATTCGGGTCGCGTGCACCCACGGCCTCTTCACCGACGGCGCCCTGGAGCGGCTCGCGGCACTGCCCGATGTGCTGGAGATCGTCTGCACCAACAGTGTGCCGATCACGAAGGAGATCTGGCACCCCAAGCTGCGGGTGCTGTCCCTCGCTCCGGCACTCGCCGAAGCGATGCGGCGAATCCACAACGGAGAGTCGGTCAGCTCTCTGTTCCACTGACCCAGCGCAGGCGTTTACTCCTGTGGATGGGTGGACGCGGACGTTCATGGCGCGGGCGGCCGCAGCCGCCTTTGCCGAGTACGGCATCAGCTTTCCGCACCTCGCTGGACGATGGAACATGGATTAGCGACTTTGAACCATTGTTCGTCTGGCAGTGGTCATATTGAATCGTCGTCATGGAACAGTTACGCATCGTGGTCCTTGCCGTCGCCACGCTCTTCGTTGGCCTGTCCGCCGGCGTGTTCTTCACGTACTCGACGTCGGTGATGCTGGCCCTGCGCCAGACCGAAGACCGTGTGCTCATCGACGTCATGCAGAAGGTAAACGTCGTCATCCTCAACGGCTGGTTCCTCACCGCCTATGTCGGCGCCCTCGTACTCGCCATCGTCGCGGTCGTCCTGCACCGCGGCCCGGAATACCGCGCCATGTTCCCCTGGCTGCTCGCGGCGACGGTGCTGTACGCCATCCTGTTCGCCGTCACGGCGTTCGCGAGTGCTCCGCTGAACTACCGTCTGGACCGGGCCGGCCCGGTCGCGGACATGGCCGACCCGGCTGCAGTCCGCGCCGCCTTCGAAGCGACCTGGAACCGTTGGAACCTGGTCCGCACACTCACCGGCGCCGCATCCCTGCTGACCCTGGCCATGGCTTTGCTCAAACGCTGACTGCCAGGCAGCATCCTCGAACGGACCAGTCGCTGCCTGCCGGGCGATCAACGGGCGTTTGAGCAGGTGGTGAAAGAGGGCGACCAGAAGGACGGCCGTGATCGTCCCGGCGAGCATCCCGGTGCCGAGCTGGTGTGTGTACGTCACTCCAGCTCAGGCAGCATCCAGCGGCTCGTGGCTGGTCGAGGCGCCATCGTACAGCCGCCCTCCCGCAGCCCGGGCCAGCACCTCCTCGGCGGTCAGCGGGCTACGCGGATGGTGGGTCAGCGACAGCGGTGTCCTGATCTTCTGCGGCGCGGCGCCTTCGGCGGCGAGGTAGAACTCGCCGGTGGTCAGCCGGGAAATGTCCGGTACGTCGCCGCCCTTGGCTCGGGCCATATCGCGTGCCGCCTCGATTTGGATCGGGCTGTTCATCAGGCCGTAGAGCTGCGTCGCCGCGTTGCCGGGGATCCGGTTGTGTAGTCCCTTCGGCGCCTGCGTGGCGAAGATCAACCCGAGGCCGTACTTGCGGGCCTGGGCGGCCAGCGCCAGCGTGCTCTGCGTACAGGCCGTCATCGCTCCGGACGGGGCGAACGTCTGCGCCTCATCCATCACGAGCAGGCCAAGTAGCGGGCGGTCACCGGCGGGGTTCTTCTTGATCCAGGCGAAGAGCGCCAACTGAAGCTGGTTGACGAAGCTCTGGCGTACGTCGTCGGAGGGCAGGCCGATGAGGCTGATGACCGAGACCCGGGCCCGCTTGCCCGGCTCGGGGGTGAGCAGCACTCCGGGATCCATCGGCGTGCCCTCGCCACCGAAGAGCGGGTCGTTCACCATGGCGGCGGTCAACGTCTGCGCGAGCCCGAGACCGATCTTGTCGGCGTCATCGAGGTCGATGATGCCGTCCGGCAGGTCGGCCAGCGTGTCGATCAGGTCCTGCAACCGCGAGCCGCCGCGGCGACCGTAGTGCTCGACGGCCTTACGCAGCACCGCCAGCCCCAGATGCGCCCGGCTGGCCCGGCCGGTGACCATGGCCCGTGGCGCGAGGGAGGCGACGGCCGCCTCCACCGCCTCGGCGAACTCGTCCGGGTCGTCACGCACGCCGGTGAAATCGGGCAGTGGCTGGAAACTCAGCGGACGGCCCGCCGTACGCCGAGGCGTCCAGACCATGACGTCGGTGTGGGCCAGATAGTCCTGTGCCTTTGCGGGGTCACCCGGTCGCCACTGCGCGGGCGGGGTGGGCCAACTCTCGCCGAGGCGGGCCAGGTCGTTGTTGGGGTCGAGGACGATGGCGGAGACACCTCGCAGGGCGCATTCCTCCACGATCCGGCGGATGAGCACGGTCTTGCCGGAGCCTGAGCCAGCGAAGATCGTGGCGTGCTTCCGGAGCATCTCAAGCGCCAACGCTGCCGGCTCGTCGTCGTCGTACCCGTACCCGATGACGAACGCCGGCTCAGCCGACGACGGCGCCGTTCCCACGGCCGCTGCGGATCGGCCAACGGCCGCCGCGGATCGGCCAACGGCCGCCGGGGATGAGCCAGCGGCCGGGGGTGGGGCACCGACGGTCTGCCAGCTGTCGACGTCGGCCAGGGCGTGCTGGAGGAACTTGAGCTCCCGGGTCGGTCGCCGCTCGGCCAGCCAGCCCTGGAGATCCATCGTGGCTTCGGCGAGCATGACCCGCAGGGCGGAGAGAATACGCAGATCCTCGTCGTCGAGGCCGATGGTCTGCCCGCCGGCGTCGGTGAACGCACCGACGGCCCGCTGGGTGGCCGCGCTGCTGGACCATTCGCGGTTGCGCAGCAGAAACAGCTTGCGTCTGGTCAGGCCGGTGGGGAGCGCGGAGGCCACACAGGCCTTGCGGAGCCGAGCCAGCGCCGCGTTGCCGTGGTGGTCGTCGCTGATCGCCCGGAAACACCAGTGCACCTGGTCCTCAGTGCGTTCGTCGAGCGTCAGCCGGAGCCGGGCGTGCAGCGGCGGGTCGGTGCTCGGGGGCGGATCGACGCTGAACGCCTCCCCGGCGTCGCCGCGCTCCAGAATCCAGGCGGTGAGCCCGGCGGCGAGCAGTTCCGGCATCATCTGGTCCTCCGACACCCGCCTGCGTGGGGTGATGGTGTCGGCGGCGCCGCGCAGTTCGGCGAAGCGGGCGTCGTAGCGGTCCAGTTCCGCGCCGACCGCAGGGATCGGGGTGGGTCGGGGCGCCCGAGGCTCTGCGGCCGGCGGCTCGCCGAGACTCACCAACTCCCGGACCTCGTTGTCGGCGATGCAGGCGCGGATGTGCCGGTCGATCTCGATCAGCAACTGACGCGGCGTGAAATCCCCCGCCTCGGCGAAGGCGCGCGGGGAGACCGGCCACGACGGGTACGGCGGGATGAACCCGACCTCCTGGTAGCGGAGGGTGAACCGCTTCTCGATCATCGCCCGGCCCAGGTCGGCGTCGTCGATCCGACGCAGCGTCGGCGTCTCGCGGAACCGGTCGGCCACCGTGTCGGCGGCGGTGGACTTGATGATGGTCCACGAGTTCGGAATGCAGGCCAGGACGGTCAGCGTCCGGCGCGTGCCCTGCCGCAGCGACATCAGTCCGTCCGCCATCCGGGCCAGCATCAGCGCCTGCTCGGGGCTCATCGCGGCGGCGCCGACCAGGGCGGGATCGCTCTGGATCGCCAACTGGGCGATCAGCGTGTCGATCTGGTCGATCGCGACGACCGACGGACCGGTGAGCGCCAGCAGCCAGGAGAGGTCCTGCACGATCTGCTGGGCCGAACGTGGTGCGCGCCGCATGCCCCACGTCGCCCGTTCACCGGGAACCACCTCCGCCCCGGAGAGGAAGTAGTTCTCCGCGAGGTCACGATGCGCGATGTCCTCGGAGGCGCTCAGCGCCAGCGCTCGCGCGGTCTCCTGGCACATCCGGGCCGCGTGCCGATCGAAATCACCGAGCCCGGTCAGGAAGGCGTCGAGTGCCGCCCGGGTCAGCTCGGTGTCACCCATGACCGCCCGGCGTGCCGTCCGGGGCGCTCCCACCAGGGCCGACAGGCGCTGCAACAGAAGTCTGAGCTGGGTCTGCGGACCACCGGGCACCGGCCGAGCCAGGCCGTCCAGCATCGCGGCCAGCACGCTGTCCCAGAAGCTGCCGGTGTCGAGCAGGCTCACCAGGAAGAAGTAGCCGCCCTGCTGCTGCACCTGCTGCCGGACCCAGCCCAGCAGGTGGGTCTTGCCGGACCCACGCTGCCCCTGGATCACCAGGCCGAGCGGGCTGCCGTCGGTGCTCGCCCCGGCCTCGTCCACGCCGGCGAGCACCTCCCGGAGCACCGGGGCGTGCAGGCCGTCGATGTGGAACGGCAGCGGTCGCCACACGTCGTCGGGTACCGGTGCCCAGTTGAACCGCAGTGCCGCGAGGGCGGCGCGTTCCGCCTCGTTCATCACACGCCGATCGCCAGCAGATGGTTCTCCTGTCCACCGAGGCGCAGGGCGGCCTTGATGTCCGCCTCGGTGAGCGTCTTCTGGTTCGACTCCGGGGTGAGGTGCACGCCGTTGGAGCGGCTGAGCTGCCGCAGGGCGTCGTCCAACTCCTCGCGGGGCAGGTCGGCGAAGAACGGGCGCAGCCGGCGCAGGCTCACCCAGGCCCCGGGTTCGGCCGCGAGCGCGTGGTACGCGCTGACCACGCGCGCCGGCAGCGATCCGGACGCCGCCGGGGCGGCGGTGGCGGCCGGCGCGCGTACGTCGCTCAACGCGAAGAGTTCAGTGAGGGTGGCGCAGCCGCTCCGGGCCAGGACCCGCTCGCGCAGGCTGTTCTGTAGGGCGGTCAACGCCGCGCCGAGCGCCGCCGCGCCGCGGAGCGTGAAATCAAAGTCGTGCTGCACCCGTACCCAGCCCTTGTCGTCCAGTTGGAGGGCGTACGTGGCGCCGCTCTTGCGGGCCGCCACATAGTGCAGGCGGGTGAGCTTGTCGCGCTGGGGCTTGCGTACGTCAAGGCCGTACCGGTCGCGCAGCTCGGTGTTCAGCACCTCCCGCGCCTCGGCCATGAGCACGACGAGGATCGCACTCTCCGATGCAGTCAGGTCATCGCCGGCCATGCTGGCGTCCTTTCGCTATGTCCCGGCGGCGGTTGTGCAGACACATACCGATCTGCTGAACCACGGCGCCGACGTCGTGGGTTACCCGGGCGTTGGTGAAACGCAGGACGATGTATCCGTCCAGTTGCAGTTGGACGTCGCGCTGCCGGTCGGCCTCGAAGTGGTCCGGGCGGCAGTGTTCGGGACCGTCGATTTCCACCACGCACCGTTCGTCCGGCCACAGTAGATCGAGCCGCACCGGCGCGGCCAGGGGATGGGATTGGTAGCTCTGGTTCCACCTCCGCCCGGCCGACCAGCTCACGGCGGCGAGCGCCGTCTCCAGCCGCTGTTCGGCGGTGCTGGCTGGATGCGGCTTGCCGATCACCACCTGCTTCCCGTAGGGCGCGGATGGTGCGCGCGGCATCTCGATCTCGACCCTCGGAAGCCCATCCAGCTGCGCCGCACAGGGTCCGGTCAACCAGACCGCCGGGCCGCCATGGTGTACGAGCCACGCGGCCCCCGCTGCGACCACGGTGCCATCGGCGTGGGTCGGTTCGACGAGCAGCACCACCTTCCGTCGGCCGAACGCCGCTGCGACGAGGCGGGCCAGTGCGGCCGCCCGGATGCGCAATGGAAGGGTGGCGGTGGCGGCCCGTCGTGCGGTCACCGCGAAGGTGGCCAGGTCGGGCAGGAAGGAGCCCGGGTAGTGGTCGCGGCGTGCCCGTGCGGCGGCGGCGACCCGGATCGCGGCGAGGCCCGCTGTGTCGGGACGAACTTCTTCTGCCGCTTCCGGCAGCCACGCCGGCAGGAGTTCCACCGCGACCTGTTCGAGTCGGTTCACCGCGGCGTGCACGAATTCCGCCGGCATCACATGCCGTACGGCCGAGTGGTGCACCACGGCGGCCAGCTCTATCTGGTTCCGGGCGATCAGCATGGCCAGTGCGTCGGTCTGCACGTCGGGCAGGGCGACGACCCGATCGGCCGGAACGTCGGCGAGTTTCCGGCTCATCCGGACGCGACACCCCTCCCCCATCGGGCGTGGACGTTTCTGCCGACCCGCTCTGGGCCTCTGAACGGCAATGATCAGCCCAGCCCAGAACGGTTTTAACGGACTGGTTGATTACCAGCAGAGGTTCGCCGGGCACCAGTGGAGAGTCGCGTTTCGGACCGTACGCGAATTCTTCTCCGACGTTTCTGCTCCGAGCGCGTGAACCGGGCGCCGGGACGGTCCGTTGGTAGGGCATGCCGGAGCAGACGTGGAACTTGCCGAGCGACATCTCCAACAGCACCCTGCGTCGGGTCCAACGCGCGCTGGACCAAGACTTCCGCGTCGCCATCGACAACAATCGCGCGGATCGTCAGGCCGGGCGCGGGCTGGCCGGCGGCATGAAGGCACCGAACAACAGGGGTACGACGAGGCAGCTCCGCGCCGACACGGCCAGCCTGGTCAACGACCGCCTGAGGCAGAATTGGTTCGGCTCGGCACGGGTGGCGTTCAACTGGTTTCTGCGTCAGTTCCGCAGAAGGCAGGGCCAAGGGACGGCATCGGCGTCCGATGGCCGGGGCGACTACGCGGCCGGAGAGCCCCAGCAGGCCCCGTTCTCAACGCCCTACGGCCGGGGGGACTACCCGGCGGCCGGAGGGCACCAGGGACCGGCGCTGTCGGCGCCCTACGACCGCAGCGATTACCCGACGGCCGCAGAGCGCCAGCGGACTCCGCTCACCCAGGAGCAGGTGGACAGGTGGACGCGGGTGCTGCGCACCCGGCAGCTGGACGAACACGAGCAGCGCTCGCTCAGAAGCGCAATCGTCGCCGCGTACTTCGTCGACCGCAACCCAAACCTGCATCAGCTCTATCAGAAAGATCCAAGGGAGATGCAGAACCTGGCGGCGATCATCGCGGGAGCCGACCGCATCGCCGACCGGTACGAGCCACGAGCCGCCAGCCGGTACGAGCCGCAACCCGCCGAGCGGTACCAGCCGCATGCCGCCGAGCGGTACGAGCCGTATCCCGCCGAGCGGTACGAGCCGTATCCCGCCGACCAGCGAGTCCTCCCGCCAGCGCAGCAGACTTTCGACTTCGGGTTCGAGCAGCCCGTGCCCAGTGCTCCGCCGACGCCGAGTTGGGAGCGGTCCGGCCCGCAGTTCTCGCACGGCTCTGAATTCCAGGCCGAGCCAGCCCTGTACCCGCAGCCACCTTCCTCGCCCGCCATGACGCAGGTGTCTGCGGAGACGTCGCAGACACGGCAGAACAGCGCAAGCCAGTACACGGAGGCGGAACTGAATGCGATGCTCCCACGCCAGCGTGACGAGCTGGCCGGTCACGACCCTGCGACGGACCGGGCGTACTACGCCAGACTACGGACACTCTCCAGCATCTCTCGACAGCCACCATCGAGCCTGGGCCAGCACCAGCATCCTCATCAGATGTCTCCCGGCTTGTCCGGCCAGTCCCGCAGTCAACGCTCCAACCGTGGCCGTAAGTGAGCGCGCAGGAAGGCGAGGATCTCCCGACGCGCGGGCCGGGCGGCCGGGACCAGGCAGGGCGTGCTGAGGAAGGTGTGGGTCGCCTTCGGATAGCAGCTCAGGTGGGCAGCGCTGCCAGCCTCGCGGAGCCGCTCGACGTACCGGTGCCCGTGGTCCGCCAACGGGTCCAGCGCGGCGGTGACGACCAGCGCCGGGGGCAGGTCGGCCAGGTTCTTGAACTTCACCGGAGATACGGCGTACGGGTCGAGCGTCAACGGCGTGCTGAGGGTGCGGGCGGCGCGCAGTCGCGAGAGCGGGAGGGTGGGGTTGTCGGCGTTGGCCGCCATCGAGGGATAGTCGAACATCGTCTCGGTCCAGTCCGTGCTCGGATAGTTCAGCACCTGGGCACGGAGCGGCGGTCCGTCCGTGCGGGTACGCGCTGCGACGAGGGCGGCGATCATGCCGCCCACGCTTTCGCCCATGACCGCGATGGCGGCGGGATCGATGCCCCACCTGAGCGGCTCGTCGGCAATCCGGGCGAGGGTGTCGTATCCGTCCTCGATCGGTCGAGGCAGCTTGTGCTCCGGGGCGAGGCGGTACTCCACCGCGACGACCACGGCCGGGCAGCGGGCTGCCAGGTGACTGTTGAGCCAGTCGTTCTGTGCGGCGGTGCCCCCGATGAAGCCTCCACCGTGGAACGAGACGATCAGCGGCAGCGGGTGATCCGCCTCTTTCGGGCGGTGCACCCGCAGGGTGAGCCGACGGTCAGGAAGGTCGATCGTGGCTTCCTCGATACGGGCGCGACGGTCCGGCAGACCCGTCACGATCCGCCCGGCACGGGACGAAGCCGCGCGGTTGGCCTTGTCCCGCGCGACGACCACCTGATCGTCGGTCATTGCTTCCCAGTCCAACGAGTCCCGAAGAATACGGGTGCCCAGTGGCGCTCTCCCTCTCATGGCTGCCAGGATCGCGAGCGCAGGGTCCGGTCGTCTTGGAGAAATGTTCCGCTCTCGTGGTGGAGAACGGGAGCCCCCGCTCAAGTCACCCCCGGAGCGCCTGCTCCTGGGCCAACCACGCGAGGTCGTCGACCACGAGCCACGGCGCCACCGCCACGGCCGTCGGGGTCATCTCGGCAAAGGCCAGGACATCCCGGCTCAGGTGGGACTGGTCGACATAGCCGTGCTCTGCCGCCACCCGGGCGGCGCTGTGCCCTGCGGCGAGACGGTGCGCCACCCGGTCGAACCGGACCAGCATCGCGGCACGTTTGGG
This sequence comes from Micromonospora sp. PRAS1, assembly GCF_059553435.1. Classification (NCBI taxonomy): domain Bacteria; kingdom Bacillati; phylum Actinomycetota; class Actinomycetes; order Micromonosporales; family Micromonosporaceae; genus Micromonospora; species Micromonospora sp. PRAS1. The sequence goes on from NZ_JCANNB010000001.1 coordinate 397,453, forward strand.
CGTGAGACCGACCTGGGATCGGAACCGGGACCACAGCCGACGACGGCTCCAGCCCACCTCGGTCGCCAACCGGTCGACCCGTACCCGACCCATGCTCCTCAGCATCTCGCCCCAGACGAAGGCGATCTCCGGATCCACCGCCCGGCCGGTCCCCTGCCGTCGCGCCAGGGCAGCCACCATGACCGCGAACCGGTCGTCCCACGACTTGGCGGCGTGCAGTTGCTCCCGGGTCCGTTCGGCGTCGCGTCCCCAGAGATCTTCGAGACCGACCACGGTCGCCGCCGACTCAGCGTGGGCACCCAGCACCGCGTACGCGACCACCGGCGAGAGCCGTACCTGCACAAGGTCGATATCGCGCCCGCCCCCTCGCACACGTCCCGGGGCCATGCCGACGACGATGCTGCCCCGCTTCCGCGTACCGCTGGCGTCGTCCACCAGCTCTGCGTCACCGAGATCGATGAACACCGTGCACGCCGGGTACGGAATCACCTGGAGACTGAGGGCATCCTCCGCTCGGCCGCGGAACCCGGCCATGCTGACGCCCGCCATGCGCCTCGACGCTGGCGGGACCGCGACGTCCAGCATGGTCCCGGCGACACGGGCCATGCCTACCGTGGGCACCCCGTCATGCTACGAGCCGCCAGCACGCACGACGTCCGCATGCCAGCGGTAGGTCGGCCGGTTCAGGGCCCAATGCGGATGCGGTCAGCGGCGTACACCTCGCGGGAGCCGTCAGCACGGAAGATCACAATGACCGGGATACCCTCGCCCGTCTCCAACTCGCGCCGTTCAGCGGGGGTGGGCATCCGAGCGGTGGCGGTGTCTCCCTTGCGGAGCCGCACCGTTTCGGTCGGCTCGACGGCGCGGACGAACGTGCCGCGCGGCGGTTTCACGATCACGAGCCCTTCCGACCGAAGTAGCGCTATCGCCTGTCGGACACTCGTTCGACTCAGCCCGTACTCCTGAGCCAACCGCAATTCGCTGGGCAACGACGCCCCGGGTGCCAGATCACCGGCCGCGATCCGGTCTCGCAGCAGGTCTGCGAGCTGCCGGAACACGGCGCGATCCGCACTGGGGTCGATCACAAACGTGACGCTACGTGTCCTACAGTTCTACGACCTATTGTATCTACAGTCCTACGTCGTTATGGTGAAGGCAGCTGTGACATCGGGCGGGACCGACCTCAACGCGCCTATATCCGTCACCTAGTCCCATGCCGGGGAGAGCCGTGCATCGCCTCTGGCACGAGGAGTTCTTGACGATGATCATCCGAACACGCCTGTTTCCGCTGGTGCGGTGGTTGTTCCGGTGGCCTGAGCCGGTGCCGCCGCCGGGGATCGGGCAGCGGTATCAGGAGGTGGAGCAGGCGGCGGCGGTGCAGCGGCTGCTTGATCATGCGGTCCGGTTGCCGGAGTCGCCACGTGCTGGCGCGGCGCTCCGGGATGTCACGGCGACGGGAGATCAGCGCGGCACGGGTGAAACGGGGAGCTTGCAGTGAGCCGGCCGGCGAATAGCGGCCGGTCGATTGGGCAGCGTCCCAGTGGTGAGTTGCCGGTGGGCCGGCGGGTGGCGTACTGGCGGGTGCGGCGGCGGATGTCGCAGCAGGTGTTCGCCGATCGGTTGGGCAAGTCGAAGAGTTGGGTCGACAAGGTCGAGCGGGGTGTCCGGGCGTTGGACAAGGTGTCCACCCTTGCCGACATCGCTGCGGTGTTGCGGATCGATCAGGCGGTGCTACTCGGTCGTGATGTGCGGCCGGTCGAGGTGTGCGCGCGGGTCACCGGTGTGGAGCGGATCCGGGTGGCGTTGTCGACCTACGACGTCGCGGTGGGGCGGCGGGGCCGGGACGTGCCTCTGGTGGCTGAGGTGGCCCGCGTGGTCCAGCATGCGTGGACCACCTTTCAGCATGCGCGGTATCCGCAGGTGATCGGTGGGTTGCCGGAGATGGTGCTCGCTGCGCAACGCAGTTTCGACCGCGAGTCGGGAGCGGGGCGAGTGCCGTTGGTGGAGGCGTACCGGGTGAGCGCGGCACTGCTGGTGAAACTGGGTGCGGGTGAGTTGGCGTGGCTGGCCGCTGATCGGGCGATGAGCGTGGCCACCGGTGATGCGGTGTTGGTGGCTGCGGCGGCGGTGCAGTTGGGTCAGGTGCTTCGCGCCACCGGCCGGAGCGGCTGCGCGGTGCCGATGCTGCGGGCTGCGGCGTACCGAATCGCCCGTCTGGGCCTCGACGGCGGTCCGGCCGAGCGTCAGTCGCTGTGTGGGGCGTTGCTGGTGCAGGCCGCGCTCGCGGCGGCCAGCCACGGTGATGCGCACGCCGCCGCCGATCTGCTGAACGAGGCCGGCGAGTTGGCGAGCCGGGTGGGCGACGGGCACGACCACTACCGGACCGGGTTCGGGCCTGCCGCCGTGGCGGCCGCGCGCACGCTGGCGGCGGTGGAGGTGGGCGACGCGGCAGTGGCGCTGGCCTGGCATCAACGGACCATTGGCGAGCCCGGCTGGGGGTGGTTGCCCGCCGAGCATCGCGCCGCACATCTGATCGACACCGCCCGCGCTCACCTTCAGGCCGACGACCCCGTCAACGCTGCCCGAAGGTTGCTGGGAGCCGAACGTATCGCGCCTGGTGAGGTACGGCACCGGCCGGCCGCCCACGACCTGCTCGCCCAGGTGACGCGCAGCCCGGACGCCCCGGCCACGATCATCCAACTCGCCGCCGCCTGCGGGGTATCGGGAGCATGACCGCGCCACGGCTGTCTCTGGCCCAGATCCTCAACCGGCTCGCCCTGACCGCCCGCCGGACCCTACGCGAGCACCAACCCGGCCTCGACGGCACCTGCCCGGCCTGCCGCACAACGGACTGCGCGGTGGCGGCTGCCGCCCGCAACCTCCTCGACGCCATCAAACGAATGCGCTGAGAAACTCCGTCGACCTCCGTTGATACCGTCAGCTTAGTTTCCATTTTGGACTGGCTGGCGGGTGCCCGCGTTCGGCGCGCCCGCATCGAGAGACGGGGAAAATATGACACGTAGGGCGCTGCGCATGCTTAGCGCAGCAGCGGTTGCCACCTTGGTGGCCATCACGGGTCTGGCCGGGCCCAGCCAGGCGGCGAGTGTCGCCGGTCTGGACGGCACCGTGGTGGACAAGCTGACCGGCGCGCCGGTCGCTGGCGCGGGCATCGTGATCCAGCAGGAGGACGGCTCCGGCTGGAACTTCACGAACAGCGACTCGGCGGGGCGGTTCGCCTTCCCGGATGCGGAGGCTGGCCAGTATCTCGTGCAGATCATGGCCAACGGGTACGTGGAGCAGTGGCTCAACGGTCACGCGAACCGGTGGGAGGCGGACCTCATCACGGTCCCGGCCACCCTGCAGATCCCGCTCATGCCCATCCAGTACGGCGACATCGCGGGTCGGGTCGTCACCCGCAAGGGTGCCGGGATCGCGGGCGTCAACGTCCAGTTGCGACGCGCTGGCAACTGGGTGGCCGACACCGGCACGGACAGCACGGGACGCTACCGCTTCGACCAGGTGCAGACCGGCACCAACTACACGGTGCAGTTCACCTTCCCCAACGGCCAGATTCTCTACCACGGCGGGGTCGAGTCGGAGTACGACGTCACCCCGCTGACCGTGTCCGCTGACGCGACGACGCAGGTGAACCTCACCCGGCCGCCGGTCGGCCACCTGACGGTCCGGGCGCTCGATTCGGTCACCCGCCGGCCGGTCGCCGACTTCTGCTGGTACCCGCAGGACGGCCCGCTGAACTTCCACACCACCTGCACCGACGGCACCGGACGGGCCCGGCTGCGGGACCTTCCGGTCGGCACCTACCGCGGTGGAGGCTTCGACCAGAACAAGGTTTACTCGAACGCGTTGTTCGGCCCGACCGAGGTGGTCGAGGGCAGGACGGTGACCACCACCGTCCTGCTGGTCAAGTCCGTGCACCTGCGGGTCGATTTCGTCGACGCGGTGACCGGTGACCCGGTCGAGGGCGCCTGTGTCACGCTGGCCGACCCGGTCCGCACCAACGTCAGCCAGCACGGCCAGTGCGGTTCGTACGTCGAGTACGACAGCCTCTTCGCCGAGGAGGAGTTCCGCCTCTTCGTCGCGCCGTACGACGACGTGCACGGGGCGCAGTGGGTTTCCACGACCGGTGCCGGGACCGGTGACCCGGCGGCGGCCCGGGTGTTCCGGCCGGCGGCCGGCGAGCACGTCCAGGTGACCGTCCGGCTGGACGCCGGGGGAACGGTCACCGGTGTGGTCAAGGACGCCACGACCGGCGCTGGCCTGCGGAACGTCTGCCCGACGGCCGCCGGGCCGTCGCCCTCGTACGGCGCGGGCGTGAACTCGTACTGCACCTATGGCGACGACGGCGAGTACCACATCAACATGTTGGGCCCGTACGAGTGGAAGCTGGCCTTCCCGGCGTTCGACGGCCAGCACGCCTGGGCCTGGTCGGGTGACGCCGCCAACCGGGCCTCGGCCGTACCGGTCCGGATCGTGGCAGGAGAGACGACCACCCTCGACGTCGCGCTGCCCGCCACCGGCACCATCAGCGGTACGGTCACCGTGCCCGCCGGTGTCTGCCTGACCTGCGTGACCATTCAGGCGATGGACGCCTCGACCGGCGACTACGCGGCGGTCTCGCCGCGGGTCCGGGCCGACGGGACCTTCACCATCACCGGTCTCAACTCGCAGGACATCCAGCTCTACTACAGCGTCGGGGACGAACTCGTGGCGTACCCGACCGAGCTGCGTACCCGGGCCGGCGAGGCCGTGACCGGCGTCGCCATCACCGTTCCGGCAGCCTGACCACGACGGGGCACGGGCCCGCCCTCCGCACGGGAGGGCGGGCCCTCAGTCCACCTGTCGGCCGTGCGACGCCGTCGGCTCCGGCGCGGCTCCGGGGCGCGCGACGAGCCAGGCCAGGCCGAGGACCGCGACGAGCAGCAGCACGTTGTGGCTGAGCTTCGCGGCCAGGGTCACCCCTTCGGCCGGCGGCGCCAGGAAGCCGATGAGCGTACGACCGACCAGCGCACCGGCGGCCAGCGCACCGATCTGCCGTGGTGACCAGGCGCTGGCCCTGCTGCACCGGCGGAGCAGGACGGCCGCGACGAGCAGGAGGACCGCCATCGCCGTGACGCCGAACCAGGTCGCCGGGAGCATGTCGAAAGTGAAGATGCCGACCGCGCCGACGAGGACGAGGCGCCAGGTCGGTGCCGGTCGTCCGGCACCCGGCGCGACGGGTCGACCGAGGCGGGTCAGGGCCAGGATCACGAGCGTGCTCACCACCGCGAGCACGACGATGGTGCGGGCGGGTGCGGGTGCGCCGTACAGCCGGATCGTGTCGTTGCGAATGAGCAGTGCCGCGAGCGCGCACGACACCGCGGTCAACCCGATGCCGAGGGGGCCGAGCAGCGGCCGGCCGCGATGCCGGGGCGCGAGCCGGTCGAGTATGGCGAGCGGGGCACCGATGCTCATGACGATGTGGCCGGCGACCCACGACACGGTGGGAAAGACGGCGATGCCCAAACCGGCGATGCTGGTGCCCGCTCGCAGTTCCGCCCAGTAGCTGATGTCGTTGCGTTCCTCGACGAACAGTGACAGGTCCACCAGTCCGGGCATGGCGACGCCGAAGGCGGCGGCGAGCAGCAGCACCCCGGTCCAGCCCAGCCGACGCCGGACCGCGACTTCCCGGATGAGCAACGCGGCACCGCCGTAGAGCGGCGCGAAGATGAGCAGCGACGCCAGCAGCATGGGTAGGTCGCCGGTCGACGGCAGGTAGCCCTGAAGGAATTCGGCGCAGACCGGGGCGCCGAACGCGACCGCGAGCAGCGGCAGCCATCGGTGCCGCAGGGGTGCTTTCGTCGGGGGATCGCTGACCGTCGACGTCATGGTGGCATCGTCGCAGTGCGCCGCCAGTCGGGCGGTACGTCGGCGAGGAGCGCGAGGGTGTCCGCGTCGATGCCACCGACCGCGTGCTTGATCCCCACCACCCTGGGCAGCCGGGCGAGCCGGCGCAGCAGATCGGCGGAGAGCTGCTGCCCGGTGCGGTACGGAACGTGGTAGGCGACAAGCGGCACCGGGGACGTCTCGGCCAGCCGGGCGTAGTGGGCGAGCACCGCCTCCTCGCCGGGCCGCAGGAACGGCGGCACCAGGCAGAGCGCCGCCGTGACCTCGGGCCATTCGGCGAGAGCGCGCAGCTCGGCCCCGGTGTGCGCGCCGACCAGCAGGCCCGCCTGGTGCTCCCGGCACGCTGCGACGACCGCGTCGACCCCCCCCGCGCCGCTCGTCGTCGGCGAGCGCGTGCGGTTCGCCTGTGGTGCCCAGGACGACCAGGCCGGCGGCACCGGCGGCGAGGGTCTCATGGGCGAGCCCGGTCAACGCGTCGAGGGCGACCGCACCCCGCTCGTCGAAGGGCGTGATCAGGGGTACGTAGAGCCCGGTCGGTGTCATGCCTTCAGCCTGCGCCCGGCGGGTCGCCCTCACCCCCACCGGGGAGGCGCTGGTCCGGCACACCGAGGTGGTGCTCGCCGCGCTGGAGGCCGCCGACGCCACCCTGGCCGCCGCGCGGGGCGGGCTCTCCGGCACGGTACGCATCGGCGCGTTCCCCAGTGCCGTGCGTACCGTGCTGCTGCCCGCCCTGGTCACGCTGGCCCGCGACCATCCCGCGCTGGACCTGATGGTCACGAACTGGCCGGCTTCCGCCCGACCGTGCGCCACCACGCGGACGACTTCACCGCGATGCTCGCCCTGGTCGCTGCCGGTCAGGGCGTCGGGTTGGTGCCCCGGCTCGCCGTCGGGCAGCCGCCCGCCGGGGTCCGCCTCGCACCGCTCACCATCCGCCGCCGTACCCGGATCGCCTACCGGCGCGGCGCGGGCGACCATCCCGCGGTGCACGCCTGCGTCACGGCGCTGCGGTCCGCACTTCCGGCAGGGCCGTGAGTTCGTATTCCCATCCCTCGCGCCACCCGAAGTCAGCGGCCATGAGTTCCTCGACGGGTACGCCGTCGAGAAAGTGGTCCATGGCCCAGCGGGTGGCCACATGACCGATGACCAGGACCCGGCAGCCGTCCCATCGGATCGGTAGGTCGACGAGAAAGCGCGCGGCCCGGTGTACGGCCTGCCGCCAACTCTCGCCACCGGGATAGGGCTGGTCGAGATAGCGTTTCCGGCCCTGGTGCAACTCGATGGCGGGGATACCGGTCAGGGCGCCGTAGTCGCACTCCCGCAGCCGCCAGTCGTGCAGGATGGGGGTCCCGGTGCCGGCGAAGGCGAGTTCCGCCGTCTCGACCGAACGACGCAGGTCGGAGGTGAAGACGGCGTCAATGCCGTCACCACGACGTCGCTCGCCGAGCTGCGCCGCCAACTTCCGCCCTCGCTCGGACAATCGGCCGGGCGACCAGCCGGTCGCGACGCCGCGTTCATTGTCCTCGCTCCAGGAGTGGGTCTCGAAGACGATCGCGGTCGACACCGGAACAGGCTAGCCGAACGTCAATGCTCTCCGGACTTCACCTCGGTGGCCATGGTTTTCGCCAATCTCAAGACAATGCCCTTGACAGGCCGGCCACGCCAATTCGGCGGCGTCAATCGCGAGCCCGTTCCAGGCCGTCGAAGAGCAGGTCGAGAGTGAACTCGAACTCGACCTGACTGTCGCACCAGCCGAGCGTGGGGTCCGCCGCGTCGTGGGCCTCGGCGGCGACCATGGCGGTCAGGTGCGGCAGCGCCTCGGCCATTGCGGCCAACTCCGCCTCGGCGACCGCCACGTCGGTCGCGCCACCCGTTGCGGCCGGGCGGAAGACCTCCTGGGCGAAGCCGAGCGCGAGGCTGCCGAAGGCGTGCACCGCCCGGTGCGCGATGCGGTAGGAGAAGCCGCCGTCGAGCAGCGTGGCGATGATCCGGTCGTAGTAGGTGTAGACCCCGGCGGGGATGTTCGGACGGGCACTGAGCAGGGCAGGCGCCCACGGGTGCCGCAGCATCACCGCTCGTGCGGCGAGGAAGCGGCTCCGCAATCGGGTACGCCAGTCGCTGCCGGCCGCCGTCGCGTCGGCCTGGCCGGCGGCCACCTCGATCTCGCTGATGACTGCCTCGATCAGGCCGTCGAGCAGGCCCTCCTTGCCGGGCAGGTGGTAGTAGAGCGACATCGCCTCGACGCCGAGCCCGGCGGCGAGCCGGCGCATCGTCAGCGCCGGCAACCCCTCCGCGTCCACAAGCGCGATCGCCGCCGCCAGGGCGCGCTCGCGACTCAGCGGCTCCCGAGGTTTTCTCGCCCCCATCGACCTCCCCCTCTTCATTTACCTTACGTCGTATGGTTGCCTTACGGCGTAAGGTTCCGTCCTCGCGGCGGAGCCGGCCGGCCCCGACCCGCAACCCGAGGAGCCCACCATGCACCCCCTGACCCGTACCGCCCGGGTGACCGGGTTGTTCTACCTCAGCCTCGCCATCAGCGGCGCGCTCGGCTTCCTGATCACCCGGCCACAGCTCTTCGTGGCCGGCAACACCGACGCGACCCTCGCCAACCTCGTCGAACACGAGTCCCTGGCCCGCATCGCGATCGTCCTCGAACTGCTCGTCGTACTGACGCAGGCGGGCACCGCCGTGTGGTTCTACCGGCTGTTCCGTACCGTCGACGGCACCGCCGCCGGCAGCATCGCGGCCTTCGGCATGGTCAACGCCATCGCGATCCTGGGCAGCGCCGCGCTGCTTGCCACCGCGACCGAGGTGGCGAGCACGCCGGTCGGTGACGCCGCCGACACCGTCCAGCTGCTGTACCTGGTCAGCGGCAATCTCTGGACCGTCGGCGGACTCTTCTTCGGGCTCTGGCTCGTGCCGATGGGCTGGTGCGTACTCCGGTCGGGATGGCTGCCCCGGATCCTCGGCTGGATCCTCATGGTCGGTGGCGCCGGCTATTTGCTCCACACCTTCGTGGCGTACCTCGCCCCCGGCGCGGGAGCCGTCGCGGATCTCCTCGTGGTCCCCGCCACCGTTGGCGAGTTCTGGATCCTCGGTTACCTGATCATCCGGGGCGTACGGCAGCAGGCGCTGCCGCCGGTGACCGTTCCCCCGGTCCGCACGACCACCACCGCCTGACTGCGGTGCGTCAATCCTCGGCGACCAGCGCGAGCACGTGCCGCAGCCCGGGACGCCCGTCGACCGACACCGCGCCGACCGGGGTGAAGTCGGTACGCCGGAGCACCGCCAGCGAGGCTGGATTGTCAAGCGTGGTGCGGGCGGTCAGCCGGCGCAGCCCGTACTCCTGCCGGGCGAGCGTGACGACCCGCCGCACGCCGTCGGTGGCCACCCCACGCCCGGCGGCTCGCCGCGCCACCCGGTAACCCAGCTCGGCCTCGCCGTCCGCGACGTCGACCAGGTTGAACCGCCCCAGCACCACTGCGCCCTCGACCAGGACGTGGAAGTGACAGCGGCCGGTGGCCTGCTCGGCGAGGAGCGCATCGTGCCGGTCGGCGAACCGGGCGAAGTAGTCGTCGCCCCGGTCCGGCACCGTACGCGCGAACCACTCGCGGTTCTCCAGCTCGAACGCGAGCAGGGCGTCGGCATGCTCGGCGGCGAGCCGTTCCAGTTCGGCGGGCATCCGCGCACCCTAGCCGGCACTGGCACCGGCGGCCGAACTGTTAATAGGGGGCCCTTCCTCTACCGCAGGCGTTAACAGGGGGCCCTTCCTTAGCTCCTAGGCCCTTGGGGAGCGGGGCCCCAGTCGGGTACCGGAGGCATCGGGCGGGTGAGCGGCTCACCGGCGGTCACCCGCAGCCGCTCACCGTGGTGCCACAGATCGAGGGTGGTGCCCGGGTCGGCGTCGGGCAGCTCGTAGCGGGCCTCGTCGGCGGTCAGGGTGATCAGCAGCCGCTGGCCGTGCCAGCAGAGGCTGAACGCCAGCCGGTCGATCCGGTCGGGCAGCCGGGGGTCGAACGACAGCAGCTCCCGGTCATCCCGCAACCCGCCGAAGCCCTGCACCAGCGCCAGCCACGCCCCGGCCAGGGCAGCCAGGTGCAACCCGTCGCCGGTCTTGTCGCCGAGATCCGCCAGATCCTGCATGACCGACTCGGCGAACAGGTCGTACGCCAGGTCAAGGTGGCCCAGTTCGGCGGCGAGCACCGCCTGCGGCCCGGCCGACAGCGAGGAGTCCCGGACGGTACGCGCCTCGTAGTAGGCGAAGTTGGCCGCCTTCTCCGCCTCGGTGAACTCGTTCGGGCAGCGCAGCATGGCCAACACCAGGTCCGCCTGCTTGACCACCTGGTGGCGGTACAGCTCCAGGTAGGGGAAGTGCAGCAGCAGCGGGTACTCGTCCTCGCCGGTGTTCGCGAAGTCCCACTCCGGCTGGTCGGTGAAGCCGGCGGCCTGCTGGTGCACCTCGCGCTTCGGGTCGTACGGCATGGTCATCGCGTCCGCCGCAGCCCGCCAGCCGGCCACCTCGGTCGGGTCGACGTCCAGCCGAGCCGCCGCCTCCGGGTGCCGTCGCACGGCGTCGGCGGCGCCGTACAGGTTCCGGCGGGCCATCAGGTTTGTGAAGAGGTTGTCGTTGACCAGTGCCGCGTACTCGTCGGGGCCGGTGACGCCGAAGATGTGGAAGGCGCCGTCGTCGGTGAAGTGCCCGAAGCGGTGCCACAACCGGGCGGTCTGCACCAGCAGCTCCAGCCCGGGGCCGGCGAGGAATTCGTCGTCGCCGGTGGCCGTGACGTAGCGCAGCACCGCGTCGGCGATGTCGGCGTTCACGTGCAGGCCGGCGGTGCTCGCCGGCCAGTAGCCGGAGCACTCCTCGCCGCCGATGGTCCGCCACGGGAAGCTCGCCCCGGCCAGCCGCAGTTCCGCCGCCCGATCGATCGCCTGTGCCAGGTGCGCGTGCCGCCAGGCCAACGCCGACCGGGCCACCCCGGGAGCGAGGTACGTAAGCACCGGCAGCACGTATCCCTCGGTGTCCCAGAGCACGTGCCCGTCGTAGCCGTTGCCGGTAAGCCCCTTGGCGGGGATGGTCCGGTCGCCGTCCGACCGGCCCGCCTGGATCAGGTGGAACAGTGCGAACCGGGTGGCGCGCTGCAACTCCTCGTCGCCGTCGAGCACCACGTCGGCGGTATGCCAGGCGGCGTCGAGGGCGGCGCGCTGCGCGGCGAGCAGGGCGGCGAACCCCTCCCGCCGGGCGGCCCGGGCCTCGGTCAGCACCTCGTCGGCCAGTTCCGCCGGGGAGACCGCGTCGACAGGCGTCCACTCGTACGCGGCGAACTTGGTGAGCCGGACCTGCTCGCCCGCCCCGAGTTCGCCGCTGAGGGTGAGCCGGATCCGGTCCGGCGTGGCGTCGACGGTGGCGGTGAAGTGCTCCGGCGCGGACGGGCGGTGCGCCACCGCGACGCCGACCTGCTGTCCACTGTGTTCGGTGTGGTGCACCAGCACCCCGTCGAGGCCGTCGGCGTGGTGCCGCTCGGCGGTCAGCGGTTCGCTGATCACCGAGGCGGCCCGGGGATCGTCGCGTTCCGGGATCCGTTCGTTGGCCAGCAGGTCGGCGCAGATCCGCAGCTCGACCGGGCCGTCCAGGGGCTCCACCGTCCAGTCGACGGCGGCCACCCGGCGGCGGGGCAGCGACACCAGGCGGGTGCTGCGTACCCGCACCCCGTGCCCGGCCGGCGAGATCCACTCGGTGCACCGTTCGACCACGCCGGCCCGCAGGTCGAGCACCTGCTCGTGGCTGCGCACCGTGCCGGTCCGCAGGTCCAGCGGCTCGCCGCCGACCCAGAGCCGGACGAGGGTGGCGTTCGGCGGGCTGATCACGGTGTCACTGAACTGCGGGAAGGCGTACCCCTCCTCGGGGTAGTTCAGCTCCCGCCGTTCGTGGAACCCGTTGAGGTAGCTGCCCGGCATGCCGTACGGCCGGCCCTCGTCGAGGGTGCCGCGCCAGCCCAGCCAGCCATTGCTCAACGCGAAGATCGACTCGGTCTCGCCGAGCCGGTCCAGGTCGTCGGCCGTACGCCGGATCCGCCAGCGCTCATCCGGTGACGGCCGATCGGGGGTACCGTGCACAGCGCCTCCAGGGGATTCCACCAGCCCGCCGGAGACCCTTTTCCCCGCCGGCCCACCCGGCACACCCGGCGGAGTGACGGCTCACCAGACCAGCAGGAGGGTGCCGAGGGTGCCGAGCACCAGGTACGGCCCGAACGGCAGGTGACTGGACCAGGCAGCCCGGCGGGTGACCAGCAGCCCTGCGGCGACCAGGCCGGAGAGCGTCAGCGCGAGCAGCAGCCCGAGCAGCGGGACGGTCCAGCCGTACCAGCCGAGCAGCGCGCCCGCGCCGAGGGCGAGCTTGGCGTCGCCGATGCCGAAGCCCCGCGCGCCGAGCAGCAGTGTGGTGGTGGCGAAGAAGAGCGCCAGCCCGAGCGCGGCGACGGTGGCGCGCAGCCACGGTGTGGCTCCGGCACCGGCCAGCGCGGTCAGCCCGAGCAGCAGCCAGGTGCCGGCGGCGGCCGGCAGGGTGAGCCGGTCGGGTAGCCGGTGCACCGCGAGGTCCACGAAGGTCAGCGGCACCGCGAAGGCCAGCCACCAGGCCACGGCGACCAGTTCCCCGGCGGGCGGTCGGGCCAGCAGCAGCACCGCGACGGCGGCGACGACTGTCAGCTCGACGGTGGCCGGCGGGGCACCCACTCGGGCACCGCATTCACCGCACCGCGCCCGGGGGCCGAGCGCCGGCCAGGGACGATTCAGGCCGATCGGGGCGGCGCAGGCGGCACAGCCGCTCCGGCGCGCGCTTCCCGGAGGTACGGCGTACCGGGCGATGGCGTACCGCAGCAGTGGGGCGAAGGCCAGGATGGCGAGTGGCCGGGGGCGGGCGTGTTCCGGTGGCGGGCCGGCGGGTGGGCTCTCGTGGCCGACCGCTGCGATGGCCGGCGGCAGGCTCATGCCGCACATCCTGCGGGGGCGACCACGCAACGTAGTTTGCCCGCTCGGTTCGGGCGGCGACCCGAACGTGCCGACCCGGATCGGCCGGCGGCGGACAGCGGCGGTCCGAAACATTTCGGACCGCAGAATGGAATTCCCATAGAAAGCAATTGACGCCAATTTCGCCGCCCGATTCGGGGGGACGGATCGGGCGAGATGCCATTTCCCGTCTCATCCCGACCGGGCCGTCGGCGAGCCGTCCACCGGCCGACCGAGCCGGGCCTCCGGTGGCGCCGGGCCGGTGCCCGGCCGGCGCCGGGCGGTGTCGGCAACCTGTGGGTAACCATCCGGAACCACCACCGTTCGTGACTCACAGTGTTCGGGTGAATTGCCTCTGTTGCATCGGCCGACATCAGCTTATGCTCGCCCCTTGGATGTGATGCAACCCACGTCCATCGGCCACGACCACCCAGGACAGAGCATTTGTAGGGGATCCGCAAGGGTAAATGCGGCTGCCTGTCGGACAGGACCTTCAGCGGCCCTTCCCGCAGCGCTGCCACATGCGCACAGACGCCGGCGACGGCGGTCGCCGGGCCGGCACCGAGGAGGCACGACGGTGCGAGCACGGCAGCTGAGCCGCTGGACGGCCGGGCTGGTCGCGGTGGCCGCGGTCGGCACCGGCACCGCCTGCGGTGGCCCGCAGGAGGTGACCACCGGCACCGGGACCGAACGAGGCAGGCCCGCCGGTGCCGAGCAGGCCGCCGAGGAGCGGGCGGCGGAAGAGGCGGCGTTGCAGGCCTATGCCGGATACCTGGCGGCGTCCCGTACGGCGAGCCGGCAGAGCGACCCGATGCATCCGGAACTCGGCGAATTCCTCGCCGACCCGCTGCTGACCCGGGTCCGGTTCAGCCTGCGCCAGGCCCGCGAGCACGGCGCCGTCAGCGCCGGCACGCTGCGCTCCGATCCCACGGTGGTCTCGGTGAACCTGGACACGAAACCCCCCACCGTGGAGATCCAGGACTGCGTGGACGCGACCGGCTACCGGATGGTCTACGTCCAGGACCGCAAGACGGTCCCCGGCACCCGAGGTACCCGGCACCTGGCCACCGCGACCGCCACCCGGCATCCCGATGGCCGCTGGCGGATCAGCGCCGGCGCGGCCCATCAGGACCAGCCGTGCTGACCCGGGCCACGACGCGGACCGGCCACACCGACCTCCGCGCCACCGCAGGCCGCCGGCATGGTGCGGGCCGCTGGCGGCGGGCCGGTGACCGGACGGTCCTGCTCGGCGGTGCTCTCGCCCTGCTGCTGGCGATCGGCCCGGGAATAGCGATCGGCCCGGGAAGTCCGGCGACCGCAGCCGGCCCCGGCGGCGGCTGCGCGCCCGCGCAACCGAACTGCGACGTCTGGGACGACGACCCGGGTACGCCCGGTGGTGGCAACAACGGCGGTGGTGGCAACAACGGCGGCGGTAACGGCGGTGGGGGCGGCGGCGTCTGCCAGCGGCAGGGACAGACCGTCCCCTGCTACGACGAGCTGCTGGGCTGGTACAACAGCAGCGACGGCTGCTACTACAAGATCGCCGACTCGCCGCCGGAGGAACCTCCCGAGGGCTGGCAGTACTACACGCGTACCTGCTACGGCAACGCAATCGGTGACGAGCAACTCGTGCTGCTGGAGGAGCCGCCACCGGGCTTCGGCGCTCCGCCGGACCCGGAGGAGCTGGCCCGTCGGGCGTTCGCCTCGATCACCCTGCTCGCGCCCCGGGCATCGGTCGCCCCGCGCAAGCGGATCGGTCCCGGTCTGGTCGGCCTGCCGGTCTGGATGTGGGCCGAACCAGGTGCCAGCCGGTTCGGCCCGCTGAGCGCCTCCGCGTCGGACCGGGGCCTGACCGTCACCATCGAGGCCAGGGTCGAGCGGGTCGTCTGGGACATGGGAAACGGCGACGAGGTCGAGTGCACCGGCCCCGGCACCCCGTACGACGCCACCGGCCGGCACGCCGGCCGCCCCTCCCCCGACTGCGGCTACGACAGCGGCTACCCGCAGGCCGACACGTACCGGGTTCAGGCGACCACGTACTGGACCGTCGAGTGGAGCAGCAGCAGCGGCGTGACGGGCCAGATTCCGGACGTCACCCGCACCAGCGGCCCGGTCGAGATCCAGATCAACGAGCTTCAGGTGGTGACCCGATGAGCGTGGCGACCCGTAACGGCCCCCCTCCGGTGGACGCGCCGGTCGCGCCACCCCGGGTGGTGCGGCAGCGTCGGGTGCGGCCCGGTCTGCTCGGCCTGGCCGTGCTGCTTATCGCCCTCGGCGGGCTCGGCTCGGCGTTCGCGGTCACCTCGGTCCAGGCGACCGGCAGCTACCTGGCGGTGGCCCGGGCGGTCGAGGTCGGTGGCGTACTCAGCGCCGACGACCTGGTCTCCGTCCAGGTGGCTGGCGGGCAGGGGCTCGACCCGGTGCCGGCCGGGAACCTCGCCGACGTGGTGGGCCTGCGCGCCGCCGTCTCGCTCACCCCGGGAACGTTGCTGACCATGGCGCAGCTCACCGACGAACCGCTGCTCGGCCCCGGTCAGCAGCAACTCGCGCTCGGCCTGCGGGCCGCCCAGGTGCCCGCCCCGAAGCTCCGCCCCGGCGACGAGGTGCTGCTGGTCAGCACCCCGAGCGAGGAGCGCGGCAGCGGCTCGTCCGCCGGTGCCACCCGGTTCACCGGGACCGTCATCGACTCCAGCAGCACCGACGGCCGCGACGAGGTGGTGGTCTACCTGGCCCTCGCCGTACGGGACGTACCGGCCGTGGTGGCGCTGGCCGCGCAGGACCGGATCGCGCTCGTACTGACCAGGGCAGCCTGACCATGGCGATCGTCGCGCTGGTCTCGGCCAAGGGCTCGCCGGGGGTGACCACCACCGCGCTGGCCTGCACGTTGAGCTGGCACCGGCGGCTGGTTCTCGCCGAGTGTGACCCGGCCGGCGGCTCGGTGCTCGCCGGCTACCTCGGCGGTGCGCTGGACGGCCCGCGCGGCATCGGCGAACTGGCCGTCGGCGAGCTGCGCGACGGCAGCCTGGAGAGGACCTTCTGGTCGCAGCTGGTCGACCTGGACGCGCCGCACCGCGACCGGCTGCTGCTGCCCGGGGTCGTCGACCCGGCGCAGGCCGGCAGCGTCATCCCGCTCTGGCAGCGCTTCGCCGACTTCTTCACCGGGCTGGAGGAGGGCGACCCGCCGTACGACGTGCTTGTCGACTGTGGCCGGCTGTCGGTGGTCGGTCCGCCGTGGCCGCTGCTGCGCGCCGCGTCGGTGGTGCTGCTGGTGGCCCGGGCCCAGTTGCCCGACCTCTCCGCCGCCCGGGCCACGATCCGCACCATCGCGCGGGACTTCGCCGAGCACCGGGTGCAGCCGGGCACGCTGCGGCTGCTGCTGGTCGGCGGCGGCCACGGCAAGGGTGAGATCAGCAAGGCCCTCGGCGTGCCGGTGATCGGCCGGCTGCCGCACGATCCGCGTACCGCCGAGGTGTTGACCCTGGGCGGCACCGTCCGGTCCGGACGGCCGTTGCTGCGCGCGGCCCGGGGGTTGGAGGTGCCGGTCGGCGCCCTGCTGGAGCGGCGACGGGCCCGGCTGGCGTGGCCGGTCGCCCAGGGGGTGCCGGATGCGGTTTGAACCGGTCTCCTCGGATCCCCGGCGGCACCCGCCGGGCGCCACCTCCATCGCGCCGCCACTTCCCCCGGCCAACGGCCGGGCGCAGCACCCGGTCCCGGTACCCGTGGTGGCCGCGCCACCCGAGCCGCCACCCCGACCCCGGGCCGACTTCCAGCTGGTCCGCGAACTGCGGCGGGAGCTCACCGAGCGACTCACCCGGTGGCAGCGCGGCCGGGAGTTCAGCATCGACGAGGAGGACACCGAGCGGGCCCGGCTCGCGGTGGAGCTGGTCGCCGAGTACGCCGACTCGGTGCGTCGCGCCGGCACCCCGATGCCCGCCGGTGAGGAGCGGCTGCTGCTCGACCAGGTCACCGCCGAGCTGGCCGGGCTCGGCCGGCTCCAGACCCTGCTCGTCGACGACACGATCGAGGAGGTGCACATCCTCGGCTGCGATCAGGTACGCATCACCCGGCACGGCGGCGGCGTGGAGTGGGCCGAGCCGATCAGCGACAGCGACGAGGAGCTTGTCGAGATCCTTCAGGCGGCGGCCCGCCGGTCCGGCGCGACCGAGCGCTCGCTCTCCACCTCGAAGCCCACCCTCGACCTGCAACTGCCGGACGGCAGCCGGCTCGCGGCGGTCTTCCTGGTCAGCCACCGCCCGTACGCGGTGATCCGCAAGCACAACACCCTCGACGTGACCCTTGACGACCTGGCCGGTGCCCGGGGCGACCTGGACGAGATGATCGACCCGCTGCTGCGCGACTTCCTCCGCGCCTCGCTGCGGGCCGGGCTGAACATCATGGTCGCCGGGCTGGCCGGGGCCGGTAAGACCACTGTGATCCGGGCGCTGATGAGCGAGATCCCGCCGGACGAGCCGTACGTGCTGCTTGAGGAGAGCCGCGAGCTGCTGCCGGCCCGGCGTACCGATCGGCACCGCGCGGTGATGAGCTTCGAGGCCCGGGAGGGGCACGGCGAACGCGGGCCGGACGGTCGACCGGCCGGCGAGGTGAGCATCGCCGACCTGATCCCGGTCTCGCTGCGGATGGGCGTACTGCGGATCATCGTCGGCGAGGTGCGGTCCCGGGAGATCGTGCCGATGCTCCAGGCGATGACCACCAGCCGGGGTTCGATGTGCACGATCCACGCGCGTACCCCGGGCGGGGTGAGCGAACGGATCATCGAGCTGGCGTTGGCGCACGGCCGGGAGATGACTGTCGACCAGGCCCGCCGGATGGCCGGTAACGCGCTCGACCTGATCGTCTACGTCACGGTCGAGGACGAGACCGGGATCGGCGGCCGAAAGCACCGGTACGTCTCGCACGTCGAGGAGGTGCTCGGGGTCAGCGAGGGCAGCCGGATCACCACCACGCAGGTGTTCGGGCCGGGGCCGGACGGTCGGGCGGTGCCGCGACACCTGCCCGAGCGGATCCGGGACCAGTTGCTGCGGGTGGGCTACGACGCGCGGTTGCTGAGCCGCTGGATCGAGGCCGGCCAGGGTGCCTGGCGCCGGCCCAAGCAGACCCGCCTCGGGCGGCGGTGAGCCGTGCGCAACGACATCGAACTTATCGCGATGGTCTCCGGCGCGGCCTGCGTGACCGGGCTGGTGCTGGCCGTCGTCGCGCTCGTCGGCACCCGCCGCCCGCCCGGTCGGGCACCCGGCGCGGGGCCGGGGATCGAGCGGCTCTGGCGGGGCTCCGGCACCACCCTGCGCGAGCGGCGGGCACACCAGACCCTGCTGGTGGCGGCGTTGATCGCCGGGGCGCTGGCCTTCCTGCTGACCGGCCTGCCGGTGGTCGGCCTGCTGGTCGCGGTGGCGGTGCCCGGCACGCCGTGGCTCTTCTCCGTGGGCCGGGCCGAGCAGCGGGCCATCGCGCGGATCGAGGCGGTCGGCGAGTGGACCCGCCGGCTAAAGGATGTCTCCGCCACCGGGCAGGGTCTCCAGCAGGCGATCATCGGCACGGTGCCCACCGCCCCGGAGGAGATCCAGGAGGAGGTACGGCTGCTCGCCGCCCGGCTCCAGGCCGGCTGGCTGGCCCGGTCCGCCCTGCTGGCCTTCGCCGACGAGATCGGCGACCCGGTCTGCGACCAGGTGGTCGCGGCGCTCATCCTGCACCTGACCGACCGGGGCGAGCGGCTCGGTGACGTGCTCGGCTCGATCGCGGCGGCTGCGGCAGCCGAGGTGGCCACCCGGCGGGAGGTCGAGGCCAAGCGCACCCAGCCGCGCTTCGCGGTCCGCTTCCTCACCGGGATGACCCTGGCCACCATCGCGTACGGGCTGCTGAACACCGAGTACGTCGAGCCCTACGGCACGCCGTTCGGCCAGGTCGTGATGGCGGTGCTCGGTGCCGCCTTCGTCGGCCTGCTGGCCTGGGTCCGCTCGATGAGCCAGCCGCCCCGGCCGGCCCGCTTCCTGCCGGCCCCCGATCCGGCGGAGGTGGTGGCGTGAACTGGCTGCTGACCGTCGCCGTCACCGGCGGTGCCGCGATCGGGCTGGGCATCTTCCTGGTGGTCCGCGAACTGGTGCCGGCGAGCCCCGCCCTCGGTCCGGCGTTGCGCCGGCTGCACCAGCCGGCCGGTGCCCGACTCGACCCCGCCGACCGCCGGTTGGAATGGCTCACCGGGTTGGCCCGCTGGCTGCGCCCGCCGCACCGGCAACTGGCCCTGCTCGGCCGCACGCCCGAGCAGTACGCCCTCTCCCTGCTGCTCTCCGCCCTGATCGGGCTGGCCGGGCCGGCTCTGGTCAGCGGCACGCTGTTCGCCGTCGGCTTCGCGCTGCCGGTGGCCGTACCGGTGCTGGGCAGTATCGGTCTGGCGCTGCTCTGCGCGCTTATCGCGCACCGGTCGGTGATCACTCGCGCCGAGGTCGCCCGGGACGAGTTCCGGCAGGCGGTCTGCACCTATCTGGACCTGGTCGCGCTGCAACTCTCCGCCGCGCACGGCCCGGTGCAGTCGCTGGAACGGGCGGCGTCGATCTGCGAGGGCTGGGTCTTCGACCGGATCTCCGAGGCGCTGCGCATCGCCCAGATGCAGATGCACTCGCCCTGGGACGAGCTGCGTGATCTCGCCGACCGGATCGGCATCCCGGAACTGGGTGACGTCGGCGCGATCATGCGCTCCTCGGGTCGGGAGGGCGCGCAGGTGCACGAGACCCTGCGCAGCCGGGCCGACTCGCTGCGCGACCAGATCCGCACCGACAACCTGGCCCGCGCCGAGGGGGTGACCAGCCGCCTCGACATTCCCGGCGCGCTGCTGGTCTTCGTCCTGCTCGGCTTCGCCATCTATCCGTTCCTGGCCCGCCTCTGACTTCCCCTTCCCTCCCCTCCCGAACGAAGGAGCACCCCGATGTCCGTCTTCACCTACCTGCACGTCGCGCTACGCGCGCGGCTGGCCGAGCTGCGCGGCGATCGCGGCGACAGTCCGGTGCCGACCGCAGTGATCATCTTTGGCCTGGTGGCCGTGGCGATGGCGGTGACCGGTGCCGCCCTCGCCGCCGCAAACGACTGGATGGACAACATCCCGAAGCATCAAGAACCGAAGTGACCTGTGCGTGCTGCCCTCCCCACCGGCCGGTGCCGGATGGTCACGGCCATCCGGCACCGCCGGCTACCCGGCGACCCCGAGCGGGGTGGCAATCCGGTGGAGTTGGCGGTGGCGCTGCCGGCGATCCTGCTGATGCTCTTCGCCTCGATCCAGGTCGCCGCGGTCTTCGTGGCCCGCTCGACCGCGCTCAACGCGGCGCAGAGCGGAGTCAACGCGCAGCGGCTGCACCAGGCCCCCGAGGGTGCCGGTGCGGCACGGGCGACGAAGTTCCTGAACCAGGCGGGCGACTGGCTGGTGGACTGGGAGGAGCCGGGGCCGAGTTGCGTCCGCACCGACACCGACGTGACCTGCACGGTCACCGGTCGGTCCCTGTCGGTCGTACCCGGGGTGAAGTTCTCGGTCCGGCAGAGCGCACACGGGACGGTGGAGCGGTGGACGGCACCGTGAGCCGGGGCTCGGTCTCGATCGAGGTCGCCGTCCTGGCACCCGCCTTCGTCGCGTTGATGGTGCTGGCCGGCGTCGCCGGGCGTACCGCCGTGGCCAGTGAGGCGCTCGAGGCCGCCGCGCACGACGCCGCCCGGGCGGCGTCGATCTCCCGGGACGCCACCACCGCCCGCCAGGAGGCGCGGGACGCGGCCCGCCGGCAGCTCGACTGGCGGGGAATCTCCTGCACCGGCACCCCCCGGGTGACCTTCCGGGGCACGGTCGGCGGCCGGTCCACCAGCTTCGACGCGGCCTTCCGCAGCGAGGTCGGGCAGGACGCCTCGGTCACCGTCGAGATCGCCTGCACGGTCTCCTACCAGGACATCAAGCTTCCCGCCCTGACGAAGATGCCGGCCGGTAACCGGATCACCGTGTCGTTCACCTCGCCACTGGACCGCTACCGGAGTCGGGGATGAGCCCGGCTCGGGGCGAGGCCGGGCGGGTGAGCGTCTTCCTCGCCGTCGCCCTGTTCGGGGTGCTCGCCATCATCGGCATGGCGTTCGACGGCGCGGGTCAGCTCCGTACCCTGCAACGGGCCGAGAACCTGGCCGCCGAGGCGGCCCGCACGGGTGGCCAGGCCATCGACCGGGCCACCGCGATCGAGGGTGGGCCGAAGCGGATCAACCAGCCCCAGGCCCGCCGGGCCGTCGCGCGGTACCTCTCCGCCGCCGGGGCCACTGGCCACAGCGTCAACTTTCCGGTGGTCGACGGCGAAACCCTGATCCAGGTACGCGTCACCATCACCTACCAGCGGGCCGTGCTCGGCCTCTTCGGCTTCACCAACACCGTCACCGTTTCCGGCGAGGCGACCGCACGGGCGCTGACCGGGGCACCCTAGGGAAGGAAGGTAGCCATGGCTGCATCGGGTGGCACCGCGGTACGGCGAACCGGTCGGGTGCTTACCGGCTTCGGTGCGCTCATCGTGCTGGTCGGACTGCTGGCCGGCGGGCCGATCGCGCTGCTGGCGTTCGCCGGCAACCCGTTACCCGACCATGTACCCACGCTGGCGGAGATCGGGACCACGTTGACCAGCCGCGACGACGGGCAGCTCTTCCTGCGGGCGTTGGCGCTGGTCGGGTGGTTCGGCTGGGCCACGTTCGCCTTCTCCGTGCTCGTGGAGGTGGGTGCGCAGGCCCTGCGTCGGCCGGCACCCCGGCTGCCCGGAATGGGCCGGCAGCAGCGGGCCGCTGCGGCACTTGTCGGGTCGGTGGCGTTGATCCTGGTGACCAGCCCGGCCGCCACCGCCGCCACCTCGGCGTACGCCGCCGGCACGTACTCGCCCGCCACGTACGCCGCCGCACCGGCCGCTGTCGCGCCCGCGATGGCCGCCCCCGCAGCGGCGGCGGGCCCGGCGATGACGGCGGCCCGGGACGGGGTTCCGGCGGCGTCGCAGGCTTCGGTCTACCGGGTGGCCAAGGGTGACTACCTCGGCAAGGTCGCCGAGCGGTACCTCGATGACTTCGACGACTATCGGCGGCTGGCCGCGCTCAACCGGCTGCGGGACCCGGACCGGATCCGCCCCGGCCAGCTCATCAAGCTGCCGACCGAGGCGCAGGACCAGGGTTCGCGGGCGCACGCCACCGGTCGCCTGGTCGTCCGGGCCACGCCGCCCTCCCCCGGGCCGGCCGTACCGGAGAAGGCCGAGGAGCGCAAACCCTCCCCGTCCAAGCCCGACGGCACGGCGGAGAAGCCTGGCGGCACCGTGGAGCAGCCGGGCGGGACCCGCTCCCTCACGCCGGTGGCACCGGCACCGCAGGGAGGCGGGGAGGACGCGTCGCCGCGCGGCGCGGGCGGCCACCCGCCGGTGGTGACGGTGGGTGCGGCCAGCGCCAGCGAGCCCGACCGGGTGAACCGGCCGTTGGCCGTCTCCGCGGTCCTCGCCGTGGCGAGCATCATCGGGGCACAGATCGGCGCGGTGCTGGGCATGCGTCGCCGGGTCGCGGTGGCACGCGCCGCCACCGGGCACCGGGTGACTGTCAGTCCGCCATCGGAGCTGCCGGCGGGTCGCCACCGCAAGGACTGACCGACCGCACCGGGCCGGTCGGGCTCAGGGCAGGCGGGTTTCGAGTACGCCGTTGACGATCCGGGTGGGCAGGACCTGCTGGTCGTTCGGGGACGGCCCGTGCACCACCTCGCCGCCGTTGAGGCGGAACGTGCTGCCGTGCCAGGGACAGACCACGCAGGTGTGTCCGTCGATCTCGCGTACCTCGCCCTCGCCGAGCGGGCCGCTCTGGTGCGGGCAGCGTTCGAGCATCACTGTGACGTCGTCGCCGTGCCGGTAGACGATCAGCGACACGTCGTCCACCTCACGCGTGACAAGTTCCCGCTGCGGCAGCTCGGTCAACTCGGCGATCGAGTGCCAGCCGTCGCTGATCAGGTGCAGGTCGGAGACGCTCACGTTCACCTGGGCGCCCTGCTTGTACGCGAGGTGCCCACCGACGTACGCCCCCGCGCTTGCCGCGCTCAGCCCGAGCCAGCCGAGCGTACGCCCGAGGTTGTGCCGGCCGGAGAGCCTCGCGGCCAGCGAGCCGCCGTACAACGCCAGCGCGACGGTGTTCGACGCGGCGTGCACCAGCCCGACGCGGCGTTGGTCCCGGGCCAGCGCCGCCCAGTCGTTGAGCCCGGCGACGGCCGCCGGCAGCGCGCTCAGCGTGCCGACCGCGGTGAGCGTGGTGGCCGCGCGACGCTGGCCGGGCATCAGGTCCAGCACCGCCGCGCTGACCCAGGAACCGACCGGGACCTGCACCATCGCCGGGTGCAGCGGATGCCCGAGCCAGACCCCGTGCAGCAGGTCCCGGACCCGCTGCGGGCGAAGCACGCCCTGCACCACACTCTGCAACCGGTCACCGAACCGGTCCAGGCCGGAAGCTTGCTCGATCTTCGTCAACAACGCTCGCACGGTTACCGACTTCCCGCCTTTCGCGACCGCAAACCGGTCGTCGGCGGCCCGTTCGGGCAGCCTGGGCCGCAATCCGCCTGGGCCGGCCCACAACTCCGGCCACCGGACGCAGTGGATCCCACTGGTCGAGGCGCTGGCGTACCGTCCGCTCCGACGCGATGCTGGGCAGATGGCGGTACGGGTGGAGCGGAACGGGCCGGTGACCACGGTGATCCTGGAGCGGCCGGCGGTACGCAACGCGGTGGACGGGCCGACCGCCCGAGCCCTGGCCGACGCGTTCCGGGCCTTCGACGCCGACCCGGAGGCTGCGGTGGCCGTGCTCTGGGGAGCCGGCGGCACGTTCTGCGCGGGCGCCGACCTGAAGGCGATGGGCACGCCGAGCGGCAACCGGGTCGAGCTGGACGGCGACGGTCCGATGGGTCCGACCCGGATGGTGCTCGGCAAGCCGGTGATCGCCGCGATCTCCGGCTACGCGGTGGCCGGCGGGCTGGAGTTGGCGCTCTGGTGCGACCTGCGGGTCGCCGAGTCCGACGCGGTGCTCGGGGTCTTCTGCCGGCGGTGGGGAGTGCCGTTGATCGACGGCGGTACGGTCCGACTGCCCCGGCTGATCGGCGAGAGCCGGGCGATGGACCTGATCCTCACCGGACGGCCGGTGCCGGCCGAGGAGGCGTACGCGATGGGGTTGGTGAACCGGCTGGTCGGCCCGGGTGAGTCCCGGGCGGCGGCCGAGCAGCTGGCCGCCGAGATCGCCCGCCATCCGCAGCACTGCCTGCGCAACGACCGCGCCGCCGTGCTGGCCACCGCCGCCCGACCCGAACCCGAGGCCCTGGCCACCGAGCTGACCTACGGCCTGCACTCGCTGGCCACCGACGCCACCTCCGCCCCCATCCGCTTCGCCGCCCGCCCCGAATCCGCTGGGTCAGGATCCGAGGTTGCGTAGCGCCTCCGAGATGGCGCGGTGGAAGGTCGGGTACGCGTAGATCATGTGCCGGAGCTGGGCCAGCGGGACCGCCGCGTGCACCGCGACCGCCAGCCCGGAGAGCACCTCGCCGCCGACCGGACCGGCCGAGGTGGCACCGATCAGCACTCCCTGGTCGGCGTCGGCGACCAGCTTGATGAAGCCGCCGTCGTCGGTCTTGTGGATCCAACCCCGGGTGGACGACGAGAGCTTGGTGAAGCCGACCTGCACGTTGATGCCGCGCTCCCGGGCCTGCCGTTCGGTCAGGCCGACCGCACCGATCTCCGGGTCGGTGAAGGTGACCCGGGGCAGTGCCCGGTAGTCAGCGCGGGGCACCGACCCGGCCGAGCCGCTCGACCCGGTGGCCGCCAACGAACTGGCCGCGCCGACCGCGCCGCCCACCACGCTGGCCGTGCCGCTGGGGTCCGCACCGGTGTCGGCCCGCCGGACATGGTCCAGCAGGTCGGCGACGACGATGCCCGCCTGGTACATGGCGACGTGGGTGAAGGCACCCTCACCGGTCACGTCACCGACCGCCCAGACCCCGTCGGTGACGTGCAGCCGGTCGTCGACCGGCAGGTAGCGCCGGCCGGCGTCGACACCGATCGTGTCCAGCCCCAACTCGTCCAGGTGGGCCCGGCGCCCGGTCGCCACCAGCAACCGCTCGGCGGTGAACCGCTCACCGCCCGCGCCGTGCAGCGTGAAGCCGGCCGGACCGTGCTCGACCCGGGCCGCCTTGACCTCGGTACGGATCTCCACTCCGTCGGCCCGCAACGCGGTGGCGGCCACCTCGGACGCCTCCGGCTCCTCGACGGCGAGCACCCGACCCGAGGCTTCCACCACGGTGACCCGTACGCCGAAGCGGGCGAACACCTGGGCCAACTCCAGCCCGATCGCTCCGCCGCCCAGCACCAGCAGCGACTCCGGTAGCTCCGCGACCTCGATGGCCGCCCGGTTGGTCCAGTACGGGGTCTCCGCCAGCCCTTCGATCGGCGGCACCGAGGCCTTGGTGCCGGTGCCCAGCACGATGCCGTGCCGGGCCTGGAAGACCTGGTCGCCGACGCGGACCCGGCCCGGCCCGTCGAGTCGGCCGCTGCCGCGGACGAAGCGCCCGCCCTTGCCGGTGAACCGCTGCACCGCGGCCCGGTCGTTCCAGTTGTCGGTGGCCTCCTCGCGGATCCGCTTCGCCACCGGTGCCCAGTCGGGGCGCACCTGCGCGGTGCCGGCCAGCCCGTCGACCCGGCGGGCCTCGGCGATCGCGTTCGCCGCCCGGATCATCATCTTGCTCGGGATGCAGCCCCAGTAGGGGCACTCCCCGCCGACCAGGTTCCGCTCGATCCCGACCACGCTCAGTCCGGCCTCGGCGAGCCGACCGGCAACTTCGTCGCCGCCGACCCCGAGCCCAAGCACGATCACGTCCACCAGTTCCGGCTCCGTCATGCCGTCAGCATCGCGCACTGCGCCCGCCGTCGGCCAGCCGTCAGCCCGTCTCCGCGCGGAGTGGCGGTGACGGACGCGAGGTCAACGCAGCCAGACCGGCGCCGGGCCGGGCATGTCCAGCGGCGGCGGATAGTCGAGGGTACGGCGGAGGGCCGGTGGCAGGCGCCACGGCTGGTGCACCACCGCGCCCGTCACCGAGGCCAACTCCGGCACCCACCGGCGGACGTACGCGCCCTCCGGGTCGTACCGTTCCGCCTGGCGGACCGGGTTGAATCCCCGGTACGGCTTGGTGTCGTTGCCGGTGCCGGCGACCCACTGCCAGTTTCCCGAGTTGTTGGCCACATCGCCGTCGAGCAGCCAGCGGAAGTAGACCGCCAGCCCGTCCCGCCAGTCCAGGCCCAGCGTCTTGGTCAGGTAGCCGGCCGTGATCAGGCGGGCGCGGTTGTGCAGCCACCCCTGCGCCCGCAGCTGCCGCATCCCGGCATCCACGATGGGCAGCCCGGTGCGCCCCTCCCGCCACGCGGCCAGCGCGTCGTCGTCGTACCGCCAGTTCTCGGTGGCACCCCGCCGGTACGCCCGCCGGGAGATGTCCGGGAAGGCCGCGGTGACCTGGTGGTGGAAGTCCCGCCAGCAGAGCTGTCGCACGAACGGCGAGGCCCGGTCCGCCCGGTTCGCCACGGTCAGCGGGGAGAGGCAGCCGAAGCGCAGATACGGGCTGAGCCGGGAGGTGCCGTCACCGGCCAGGTCGTCGTGCAGATCGCCGTAATGCGGCACGGTCGGCAGCCACCGGGTCAACCGCTGCCATGCCTCGGCCTCCCCACCGGTGACGGCCTCCGGCGAGTCGCCGGCCGGTACCGCCGGCAGGCGGCCCACCGACACGGTGGCGGGCAGCGTCACCCGTGCCGGTGGCGCCAGTTCCTCCCGCCAGCGCTGTGCGCTCCAGGCCCGGTGGTACGGGCCGAACACGCGGTAGTGGTCACCGCCGCTCGGGCTGAGGGCACCGGGATCGACGACGGTGAGCCCGGGGAAGAACCGCAGGCGCAGCCGGTGCCGCTCGCATTCGGCGCGCAGCCGATCGGCCCGGCGCTCGGCGTACCGCGAGACGTCGGCGCTGAGCGCGATCCCCGTTGCGCCCACCTCGCCGGCCAGCCGGATGGTCTCGGCGACCGGGTCACCGTGCCGGAGCACCAGGTCGCCGCCGAGCCCGCGCAGCGCGGTGCGGAGGGCGGCCAGGCTCTGGTGCAGGAACCGGGTGCGGTTGGGCGACAGCCGGGTCAGCGCCGGGTCCAGGACGTACAGCGGCACCACCCGGTCGAAGGCGGCACAGCTGCCGGCCAGCGCTGGGTGGTCGTGCACCCGCAGGTCGCGGGTGAAGAGCACGACTGCGGTACGCCCGGTCACGGCAGCGGCGGGCCGGGCAGCGTGACCGGCGTGCCGGTCGGAGTGAGCAGGGACCGGCCGGCCACCGTCAGCCGACGCCGTTGCGGCACGGTGGCCCGCCGGACGAACACGTCGTAGTCCTGGGCGGCCACCTCGTCGAGGATTCCCCCGTAGAGCGCGTACGCGGTGCGGATGCAGGCCTGCGAGGCGGCGTCGAGCAGCGTCACTCCCGGTGCCGCGGCGGCGTAGTGTGCCTGGGCCCGACCCACCTCGTAGCGGATCAGCTCGCGTACCGGCTCGGTGGCCCGGCCGGCGGCCCGGCAGCTCGCCAGGTCGTCCGGGGTGACCCCGAACGCGGCCAGGTCCTCCTCCGGCAGGTACGTCCGACCCCGGTCCAGGTCCTCGGCCACGTCCCGGATGAAGTTCGTGAGCTGGAACGCGAAGCCGAGCTGACGGGCCGGTTCCCGGGCCGCCGACGGATCGGAGCTGCCCAGGATGGGCAGCATCATGGTGCCGATTACCGCGGCCGAGCCCTCCATGTAGTCCAGCAGCTGGTGGTAGCTGCGGTACGACGTCACGGTCAGGTCCATCGCCATGCTCTTGAGGAACGAGGCGAAGTCCTCCCGGTCCAGGTCGAAGACGGCGATGGTGTGCAGCACCGCCGGCAGCAGCGGATCCTCGACCCGCTCGCCGTGCAGCCCGGCGACGAACCGTCCGCCCCAGTCGTCGAGCTGAGCGGCACGTTCGGCCGGCGGCAGGGCCTCGGTCTGATCGACGATCTCGTCGGCGTACCTGGTGAATCCATACAAAGCGTGCACATGCCGCCGTTTCCATGCGGGCAGCAGTCGGGTGGCGAGATAGTAGGTGCGGCCATGACGTCTGTGCAGCTCACGGCACCTGCGGTAGGCAGTGGCGAGTTCGAGCTCCACGGCCCCTCCTCCGGAATCGACGCATCAATCGACGCAACTTGCAACCTTAGGGTACGCTCAGCCACATGGCCAACGACGGACCAACGGGTAACCTGCTTCGCGTGGCACCTGAACAACCGATCGATGAGGATGATCCGATTCGGGCTGTTCTGGCCGCTTACACCCGGGATCTCGTCGAGGCGGTCGACCAGACGCTTGTCGAGTTCCTGACCGCCGAGGTCGGCGCACTCAGCGAAATCGACGCAGCGATGGGTGAGTTCGCCGCCACGGCACGCGACTACGTCCTCGGCGGCGGCAAGCGGGTCCGCTCGACCTTCGCCTACTGGGGCTGGCGGGGAGCGGTAGGCGGCGAACAACCCGTCGAGCCGGTTCTGCCGGCACTGGCCACGCTGGAGCTGCTACACACCTTCGCGCTGGTCCACGACGACGTGATGGACGCCTCCGCGACCCGGCGGGGCCGACCCACCGCGCACGTGGCGGTGGCCGCCCAGCACGCCGCCGACGGCCGCAACGGTGACTCCGGCCGGTTCGGCGAGGCGGTCGCGGTGTTGATCGGCGACCTCTGCATGGTCTGGGCCGACCAACTGCTGGCCCGCGCCGCGCTGCCCGCGCCCCGGCTGCTGGAGGTCCGGCGCGGCTACGACCGGATGCGGGTGGAGACCGTCGCCGGGCAGTATCTCGACGTGCTCGGCGAGACCGACCCGGCCAACTGGTCGGTGGACCGGGCACTGCGGGTGGCCCGCTACAAGACCGCCAGCTACACGGTCCTGCGCCCGCTGCTCTTCGGCGCCAGCCTGGCCGGCACGGACGAGGCGGCGCTGATCAACGCGTACACCCGCTACGGCCGGGCCGTCGGCGAGGCGTTCCAACTCTGCGACGACCTGCTCGGCGTCTACGGTGATCCGGGCACCACCGGCAAGCCGGCCGGCGACGACCTGCGCACCGGCAAGCCGACCACGCTGCTCATGCTGGCCCGGCAGCTGGCCAGCCCGGCCCAGCGCCGGGCGCTGGAGGGCACCGGTGCGTGCGCCGACGAGCCGGAGATCGCCCGGCTGGCCAAGGTGGTGGTCGACACCGGCGCGGTCGACCGGATCGAACGGATGATCGACGAGCGGATCGAGGAGGCGCTGGCGGCGCTCGACACGGTCGCCGTTGACGAGACCGCGCGGACCGCGCTCGTCGGCCTCGCCACCGCCGCCACCCGCCGGTCGGCATGATGTGGATCCCACGCGCAGAGAGGTGGTCGTCGGTGCGAACCGTTGACGGACGTACGGACCGGGTGGTTGTCGTGGGTGCCGGCCTGGGCGGCCTGGCCTGCGCGCTACACCTGGCCGGCAGCGGACGGCAGGTGACCGTCTTGGAACGCGAGCCGGTGCCGGGCGGGCGGGCCGGTCGGCTCAGCGTCGACGGCTACGAGTTCGACACCGGTCCGACCGTGCTCACCATGCCCGACCTGATCGCCGAGGCGCTCGGCGCGGTCGGCGAGGAGCTGACCGACTGGGTCGACCTGGTCCCGCTCGATCCGGCCTACCGGGCCTACTACCCGGACGGCTCCACCCTCGACGTGCTCACCGACACGACCCGGATGGCGGCGGAGATCTCCCGGGTCTGCGGGCCGCAGGAGGCCGACGGCTACCTCCGGTTCGTGGACTTCGCCCGGAAGCTGTGGCAACTGGAGCGGGCCGACTTCATCGAGCGCAACCTCGACGCGCCCACCGACCTGCTCACCGCCAACCTGCTCAAGCTGCTGGCCAGCGGCGCCTTCCGGCGACTGCAAACCAAGATCGACCAATTTTTCCGGGACCCGCGTACCCGGCGGATCTTCTCCTTCCAGGCCATGTACGCCGGGCTCGCGCCGCACGACGCGCTGGCCATCTACGCGGTGATCGCCTACCTCGACTCGGTGGCCGGCGTCTACTTCCCGCGCGGCGGCATCCACGCCGTCTCCCGCGGTCTGGCCGGCGCCGCGGAGAAGCACGGCGTGCAGATCCGGTACGGCACCACGGTGACCCAGGTGACGACCGCGAACGGCCGGGCCACCGGGGTGCTGACCGCCGATGGCGAGTTCGTCCCGGCGGACGTGGTGGTGCTCAACCCCGACCTGCCGGTGGCCTACCGCGACCTGCTTCCGCCGTCGCGCCCGCGGCGGCTGACCTACTCGCCGTCCTGCGTCGTCCTGCACGTCGGCTCCACCCAGGGGTACCGCCGGATCGCCCACCACAACATCCACTTCGGGAAGGCCTGGAAGGGCACGTTCGACGAGGTGATCCGGCGCGGCGACCTGATGAGCGACCCGTCCCTGCTGGTCACCAACCCGAGCCGGACGGACCCGGCGGTGGCACCCGCCGGTCGGCACACCTATTACGTGCTCGCCCCGGTGCCCAACCTCGACCGGGCGCCGTTCGACTGGCGGGGCGACCTCACCGCCCGCTACACCGACAGGCTCGTCGCCACCCTGGAGCAGCGCGGCTACCTCGGCTTCGGGGCGGGCGTCGAGGTGCTCCGGGCGGTCACGCCGGCCGAGTGGGCGGAGCAGGGCATGGCCGCCGGCACTCCCTTCGCCGCCGCGCACACCCTCTTTCAGACCGGCCCGTTCCGACCGTCTAACCTGCATCGATCATTGTCCAACGTGGTCTTCGTCGGCTCCGGCACCCAGCCCGGTGTCGGCGTCCCGATGGTGCTCATCTCCGGCAAGCTCGCCGCCGGCCGGGTGACCGGAAACGGCAAGTGAGCGCCGACAGTCCAGCACAGCGGAGCACCGAAGTCGCGAACGGAGGACGGCACTGATGCCACCGTCCAGGGAGGGTCACCTGGTCGAGCTGGTCGACGACGGGGGTCAGCCGGTCGGCGAGACCACCGTCGCCGCCGCTCACCGGCCACCGGGTCGGCTGCACCGCGCCTTCTCCGTGCTGTTGGTCGCGCCGGACGGCCGGGTGCTGCTCCAGCGCCGTGCCGCGGTCAAGACCCGCTTCCCGCTGCGCTGGGCCAACTCCTGCTGCGGTCACCCCCAGCCGGGCGAGGCCCTGACCGAGGCCGCCAACCGGCGGCTGGCAGAGGAGTTGGGTGCCGGCCCGGTACCGCTGACCGAGGTCGGGGCCTACGTCTACCGGGCCGAGGATCCGGCCACCGGACGGGTCGAGGTGGAGTACGACCACGTCCTGCGGGGCGAGTTCCGGCCGGACAGCCCGCTGCGTCCCGACCCGGCGGAGGTCGCCGAGCTGCGCTGGGTCGCCCCGGCGACACTCGCCGCCGAGCTGGGCACAGATCCCGACAGGTACGCGCCCTGGCTGGGCGGCGTGCTGGACCGGCTTCTGCACCCGTCGGAGCCCGCCGGCGACTCGTCGGAGCGGTCGGGTGGCCGATGAGGCGTTGAGTGCCGGGGCAGTCGCTCGCCGACTGGGCGTGGCAGTGACCACGCTGCGCACCTGGCACCAGCGGTACGGCCTCGGGCCCAGCCAGCACGTCCCCGGACACCACCGGCGCTACACCCCGGCCGACCTGGTTCGGCTGGAGGTCATGCGGCGGCTCACCGCCGAAGGGGTCAGCCCGGCCGAGGCGGCGCGCTGGGCTCGGCAGGCACCCGGCCCGCTGCCCGACAGCGCCACCGTCCGGGCCAGGTCGAGCAGCGTCCGCGCCGGCGGTGGCACGACCATCCCGGTCGGCCGCGCCGGACCGGCGGCGCGCGGTCTGGCCCGCGCCGCGATGCGACTGGACGCCGTGGCGATCAGCGAGACGATCACCCGGGCGATCGCAGCCGACGGGGTCGTGCGCACCTGGGACCGGCTGCTCCGCCCGGTGCTCGTCGGCATCGGTGAGCGGCACGCCGCCACCGCCGCGCTGATCGAGGTCGAACACCTCTTCTCCCGGTGCGTCTCAGCGGCGTTCGCGGCCGCCGTGGCGGCCCGTCCGGCCCCCGCCGGACCGCCCCGCATCCTGCTCTCCTGCGCCGACGAGGAGCAGCACAGCCTGCCACTGGAGGCGCTGGCCGCCGCCCTCACCGAGGCCGGCGTCAGCCATCGGATGCTCGGTGCCCGGGTGCCGGTGAGCGCCCTGCTGGACGCGATCGACCGGACCGGACCGGCCGCCGTGGTGGTCTGGTCGCACATCCGGCTCACCGCCGACGCGAGCCAGCTCACCGCTCTGCTCACCGCACCGCGCCGCCCGCTTCTGGTGCTCGCCGGTGGGCCCGGTTGGCAGGCCGACGCCCTGCCCGCCGGAGTGGTCCGCCCGGTCGACCTCGCCGAGGCGGTCTCGCTCGCCGTCGCCATCCGCGACTCGCTGGACCGCAGCGCCGCCTCCTGAACCCCGCGACCGCCGCCGCCTCCTGAACCCCGCAGCGCGCCGCCGTCTCCCGGGCCATCGGGATACGCAGGGCGCTGGCCCTCTGACCCGCCGTTGATGCCCCGAAATCGGGTGAACTAGCGTCGGAGGTCCGCGTACCCCGATCCCCCTCGGGAGCGAACGATGCGTCATCGTGCCCTGCTCGCCTGCGTCACCGGCCTGATCGTCCTACTGGTGGCCGGCTGCGGCGGCGGAAGCTCGCCCGAAACCAGCAACCCGCCGAGCCCGCCTCCCTCGGCCGCCCTGCCCTCGCAGGCGGCGCCGGCACCGGCCCGCAGCACGCCACCCAAGCCGCCGCTGCGGGCGCTGCCGGCCAAGCTGCCGGCCGGGTTGGTCCGCACCACCGGAGCACCGGAGGTGGCCCTCACCTTCGACGACGGTCCGGACCCGGCCTGGACCCCGAAGGTGCTGGACCGGCTGAAGAAGGCCAAGGTGACCGCCACCTTCTGCGTGGTGGGTACCCAGGTCCGCAAGCATCCCGAGCTGGTCCGCCGGATCGTCCGGGAGGGGCACCAGCTCTGCAACCACAGCTGGAACCACGACCTCGACCTGGCCCGGCGGCCGATCGCCGAGATCCGCGCCGACCTGGTCCGCACGAACAGGGAGATCCGGCGGGCGGTGCCCGACGCCGAGGTGCCGTTCTACCGGCAGCCCGGCGGCCGGTGGACCGCCGAGGTGGTGAAGGTCGCGCGGAAGCTCGACATGCGGTCGCTGCACTGGACGGTCGACCCGAAGGACTGGGCCAAGCCGACCGCCGCCACGATCGAGAAGCGGGTGAAGCGCTCCGCCAGGCCCGGCGCGGTCGTGCTGCTGCACGACGGCGGCGGCGACCGGGCGGCCACTCTCGCCGCCTGCCCCCGCCTGATCGCTGCCCTCAAGCGCGACCACGGCGTCGCCAGTCTCCGCTGACACCGGTCCTGACCTGCGGTTTTTCGAGACGTTGTGGCTGTGGCCATACCGGTTTGGTCGTCCGGTGAGACATCACGTATGCTTTCCAAGCCTCCGGCGGGGCCGGATGGGAGCAAGTCCGCACAACGTTGCGAGTGTGCAATGATGGCGGGGCCGCCCTCATCGTCTAGCGGCCCAGGACGCCGCCCTTTCAAGGCGGTAGCACGGGTTCGAATCCCGTTGGGGGCACGGTCCGGCTTCGGCCGGATGCAACAAACAGCTAGGTCCTGTGGAGCAGTTGGAGTGCTCGCCGCCCTGTCAAGGCGGAGGTCGCGGGTTCAAGTCCCGTCAGGACCGCAAGCGCTGACGCCGCGCACCATGCGCGGCGTTCCGCGTATCGGGGAATGTGACCCCGTCCGGCGGAGGCCCCGTCGTCCGGGTAGCATGAGCCGAGCACCACGGCCAGGTAGCTCAGTTGGTACGAGCGTCCGACTGAAAATCGGAAGGTCGGCGGTTCGACCCCGCCCCTGGCCACCTAGCCTTTCGCCGGGCTAAAGAGATCCCCATCAGCGGAAACGCCGATGGGGATCTTGCTTATGCGGCGGGCAGAAGTGAGATCGCCTCGATCAGCCCGAACAGCGACTGCCCCGGCGAGGGAGTTTTCCCGCGAGCGCCGCACCGTCCTGCCCAGGCGTGGTAGGAGGAGTCATGAAGATTCCATTGCTCGACGAGATCGACGCCGTTGTCGCTTCCGGCAAGGCCGTCATGCAGGCCAACGACCGCGACATCGTTGATGTCGTGAAGCAGGTGATGATGAGCGACCGGTCCGCGTCCTTCTACCTGAGCCGAAAGCAGGCGGATGCGATTCGGCAGTGGTACTGGACGCCGGAGCGAATCGCGCTCACCGGAATGAAGACCATTTCCACGGAGGAGCACGAGCGCATCCGCAGGGAACTGGGAATCAACGTCACCAACTTCCGGTACGCGCCGATCGACTGTGAATGCGGGCATTTGTATGGTGCTTTCGATTTCCTTCAGCAGGGCATTCGGGAGCATGGACTGGAGATGGTTGCCGCCATCTTTTCGATGAAGAATTCGACGTTCTTCCAGATCAATCCCTCGTTCGTCCCGGTCTGCCCGGCCTGCGGTCGCCGGCTGCCGAGGCTCGCCGAGGCCGGCGGCGGATCGTACGACTGCGATGAGTACGGCGGATGCTCCTGTTGTCTTCGACCCGTATTCCGGGAGTCGGCCGGGCAGCCGGAACCGGCATCGCGTTAGCTGCGCATCCGGGCATGAGCCGGTATGGTCCGGGCCTATGGGACACGGGATGGCCGATGCGACCGAAATCAGGCAGGACCACGACCGGTTCGCGCTCCGCAGCACCCTGCTGGTTCCCAGCTCCGCCGACCGGGCGTACGAGGTGTTCACCGGAAACCTCGCCGACTGGTGGGTGACGGAATACACCTGGTCCGGGCCGGGCCTGCTCGCCGAGTTGGGGATGGAGCCCCGGGCCGGTGGAATGCTCTACGAGATCGGCCCCTACGGATTCCGCAACGACTGGGGTCGGGTACTCACCTGGGACCCGCCCCGCCGACTCGTCTTCACCTGGCAGATCGGCGCGGACCGCGTG
Source organism: Micromonospora sp. PRAS1 (assembly GCF_059553435.1). Taxonomy (NCBI): domain Bacteria; kingdom Bacillati; phylum Actinomycetota; class Actinomycetes; order Micromonosporales; family Micromonosporaceae; genus Micromonospora; species Micromonospora sp. PRAS1. The sequence goes on from NZ_JCANNB010000001.1 coordinate 432,445, forward strand.
CCGGTGCCCGACCCGGCGCGGGCCAGCGAGGTCGAGGTGCTCTTCACCCCGGCAGGGGCCGGAACCCTGATCGAGGTCACGCACCGGCACTTCGACCGGCATGGCGAGGCTGCGGAGGGCTACCGCGAGGCGTTGACCGCCGGCTGGCACGAGCTGTTGTCCCGCTTCGCCACCACGCTGGCCGACCACCGGGCGTGACACGAGTCACCGTCGGCGCCTGCCGATCCGGAAACTGCCGGGGCGCGCGGTCAGCCGGCCCGGTGCCGCAGCGTGGCCACGGTCGAACCGGCGAGGGTGAGCAGACACTCCGGCAACAGCCCGTCGGCCGCCGCCGCACCGAACAGCGCCTGGGCGGTATCGAGGTCCGAGTTGGCGTACGCGCTGACGAAGCGGGCCACCCACCGGGCGTCGTACCGAGCCTGGTCGATGCCGGGAAAGTCGAGCGCGCAGGCCCCTGGCGGCACCGGATCGCCGACCATGGTCGCGGCCAGGCGCCACGCCACGTCGTACGCGCCGGAGAGGCCGGCCCGGTGGACCACCTCGCCGAAGGTCCCCGCCACCGCCTCGGAGTCCCCGTCGAGCGCCGAGCGGAGGATGGCGGCGGCGTCGTCGTGCGTCTGCTGTGGCGAGTCGGTCACCCACCGCACAGTAGGGGTCCCCGTCAAGAAACGACCTATGACTACTCTCCGTGCATATCGGAGGCGACCTGCGGATAGCCGGGCCTCCATGGTCCCGTTGACCGGCGCGGCACGCTAGTCTGCGCAGCGGACCTTCGCCCGAGGAAGGACGACGATGCACATGTCACGCGGCTCGCGGACGGCCGCTCTGGTCGCCTGCGCAGCGCTCCTGCTCGCCACCAGCGCCTGCGGGGATGACCAGCCCGAGGAGGCGACCACCCAACAGGTGCGCCTCTACGGCACCGACGGCAACATGTCGAACTCGTACCCGGACGAGCTGGGGGATCGCGCCAGCCTGGTGGACGGGATGAAGGGCACAACTCCCCTCACACCGCTGCCGGAGGATTTCAAGAAGCGGCTACGGACCGTCGATCCACAGTTGGACGGGTTCCTCTACGCCGCCGAGGCGTACGACGCGGTGGTGATCAGCGCGCTCGCGGCAGAGGTTGCCGGCACCACCGATCCGGCGGCCATCGCGAAGCAGATCGTCGGCGTCACCAACGAGGGCACCACCTGCGGGACCCCGGCCCAGTGTCTGCGGCTGGTCCGCGACGGTGAGGACATCGAGTACCGCAGTGTCTCGATCACCCGGGCCGGCTTCACCGACGCCGGCGAGCCGGCCACCGCCAGCTACGCGACCCTGCACTTCGACGGCGAGCGGCTCAACGACGCCAAGACGGAGTTCGTCGGCGCGGGCGACGAGTCGGCGGCGAGCGCCAAGGCCCCGCCGCGGAGTGGAGGCTCGTCCAGCGGTGACGGCGGGCCGCTCGTCCTCGGCGGGCTGCTACCGAAGACGGGTGACCTGGCGCTGGCCTACCCGCCGTTGGCCGCCGGTACGGCGCTGGCGATCGAGGAGATCAACAGGGCCGGTGGCGTGCTCGGCGAGGACGTGGTCTGGGTCGACGGCGACGACGGCACCAACCCCGAGGTTGCCAAGGCGACCGTGGCCCGTCATCTCGACGCCGGGGTCCACGTGATCATCGGTGCCGGCGGCTCCGGGATCTCCGCCGCCGTGCTGGAGGACGTGGTGAAGGCGGGGCGGATCCTCTTCTCCCCCTCCAACACCGCGGCGACCCTGACCGACGCGGAGGACAACGGCCTCTACTTCCGTACCGCCCCGCCGGACAGCCTCCAGGGCCGGGCGCTGGCCGACGTCATCCTCCGGGACGGTCCGCAGAAGATCGCGATCGTGGCTCGTAAGGACGCCTACGGCGAGGGGCTTCAGGACGTCGTCCGCTCCGAGCTGGAGCGGGCCGGGTTCGGTGGCGACAAGGTGCGGCTGCTCAGCTACGAGCCCGGCGAGGGTGCCGAGGCCCCGCCGATCGACTTCAGCGACGGCGCAAAGCAGATCAAGGAGTTCGGCGCGGACGCCGTCCTGATCATCGGCTTCGGCGAGTCCGCCGCGGTGGTCCGGGCGCTCGCCGACGCCGACGTACCCCTGGCGGCGCTGGCCCGGCGCTGACGCGCTGGACCGCTGACCTGCAACAGCACGACGGCCGCACCGGTTCCGGTGCGGCCGTCGTGTTCTGTGGTCACCTCAGCGCCCGCGCCGCCGTTCCAGGAACTCCGTCATCCGTTGCCGCTTCTCCTCGTCCTCGAAGAGCACCGCCTGGCTGACCAGGTCCAGCTGCGGGTGCGCGGTGGGCGGGGCGTCGACCGCGAGCTTGGTCAACCGCAACGCCAACGCCGAGCCCCTGGCCATCTCGTCGATCAGCTCGTGGGCCGCCGGCAGCAGCGCCTCCGGCGTCGCCACCACGTTGTTCACCAGGCCGATCCGCAACGCCTCCACGGCGTCCACCCGCCGCCCGGTGAAGAGCAGTTCCTTGGCCCGCGCCTCGCCGACCAACGCCGGTAGCCGGTGGGTCGCACCGGCGCCGGCCAGGATGCCCAGTCGCACCTCGGGCTGCCCGAAGACCGCCCGCTGGGTGCAGACCCGCAAGTCGCAGGCGTACGCCAGCTCGGCGCCACCGCCCAGCGCCGGTCCGTCGATCGCCGCCACGGTCGGCATCGGCAGCGCCCGGATCCGGGCGAAGGCGGCCGAGTTGATCGCCGCGAGTGCGTCCAGCCGTCCCCGCTCGCGCAACTGGCCGATGTCGGCCCCACCGGCAAAGATCCCGTCGGTGCCCCCGGTCAGCAGCAGCATCCGGGGGCGGGCCTCCAACTCGGCGCAGACCTCGTGCAGCGCGGCGATCAGGTCGGCGTCGATGGCGTTGCGCTTCTCCGGCCGGTCCAGGGTCACCACCAGCCGGTCCGCGCGCTCCTCGACCCGCAGCCCGGCGCTCATCGCGTCGCCGCCGACCCGGGCAGCTTCGCCGCCGACCCGGGCAGCTCGATGCCGCCGGAACGGACCCCGTCGGCCCAGTCGTAGAAGCCCCGGCCGGACTTCTTGCCCAGCCGACCGGCGGCCACCATCTCCACCAGCAGCGGCGGCGGGGCGAACCGGTCCCCGTACGCGGCCTGGAGCGTACGGGCGATGTCGAGGCGGACGTCCAGGCCGACCAGATCGGTCAGCTCCAGCGGCCCGACCGGGTGCCGGTAGCCGAGCACCATCGCCTTGTCGATGTCGGCCGGGCTGGCCACCCCGTCGGCGACCATCCGGATCGCCTCCAGCCCGAGGGTCACCCCGAGCCGCGACGTGGCGAAGCCGGGCAGGTCGCGTACCACGACGGGGTCCTTGCCCAGCCGGCCGGCGAGCGCGACGGCGGCCTCGGTGGTCCCGGCGGCGGTGGCCGGGCCGACCACGATCTCCAGCAGCGTCATGACCCAGACGGGGTTGAAGAAGTGCAGCCCGCAGAAGCGTTCCGGCCGGGCCAACCCTTCGGCGAGTTCGGTGATGGGGATGCTTGAGGTGTTGCTGCCGAGCAGGGCCGGGCGCAGCGCCTCCGCCTCGGCCAGGACCGCCCGCTTGAGGTCGAGCCGCTCCGGTACGGCCTCCACGATCACCTCCGGCGCCTCCGCCACCTCGGCGAGCCCCGCCCGTAGGGTGACCCGCTCCCGGTTGGCCGCAGCCTGCTCGGCGGTCAGCTTGCCGCGTTCCACGGCCCGGTCCCACAGCCCCGCGAGGCGGGCCATGGCCGCGTCGCCGCGTGCCCGGTCCACCTCGACCAGTTCCACCAGGTGGCCGGCGTCCGCCGCCACGTACGCGATACCGAGGCCCATCGTGCCCGCCCCGACCACGACGAACCGTTCAGTCATGGGGACACCACCGCACAGTGACGAATTCCGGCTCGCTGACGCCGTCGGCACGCGGGATCGCCGCCACGCCGGAGCCAGCCCGTACGCTCCGCTCAGTCATGGTGCGACCCTATGCAGCACCGGTCGCGACCCATGCGTGGGGGCGGGCAGGGCCGGGTACTGATCGCCGACAACCAAGGGAAGGACGAGCAGATGAGCCAGGCACCGGAGACCGCGGGCGGCGCGGGCACCGAGGAGACCGTCGAGACGCGCGGTGACGAGCGCGTCGAGCTGCTGCGTGCCGACACCAACAACGACGGCCGCACCGACGTGTGGGTGGTGGACACCGACGGCGACGGCAAGGCCGACCTGTTCCAGTTCGACACCGACGGCGACGGCAAGGTGGACGTCACGATGGTCGACATCGACGAGGACGGCCAGCCGGACGAGATCGTCGACGGCGACGGCGGCCTCCCCCCGGAGCAGCTTCCGCCCACCGTCTCGGTCTGAGCGAAAGGAAGGGCCCCTTGTTAACGCCTCCGGTATAGCAAGGGGCCCCTCTTAACAGCCGCACCACCGGCACCTGCCGGCCGTGCCGGTCGGGGCCGGTCAGGGCCGGTCAGGGCCGAGGACGGCGGCGGTCAGCCGGGCAGTCGCAGGGTGGCCAGGTAGTACGGGGCGTCCCGGTCGTCCACGTCCACAAGTCGCCAGGCGGAGCCGCGGACCAGGTCGGCCAGTTCGTCGGGCGAGCAGACCAGGTAGTCGAACCAGGGCGTACCCAGTTCGCGGTAGCGCAGCCGCAGCCGCAGCTGCCCACCGAGCCGCCCCCGCCGACGGTTGTCCTCGTGGTAGCCGGTGTGCACCGGGTCGCGGGTGCCGTACGGATTCGTGCCGTGCGCGATCACCTGCGCCCCGGGACGGGCCATCGCGGCCAGTGCGGCCAGGAAGGCCGGTGCCCGTTCCCGCCCTTCGAGCAGGCCGAGGTTGTTGCCGAGCAGCAGGAAGGTGTCGTAGCGCCGTCCGCTCGCGGCGTGCTCGTCGACCGTGCCCGACACGAGATCGCGTACGCCCCGACGACGGCACACCTTCAACGCCCCGGGTGAGACGTCCAGCCCGGTCACCGGTACGCCGCGCTCCTGTAGCAGCAGCGCGATCCGCCCGGCACCGACGCCGATGTCCAACGTGTCACCGCGTACCCGGTCCACCGCCCGGTGGTCGTGCGGTTGCCAGTCCTGCGGCTCGTCGAGGTAGTGCGCGGCCGGTGCGCCGTTGATCAGCCCGTCGTCCCGCTCGATGATCTCGATGACCGGGCGGGGCAGCCGCCCGCCGGCCAGTGGTCGGGGACCGATCCCGGTGGCCACCGCCAACGCGTCGCGCAGCAGTTCCCCGAAGACGTCACCGATCCGTGGTTCTCCCGTCACAATCACCACGCTATCCGGCTGTCCGGTTCACGACTGCGCCCGTATCCTGGGCGGGTGACCACGTTGGACCGCCTCGCGGCGGAGAAATACGTTCTCCTCACGACCTTCCGCAAGGACGGCCGGGCGGTGCCGACCCCGGTCTGGGCGGTTCGCGACGGCGACGCCCTGGCGGTCTGGTCGGCCGCCGACGCCGGCAAGGTAAAGCGGATCCGGCGCAGCGGAGAGGTCACGGTGGCACCGTGCGACGTACGCGGTCGGCCGCACGGTGCGGCGGTGCCGGCTCGGGCGAGTCTCTACGACGCCGGGGCGACCAGTCGGATCCGCGGCCTGATCAAGCAGAAGTACCGGGTGATCGGCCGGCTGACGCTGCTCGGCAGCCGGCTGCGCCGGGGCGAGGGCGGCACGGTGGGGATCCGGATCGAGCTGACCGAACGGGAGCAACCGACGTCTCCCGCCGATGGCTGAGCACGACGAGGGGCGGCGGATGAATCCGCCGCCCCTCGTGAAGCCTGCTATGCCGCCGGCCGGTCAGTCACCCTGGCGCTGCTGCGGGATCTGCCCCTGCAGCAATGCCCTGACCTCGGACTCCCGGTAGCGGCGGTGGCCGCCCAGGGTTCGGATGGCGCTGAGCTTGCCAGCCTTCGCCCAACGGGTCACCGTCTTCGGGTCGACACGGAACATCGACGCCACCTCGGCCGGTGTAAGTAGCGGCTCTGGTTCGTGCGTTCGCGATGCCATCGGTCACTCCTCCACATGTATAGACATCGGCCGGGGTCCCGCCGGCCGACGCGTCTCCCATGGTCCGGCTAGTCCCCGATGTCCGACATGGGCCGAACGGCCGAACGTCCCTAGACGGACGGATGAACCATGCCCGATTTATACGACTTTTACACCCCAGAAACCGCCTTATTCGGACTCATGATCACGGTTCGTGATGCGTCAACTACGAATACTCCTCACGTTACGCCCCTGAACAGGGGCAAACGAGGACCAGTCTCGCGTCCGGCGTCGTTTGTCGCGACCGTACCCGACCGGGGGATGACCGACCCCCGGGCGGCCTACGGACGAGTCGCGCGGCGGAACGGCGACCGCTAGTTGCAGCGCTCCAGGAGTTGCACGGCCCGCCAGCGGGCGACCAGCCTGTCGTAGGCGGCGGAGGCCTCCTCCGCCTCGCCCCGGGAAAGGCCGGCGAGCCCAGCCGCGACCAGTTCCGGTGAGTCGTCGGCAGCGAGCGTCTCGTCCGAGAGCAGCTCGACCAGCCCGCCGTAGTCCAACTCGACCACGGACCGCGGATGGAACTCCTCCAGCCACCGGGCGGCCTCCTCGACCGCCTCGGTGATCGGCGCTTCGCCGACCGACTTGCGCAACACCGCCAGGGCCCGTGACGAGCGCCGCCGGGCCTTGGAGATCTCCGTCCGGAACCGCAGCGCACGGCGGTCCGGCGCGGTGACGTGGTGCCGCTCCTCCGCCTCGAACAAGACGAACCAACGCAGCGGTACGCCCCAGGTCGCGATCTGCTCGTGCACCCGCGGCACCCCGTGCTCCAACACCCGGGCCCCGCTGCGCCAGTCCTCAACCACCGCCTTCGCCTGCCCGGCCAGCACCGGTGGAACGAACGCGTCGGCCAGCACCGGCGGAACGCCGTCCCGCGCGCTCAACGCCGCCTCGGCCACCCGGATACGCAGGTTCCACGGACAAACCAACAGGGTCTCGTCCGTCTCCAGCACGTACGCCTCGTCCGGCAGGTCGGGCAACCTGGTCCAGCCGGCACCAAGTGCCTCGATCACCGAGCTGAGCTGCCGACCGGGGCCTTCCACCGGTGCCACTGCCCGACCTTGCTCGACATAGCGCCGCCAGTACGACTGACGATCCCGGTCGAAAGCGGTCAGCGGCTCGTACACGCGCAGGTATGAAGCGAAGAGCGACGGCACGGCGCGATCCTCCCACGAACCGCAAGCCGAGCGTTGCTCGGCGTCATCGGTGGACGACCGGCGGACTGCCCGCAGGACGGGACGGTGCGGTCGGCGGGGGCAGGACGGTGGCGACCGATACTAGGCTCGCACCACCGGCAACATCCCCGCCGACGTAGACCAGGTCCGCGTCCCACAAGGACGCCCGCCGACACCAGGAGCCAGTCATGGGCGTATTCGCCACCACGGATGATCCCGAGGCCACGGGCCACGAGCAGGTCGTGTTCTGCCAGGACAAGCAGACCGGCCTGAAGGCGATCATCGGCATCTACTCCACCGCGCTGGGCCCCGCGCTCGGCGGCACCCGCTTCTACCCGTACGAGAGCGAGGAAGCCGCCCTCGCCGACGTGCTCGACCTCTCCCGTGGCATGGCGTACAAGAACGCCCTCGCCGGCCTGGACCTGGGCGGCGGCAAGGCGGTGATCTGGGGCGACCCGGAGCAGATCAAGAGCGAGGCGCTGCTGCGGGCGTACGGCCGCTTCGTGCAGTCGCTGGGCGGCCGGTACTACACCGCCTGCGACGTCGGCACCTACGTGCCGGACATGGACGTGATCTCCCGCGAGACGCGGTACGTCACCGGCCGCAGTGTGGAGCACGGCGGGGCGGGAGACTCCTCGGTTCTCACCGCCTGGGGTGTGTTCCAGGGGATGCGCGCGGCGGCCGAGCACGTCTGGGGCGTACCGACCCTGCGCGGCAGGCGGGTCGGCGTCGCCGGGCTGGGCAAGGTCGGCAAGTACCTCCTCGGTCACCTCTTCGACGACGGCGCCGAGGTGGTCGCGACCGACGTGAACCCGCGGGCACTGGAGTGGGCCCGGACGACCCATCCGCAGGTGAAGCTCGTCGACGACACGGCCGCGCTGGTGGCCGCCGACATCGACGTGTACGCCCCCTGCGCCCTCGGCGGCGCACTGAACGACGACACGGTGGCGGTGCTGCGCGCGAAGGTGATCGCCGGAGCGGCCAACAATCAGCTCGCCCACCCGGGGGTGGAGAAGCTGCTCGCCGACCGGGGCATCCTCTACGCGCCGGACTACGTGGTGAACGCGGGTGGCGTGATCCAGGTCGCGGACGAGATCGAGGGTTTCGACTTCGAGCGGGCCAAGCTGCGGGCAACCGGGATCTACGACACCACGCGGGAGATCCTCCGGCTCGCCGACGCCGACGGCGTGCCGCCGGCCGTGGCCGCCGACCGCCTGGCCGAGCGGCGGATGGCCGAGATCGGCCGGCTGCGCACCATCCACCTGCGCTGACCGCCAACTCATCGAGGACGAACCGCCGAGGGCGGGCGATTGATGCCGCCTTCGGCGGGCTCGCCGACCTAAGATGAGGATGTGCCGCTTTCGCGCTATTCGCCCCGGTGTCACGACCGTTCCCGGCATCGCTCCTTACCGGGTACAATGGGTGACGACCGCCCGAACGCAACGCGCGGCAGCGGTCGACGGTAACCCGAGGTGCCGAACGGTGGCATCCCCATGTACCGTAAGAGCCACGAGAGATGCCTGACGTCATCGGGGCCCGCCTTCGGGCTGCCCCGCATTCTGTGCGAGGGGGTCGAGCCATGGGGCGCGGCCGTGCTAAGGCCAAGCAGACAAAGGTGGCCCGGGAGTTGAAGTATCACTCCCCGAACACCGACCTCGCCGCCTTGCAGCGAGAACTCGGCGGCAGCGGCAAGTCGGACCGCAACTTCGACGACGACTACAAAGAGTACGTCGACGATGACGAGGACCATGCCGAGGACGACCCGGACACCTGGGTCCGTCCAACCCGTTGACCCCCGGTCACATCTGAGCACGCGGTAACTCCCCGCGTGCTCACGTATGTGCCCGCTATGCGGCGGCGTACCACCCGACGACCCGAGGGCCTGCCACGCCCGGTGCGATGCTCCGGACGCGTGGCAGGCTCCTGGTTCTGACCGGCGTCAACGGGGCCGGTTGTTCCAGTTGTAGAACGTCGGGATGTTCTCGAAGTGGTTCCAGGCGCAGACTGCGCTGGCACCGTCGCCGCCCGCCACCTCCGCTCGTAACTGGCGGGCGACCTCGGCCTCCTGGAGCAGGGCGGTGAGCCCGGCGGCGGCCGCACGGACCCGGTCAGCGACCCGGTCGGATCCGCCCCCCGTTCCGCACTCAGGCTCCCGGTGACTGGTGGTCTCGGGCATGCTCCAACACTCCCTCCAATAGGCGGATCTTGCTGTTACGGCAATGCTCGGTCTCCGTACCGTCAAAACGCCCCAGCTCGAAGTAGCGGTTGGCCGCGTGGCCGCCCCCGCAGAAACCGAAGTACGGGCAGGACGAACGGCACGCCTCCACCCCGGTCACGAACTCACCGACCCAGGGCGTCCGCGCCGCCGCGTCGGCGAGGATCGCGTGCAACGGGGTGGTGAGCACGTTCCCGCTGGTGAAGTCGCCGTAGCGGGGATCGGTGAAGCCGGCCAACTCGGGCGAGAGCACCACGACCGAGCCGTCGTACGCCACGGTCGGGATCGGGTCGAGCTGACCGGGCAGCAGCCGGTCAGCGGTGCCGTCCAGGACCGCAGCGGCGTACCGCAGCGACCACTCGACCTCCCGCAGATGGATCCGGGGGTCCCGCCGCCAGGCCGCGACCAGTTCGGCCCAGAAACCGGTCACCGCGGCGGCATCGTGGGAATTGTCACGGGTGTTGACGCCCTCGGTCTCCTCGATGTTCACACCGAGCACCTCGCAGCCGAGGTCGAGGCAGTACTCGTAGAGCTCCCGGGCCCGGCCGGGTGCCGGGTCGTTCACCACCGCGAGCGCCGAGAACGGCACCCCGTGCCGGCGCAGCGCCGCCACCCCACGGACGATCCGGTCGTACGCGGGCCGGCCGGAGCGGCTCACCCGGTCGCCGTTTCGCTCCCGGGGCCCGTCCACGCTCACGCTTACCCGCATCCGGTGGGCCACGAAGAACTCGCACCACGCGTCGTCGATGAGCGTCGCGTTGGTCTGGACGTGCTGCTCCACCTCGGGGCCGAACGGCGCCATCAGCGCAGCCAGGTGCTCCCGTCCGGCGGCCAACGGCTCGCCACCGTGCCAGACCACCGAGAACCGCCCCGACGCCGCCCATCGGTTCACCGAGCCCGCCACCGCCTCGGCCACCTCGACCGGCATCCGCCGGTCCACCGCCCGCAACGGCAGGTAGCAGTACGCGCAGTCGAGATTGCAAAGGGTGGTCGGCTGCATTACGACGTACGACGGGACGGTGGCCAGGCCCCGCATTCCGCGCAACGACCGTCCCCGCGCAGCCATCGCCCTCCTCTGTAACGGTTGACGGCTGCCGGACACACCCCGGCGCGGGCGCGCCCCACAGCTTTCGAGGGTGCCCTTCAGGCTAGGCCGCGGCGGCCACTCGGGTGAAGCCCTGTTCAGGTGGTTGGACAATCACCGGAGCGTGCTCAGCCCCGGGTGTGCTGGCCCACCATCCGCACCTCGCCCGTGCCCTCGATGATCTCGCCGGCCTGCCAGGCGTCCACGCCACGGCCGGTCAACGTCGCCAGGGCGCGGTCGGCGTCCTCGGCCGAGACGATGGCGAACATGCCGACGCCCATGTTGAAGGTCGACTCCATCGCCGGGTCCTCGATCCGACCCTTGGACTGGATCAGGTCGAAGACGGGCTGCGGCTTCCAGGTCGAGCGGTTGACCACCGCGTCCACGTGCTCGGGCAGGATCCGCACCAGGTTGCCCGGGATGCCGCCGCCGGTGACGTGGGCCAGCGCCCGCACCTCGGCCTCGGCGATCAGCTTGAGGCAGTCCTGCGCGTAGATCTTGGTGGGGGTGAGCAGCTCCTCGCCGAGGGTGCGCTGCCGACCGAAGTCCTCGATCACCACGTCCAGCCGCATCCGGCCGGCACCGAGCAGCACGTGCCGGACCAGGGAGTAGCCGTTGGAGTGCAGCCCGGACGAGCGCATGGCGATCACTACGTCGCCCACCTCGACCCGCTCCGAGCTGAGGATCTGGCTCTCCTCCACCACGCCGACGCCGGTGGCGGAGATGTCGTACTCGTCCGGACGCAGCACGCCAGGGTGCTCGGCGGTCTCCCCGCCGAGCAGCGCGCAACCCGCGTAGCGGCAGCCGTCGGCGATGCCGGCGCCGATCTCGGCGACCTTGTCCGGCACGACCTCACCGGTGGCGATGTAGTCCAACAGGAACAGCGGCTCGGCACCGCAGGCGACGAGGTCGTCCACGACCATCGCGACCAGGTCGATGCCGACCGTGTCGTGGATGTCCATCTGCTGGGCGATCACCAGCTTGGTGCCGACGCCGTCCGTGGACGAGGCCAGGATCGGGTTCTTGTACTTCGTGGTGTCCAGCCGGAACAGGCCGGCGAAGCCGCCGAGGTCCCCCATCACCTCCGGCCGGCGAGTCTGCTTCACCTTGGACTTCAGCAGCTCGACCGCGCGGTCACCCGCCTCGATCGACACGCCGGCGTCCGCGTACGAGACCGAGCGTTTGCGAGGTGAGCGGCCGGTGCCGGCCGTCCAGGGCTGACGATCGCCACCAGCGCCGGTCGGGCTGCTTCCTGCGCCGCTGCGCTCGGACACGTGCGTCACGGTTCTCCCCTTTGGTTCTCGGCTGCGGTGTCGACGTGACCGGCACCACAGCCGGACGATGCTACGGGCGGTGTGTGCTCGCCGACATTCTCAGGTCGGAGCGTGGGCTGAAGTCGTCGTCGCCACCCGACGCGGCGACGACCGGAGGGATCATCTGCTCGTCGGCGTCGGTGCCGTCGGCCGCACTGTGCGCTACCCGACGCCCGATCCCTTCGAGCACGTGCTTGCCGATCAGATTGCCGACGGGCAGCTCGATCGGGTACTCCCCGTCGAAACACGCCCGACACAGCCGGCTCTTCGGTTGCTCGGTCGCGGCGATCAGGCCGGGCAGCGAGACGTAGCCGAGGGTGTCCGCACCGATCGAGCGCCGGATGCCGTCGTTGTCGAGACCGTTGGCGAGCAGCTCGGCGCGGGTGGCGAAGTCGATGCCGTAGAAGCAGGGCCAGGAGACCGGCGGCGAGGAGATGCGCACGTGCACCTCGACCGCACCGGCCTCGCGGAGCATCCGGACGATCGCGCGCTGGGTGTTGCCACGGACGATGGAGTCGTCGACCACGACCAGCCGCTTGCCCCGCACGTTCTGCCGCAGCGGGTTGAGCTTGAGTCGGATGCCCAGCTGACGCAGGGTCTGCGACGGCTGGATGAAGGTACGCCCGACGTACGGGTTCTTCATCAGGCCGGCGCCGTAGGTGATGCCGGACTCCTCGGCGTAGCCGATCGCGGCCGGCGTGCCCGACTCGGGCACCGGGATGACCATGTCCGCCTCGACCGGGTGCTCCTTGGCGAGCTGGCGGCCGATCTGCACCCGGGCCGCGTGCACGTTGCGACCGGCGATTGTGGCGTCCGGGCGGGCGATGTAGACGTACTCGAAGAGACAGCCCTTGGGTTCGGGGGCCGCGAACCGGGTCGACCGCAGCCCGTCGGCGTCGATCGCGATCAACTCGCCGGGCTCGACCTCGCGGACCACGCTGGCCCCCACGATGTCCAGCGCGGCCGTCTCGCTGGCCACCACCCAGCCGCGTTCCAGCCGGCCGAGCACCAGCGGGCGTACCCCGTGTGCGTCACGCGCCGCGTAGAGGGTGCTCTCGTCCATGAAGACGAAGCTGAACGCACCCCGCAGCCGCGGCAGCACCTCCAGCGCGGCGGCCTCGACGGAGAGATCCGGCCGGCTGGCCAGCAGCATGGTGACCAGCGAGGTGTCGTTTGTCGAACCGTCGGCGCTCAGCCCCTGCTCGGTCGCCTCGCGCTGAAGCTCGGCGGTGTTGACCAGGTTGCCGTTGTGCGCCAGCGCGATTGTCGTGCCGGAGCTAGTGGCGCGGATGGTCGGCTGGGCGTTCTCCCAGGTCGAACCGCCCGTCGTGGAGTAGCGGGTGTGCCCGATCGCCACGTGCCCGCGCAGGCTCGCCAGGGTCGGCTCGTCGAAGACCTGGGCCACCAGGCCGAGATCTTTGTAAACCACCACACCGGAGCCGTCGCTCACCGCTATGCCGGCCGCCTCCTGACCTCGGTGCTGCAACGCGTACAGCCCGAAATAGGTCAGGTTGGCGACCTCTTCTCCGGGTGCCCAGACACCGAAGACGCCGCACGCGTCCTGGGGGCCGGGTCGTTGGGGATCAAGGTCGTGGCTCAGCCGGCCGTCGCCTCGGGGCACCTGCCGCTCCCTCTTGCTGGTCTGGAATGGCCTGGCGGTAGCACGGGGGCTGCTCAACACCGCTCGGCCGGGACCACACTGTCGTCGCCAGACAGTGTACGCGAATCCACGTCACCACACACAGTCACGATTGCAGCGCTTTCTGTCATCGCCGCCAAGCTCCTACTCCAGCTCCAGCGGCAGAAACGCGGAGAGGTCCGCTCTCGCCCCGCTCGCCCGTACGCGACCCTCCGTGACCGCCCCGGTCCAGTCGAGCCGTCCCGTGGCCAGCGCGAGCCAGGTTTCCGGATCCATCTCCACCGTGTTCGGCGGCGTACCACGGGTGTGTCGCGGCCCGGGAACGCATTGAACTGCACCGTAAGGTGGGACACGCACCTCCACCGATCGGCCGGGGGCGCGGGCCGCGAGGATGGTCAACAGCGCCCTGACCGCCTCGCGGAGCACCAGCCGTTCGGGGGTGCGCCCCGCATCGAGGGCCGCCACCGCCGTCGCGACGGCTGCGGACTTAATGTACGGAGAGGACACGACGGGACGATACGGCGTGACCGCGCCGCGTATCACCTTGCCCCTGGGTCGCGCCGATCCGCCCCGACAAGGCATAGTTGCCGACGGCGTATTCGTACCGTGATGTTTCCCCGGCCCGGCAACCGCCGGAGCGGGGGTGGTCAGTCCGGAAGGCGGTGGACGTGTCAACACACCGACGAGCCTGGCAGAAGCGGGCCGGTGTGGTCGTGGCGCTGATTGTTGGTGCCCTGCTCGCCGCCCCCGCCACACCCGCTCACGCCGCCACGGTCAACGTCACGCCAGGCTCGGTGACCGTCAACGCGGGCAGCGACGCCACGGTCAGCGTGACGGTCACCCCAGGTGAGGACGACACCACCGCCGAGATCAGTCTGACCGGCCTGCCGTCCGGCGTGAGCTGCTCCCGAGGCTGCGGCAGCATCCAGCTGAACGGACCCGTGCCGAGGACCCAGTTGTTGACGCTACGCGCCAACAACAACGCGCGGAACGCCTCGACCGGCGTCACCGTCCAGGTCCAGCCGGACAATTCCGACCCGGCGACCGCCAACCTCCAGCTCACCGTGCGGGGAGAGCAGGCACCACCACCGTCGTCGTCGCCGCCCACGACCCAGGCGCCGCAGACGGTCAAGTCGATCGCCGGCAAGGTCGTGAACCAGGCCGGCGAGGGCGTGGCGGGCGCGATCGTCCTGATCAAGGACAGCTCCGGCAACCAGTACGACACCAACAGCGACTCCAACGGCAACTTCCGCTTCACCGGCAGCAGGGACCGGCCGATCGCCCCGGGCCGGATCGACCTCGGCGCGCGTGCGGAGAACCAGAGCAGGGTCGTGAACTTCACCGCCAACGCGGGCCAGAGTGTCACCGGGCAGCGGATCACGCTGCCGATCGGTGCGTCGGCCAGCCCGACCCCCACTCCGACCGCGAGCGAGTCGGCGCTGCCCACGGAGGACCCGTTCGAGGACGCGTTCCCCGAGGACGAGGAGACCGCCAGCGAGAGCGCCGTCGCCCAGGCCCCGGCCAGCAACGAGGACTCCGGTGGCTTCGGCAACTGGTTGCTGATCCTGCTGGGCGGGCTCTTCGTGGCCGTCGGCGTCGGCACGATCGTGCTGCTCTGGATGAAGCGCAAGGAGAACGACGAGGCCGAGGCGGACGGTGACGCCCCGGCGGGCGCGCCGGCCGGCGCAGTGCCGGCGGCCCGTGGCTCGTTCGCGGGTGCCGACGACCAGACCCGGGTGGTGAACCGGGTCGGCTCCGCACCGGATCCGACAATGGTCGGCGGTGCCGCCCTGAGCAACGCCCCGACGATGATGCATCAGCCGGTCGTCGACGACGTCCCGCCGGATCCCTACGGCGCACCGCCGCAGCCATACGGTGCTCAGGCTGGCCCCGGGCAGGGCGGCTGGTCCGGTGGCGGCTACGGCGAGGAGCCGGGCGGTTACGGCGCACCGGGTTACGGCAACGCGCCGTCGTCCGGCGGCGGCTACGGCAACGGCCCCTCGTCCGGTGACGGTTACGGAAACCGTGACTACGGTGCCGGTAGTGGCGGGGCTGATTACCCACCGGCGGGCGGTGCGGGCGGCTACGGCGAGCGGTACGACGAGCCGACGGGCCGCTACACCGGCGACCAGACCCGGTACCCGGCCCCCGCCGACCCGTACGCCACCGGGATGTACGAGCCCGAGGCGGGCCAGGGTTACGGCCAGCCCGAGCCGGCAGGCGGTTACGGACGCGGCGAGCCCACCGGCGGTGGTTACGGGCGCGGTGAGGCTGGCGGCGGCTACGGCCAGGGCGAGCCGACCGGCGGCTACGGTAAGGGTGACGGGACCCGGGCCTACGGGCCGGGCGAGGCCGGCGGCTACGGGCCGCCCGACCAGACCCGCGGCTACGAGCCGGGTGGCTACGGCCAGCAGGGTGACCCCGGTGGCTACGGCCAGGGCGACCCCAACCGTGGTGGCTACGGCCCCGGTGAGCCGACCGGCGGTGGCTACGGTCAGAGCGAGCCGACCGGCGGCTACGGCGCGCCGGGTGGCTACGGCCAGGAGCCCCCGCAGCAACGTGGCGGCTACGACAACGCCGGCTACGACGACCCGAACCGCTACAACCAGGGTGGTTACGGCCAGAGCAGCGGCTACGGCCAGGAGCCGCCGCAGCAGCGTGGCGGCTACGACGACGCCTACCAGCAGCAGAGCGGCGGCTATGGCCAGGGCGGTTACGGCCAGGAGCCCCCGCAGCAGCAGCGTGGCGGGTACGAAAACTACTACGGCGATCCGGCTCAGGCCGATCGTGGCCGGCCGGACGGGCCGCCGGCCGACCGCAGCGGTCGCCGACTGGACTGGCTGGACGACTGATACCGCCCCGACCGTCAGCCAGCGTGCGACGCGGGTTGGCTGACGGCGGGCGAGCGGTCAGGCCGAGTTGAAGACGCCGTCGCGGAGCAGCGGCACCACGTCGACGCTGTCGAGGCGTACGGCGATCTCGACGTCCTCGGGGAAGCCGTCCGCGCTGAGTTCACGACCGGAGACGCAGCCGCGAACGGCTGCGGGCACGTCCGGGGTGCTGGCCAACGCGGCGAGCGCCATGGCCGCCTCCACCGACAGTCCGCCCGGCACCGCAGAGAGTGCGTCCAGCACGCTCGCCGCGCCGAGTTGGTCCGCCACGCACGGACGTAGCGAGCCGTCCGGCCAGCGTTCCCCGGCCGCGACCACGCCGATCGGGGCGGTGGTCTCGCCATACCCCTGATCCAGCAGCCAGTTCCCGACGGCGCGGGCGTTGCGCAGGTTGGCCGCGACCACCGGCAGCCCGGTGGCGCTGGCGGCGGCGCTGATCGCCGAGCCGTTCTCCGACGGCAGCACCAGATCCCGCACGACCGGTGCCCGGCTCAGTGCGGCCGGCGACAGCGACCACGGATGGGTCGGGGTCACCTGCCGGCGGCCGGTCGCGACGGCGGCGCCGATCCGCCGGGCGTAGTCGGCGGCCTGTTCGTCCCAGGGAAACGGATGGACCCGCATTCCCCGCCCGACCGCGATCTCGACGGTGGTGGTGAACGACAGCACGTCCACCACCACCAGGGCGGCGCAGACCCGGCCCAGCTCCGCCGCGCCCGCCAGGCCCCAGTCGAAGCGGGCCCCGGATCCGGGCTGGGAGTGCAGGGCCGGGGCCACCGCCTCAGCGCTCGTCGGGGGTGGGAGGTTGCTCGGTCTCACCGGCCTGCGGAGCGTCCCCGGTCTCCTCGCCGGTCGGGTCGGCACCTACCGCCGCGGGCGACTGGTCCGGGCCCGATCCGGGACCGGCCGCCTGGTCCGGCGCGGCGTCCGCCGCGCCGACGGCCTCCGCCGAGGTGACGATCTCGACCTCGGCGACGGCACCACCTGCGGCGTCGGCCGCACCGGTGCCGGTGTCGGCCTCGGCGGCGAGGTCGGCCTGGTTCGCGGGCTCGGGCTCGGTGTCAGCCGGGGCCGTCGTCGGGCCGTCGATCACGGACCCGACGGCCTCCGGGGCGAACGACTGCACGCCGCCGAAGAGACGCGGCAGGGTGCCGGTGTGCGCCTCCCGCAGCTCGTCGAGGCGGATCCGGAACTGGCCGTGCACCTCCAGCGCGCCGCCGGCCGGATCGGTCACCCCGACCAGCTCCCACGGCACACCGTGCTCACCGCAGAGGGCGGTGAACGCCTTCTCGTGACCACGCGGCACCGAGACCAGCACGCGGCCGGCGGACTCGCTGAACAGGAAGACGAACGGCATCGAGCCGCCCTGGAACCGCTCCGGCACCGCGACCCGCGCGCCGACGCCGTACCGCAGGCAGGACTCCACCAGGCTCTGGGCGAGCCCGCCGTCGGAGAGGTCGTGCGCGGAGCTGAGGTGGCCCACCCGGGCGGCCTCGGCCAGCAGCCCGGCGAGCTGCTTCTCGCGCGCCAGGTCGACGTGCGGGGGTACGCCACCGAGATGCTGGTGGGTCACCCAGGCCCACTCCGAGCCGGAGAGCTCCACGTGCGTCTCGCCGAGCAGGAAGAGCTGGTCGTGATCGCCGCCGGGTCGCGGGGTGAAGCCCGTCGCCACCCGGTCAGCCACGTTCTCCAGTACGCCGAGCACGCCGACCACCGGCGTCGGATGGATCGCCGCCGCACCGGTCTGGTTGTAGAAGCTGACGTTGCCGCCGGTCACCGGGATGCCCAGCTCGGCGCAGCCGTCGGCCAGGCCGCGTACCGCCTCGGCGAACTGCCACATCACGCCCGGGTCCTCGGGCGAGCCGAAGTTGAGGCAGTCGGTGACCGCGATCGGCGTCGCTCCGGTCACCGCCACGTTCCGGTACGCCTCGGCCAGCGCCAGCTTGGCGCCGTGGTACGGGTCGAGGCGGGCGTACCGGCCGTTGCCGTCGACCGAGAGCGCCACGCCCAGGCCGGTCCGCTCGTCGATCCGGATCACGCCGGAGTCCTCCGGCTGGGCGAGGACGGTGTTGCCCAGCACGTAGCGGTCGTACTGCTCGGTGACCCAGGTCTTGTCGGCCAGGTTGGGCGAGGCGATCATGCGCAGCACGGTCTCGCGCAGCGCGTCCGGGTCGGCCGGCCGGGGCAACGTCTCGGCCCGGTCCGCCTGGAGCAGGATCAGGTCGGCCGGCTCGCGCATCGGGCGGGCGTAGACCGGCCCGTCGTCCACCAGCGAGCCCGGCGGGACGTCCACCACCAGCTGGTCCCGCCAGGTGATCAGCAGTCGACCCGGCTGCCCGTCCGGCTCCGGCGCGGTGACCTCGCCGATCGCGGTGGCGATCACGCCCCACTTCTCGCAGGTCTTGAGCACCGCTTCGAGCTTGGCCGGCTCGACGACCAGGAGCATCCGCTCCTGCGACTCGCTGGCCAGGATCTCGTGTGGCGCCATTGACGGCTCGCGCAGCGGAACCCGCTCCAGCCAGACCCGCATGCCGGTGCCGGCCGCCGCGGCGGTCTCGGTGAGGGCACAGGTCAGCCCGGCACCACCGAGGTCCTGGATGCCGGCGACCAGCTCGGCGTCGTACAACTCCAGGCAGGCCTCGATCAGCAGCTTCTCGATGAACGGGTCGCCGACCTGCACCGACGGGCGGCGCTGCTCGCTGCCCTCGTCGAAGGTGGCGCTGGCCAGCACCGACACGCCGCCGATGCCGTCCCGCCCGGTCTTGGCACCCATCAGCACCACGACGTTGCCGGGGCCGACGGCGGCCTTGTTCTGCAGCCGGCTCACCGGCAGCACCCCGAGGCAGAGCGCGTTGACCAGCGGGTTGCCCTGGTAGCACGGGTCGAAGACCACCTCGCCACCGATGTTGGGCAGGCCGAGGCAGTTGCCGTAACCGCCGACGCCGGCCACCACGCCGGGCAGTACCCGGGCGGTGTCCGGGTGGTCGGCGGCACCGAAGCGCAGCGGGTCCATCACGGCCACCGGGCGGGCACCCATGGCGAGGATGTCGCGGACGATGCCGCCCACGCCGGTCGCCGCACCCTGGTACGGCTCGACGAAGCTCGGGTGGTTGTGCGACTCGACCTTGAAGGTCACCGCCAACTCGTCGGAGACCCGCACCACACCCGCGTTCTCGCCGATGCCGGCCAGCAGCCGGTCGCTCGGTGGGGCTTTCTCGCCGAACTGGCGCAGGTGCACCTTGCTGGACTTGTAGGAGCAGTGCTCGCTCCACATGATCGAGTACATCGCCAGCTCGGACTGGGTCGGCCGGCGGCCCAGGATGTGCCGGATGCGGTCGTACTCGTCGTCGCGGAGGCCCAGCTCGGCGTAGGGCTGAAGCTCCTCCGGGGTGTCCCCGGCGCGCGGTACGGTGTCCAGCCCGTGGGTCCAGCCGGTGTCCGCCTCAGCTGCGGCGCGCCGCGCCGGAGTGCCCGGCGAGGCAGCAGCGGCAGGCGGTGTGGCAGCGGCCGGGCTCGGCTGGACCGGCTGTGCCGGCGGGGCCGAGAATGCCTCCGGGGTCTCCCGTACCGGGTCCGGATGCGTGGTCATGACCTCTCCTCGTTGCGCTCGCCGCCCGAGGGGCGGATGAGCCGTCCGATGATCCCGACGCGGACGGTCACGCCGGCGTCCCCACCAGGTGCTTCAGCACCGAGGTGAAGAAGCCCAGGCCGTCGAGGGAGGGGCCGGTGAGCGCCTCCACCGCGTGCTCGGGGTGCGGCATGATGCCCACCACGTTGCCGGCGGGGTTGGTGATCGCGGCGATGTCCCGCTGCGACCCGTTGGGGTTGCCGCCGACGTACCGGGCCACCACCCGGCCCTCGGCCTCCAACTCGTCAAGCGTGGCGGTGTCGGCGACGTAGCACCCCTCGCCGTTCTTGACCGGGATCAGCACCTTCTGCCCGGCCTGGAACGTGTTCGTCCAGGCGGTGCCGGTCGCCTCGATCCGCAGGAGCTGATCGCGGTTACGGAAGTGCAGGTGCTGGTTGCGGGTGAGCGCGCCGGGCAGCAGGTGGGCCTCGCAGAGGATCTGGAAGCCGTTGCAGATGCCGAGCACCGGCAGGCCACCGGCGGCGGCGTCGACGATCGTCTCCATCACCGGGGCGAATCGGGCGATGGCGCCGCAGCGCAGGTAGTCACCGTAGGAAAAACCGCCGGGCAGGACGACGGCGTCCACCCCGTGCAGCTGCGGGTCGCCGTGCCAGAGCCGGACCGGCTCCGCACCGGCGATCCGAACGGCCCTGGCCGCGTCCCCGTCGTCGAGCGAGCCAGGGAACGTCACCACACCGACCCGCGCGGTCACGAGCGGGCGTCCGCGGGCTCGTCGGTCTCGACCAGGTGGACGGTGAAGTCCTCGATGACCGGGTTGGCGAGCAGCTTGTCGGCGATCTCCCGGGCCCGGTCCAGGTCCGGTTCACCGGTGAAGTCGATCTCGATCCGCCTGCCGATCCGTACCGAGGCGACATCGTTGACGCCGAGCCGGGGCAGCGCGTTTGCGACGGCCTGGCCCTGCGGATCGAGGATCTCGGGCTTGAGCATGACGTCGACGACGACGCGAGGCACTGGGCACTCCTGACTGTGTACGCAGTTGGGTGCCGACCCACAACGGGCGAGCGCAGCCAGCCTACCTGGCAGATACCGCGCCATCCGCACCGGCCGCACGCCGTGCGGGCAGTCCTCGACCTTACCCGCACGGAGCGGTCCGCACCGATACGGGTTCGTTGCTGTCCCGATACGGGTTCGTTGCCGGACACGCCGTTCGCCCGGTATCGACGCGCCGGCCATCGCCGACGCGGCCGGCCGGGAAATCGCACTGTTACATCAGTCCGTTTCAATGAACCTCTTGTGAAACACCTCACCGACCCCTACGGTACATCGTCAGACGTCGATTTGTCGGCGTCGCGGTGGCAGCTGACCCCCGCCCGCCACCGCAGGTCGACCCGGCCAACCCGGGTCAGCGAAACCCCGAAGGAGTCCCTCCGATGCGCATCCGATCCCTGATCGCGGTCCTCGCCACAGCCATGGCCGGCGTGCTCGGCGCCAGCTCCGGCGCCGTCGCCGCGCCCGTCGGCCCGTACATCATCGGCGGCGGGACGGTCTCCTCCGCGCCGTGGGCCGCGGCCGTCCTCAGCAACGGCTCGTTCACCTGCTCCGGCACGATCATCGCGCCGCAGTGGGTGCTCACCGCCCGGCACTGCCTCGGCGGCACGATGTCCGTCCGGGTCGGCAGCGTCAACCGCACCTCCGGTGGCGTCACCCGCACCGTAAGCGCCACCTACGGCCGCTACGACCTGGCCCTGATGCGGCTCTCCAGCGCGGTGAGCACCAGCTACGTCACCCTGGCCAACAGCAACCCGCCGATCAACTCGACCAACTCGATCTACGGCTGGGGCATGACCTGCTACAGCGGCTGCTCGGCCTCGACCCAGCTGAAGACCGCCTCGGTGCGGGTCACCAGCAACAGCGTCACCGACGCGTACGGCGGGCAGGCGATCCGGAGCACGCGGATCAACGGCAACGCCTGGCGGGGCGACTCGGGCGGCCCGCAGTTCTACAACGGCGCGCAGGTCGGGGTGGCCTCCACCGCCGACGGGCAGAGCATCCAGAACTACGGCAGCGTCGCGTACAACCGGGCCTGGATCACCTCGGTGGCCGGTGTCTGACGGTTAGCGCCGGATGTGGCGCGGATGGTGGGCTGTGCCCCGCCGTCCGCGCCGCGTTGTTTTTCAGCATCCGACCAGGTGAACAAGGCTCACGTTGAGCCTCGACGGGGACTGCCAGCATCGAAAACGTGCTGGTCGTGACGACGGATCAACTTCCCGGCTACGAGATCCGCCAGATCCTCGGCGAAGTGGTCTCCTCGATGGCCAGAACCCGCAACCCGTACCGCGAGGGCGTGAAGAACCTGCGCGGCGGCGCGTACGACCCGATGGCGCCGGACAACCTCACCCGGTGGCGTACCGACTCGGTGGCCCGGCTCGGCGAGGAGGCCCGGCGGCTCGGCGCGAACGCCGTGGTGGGGATGCGGTTCGACAGCCGCGACTGCGGCGAGATGTGGATGGAGATCTGCGCCTACGGCACCGCCGTGATCGTGGTGCCCAAGACCCCCGACGTCATGCCCCCGGACCAGCCCAGCGTGGCGGCGGAGACCGCCCAGGAGCCGGCCATGGCCGAGGAGCCCGGCGGTATCGCCGAGCCCGCCAGCGCCCCCACCCTCCGCACCGCCGCCGAAACCCCCACCCGCGACACCTAACCCGCCCCCACCCACCCCCTCCCCCCGCCGCCTCACCGGTTGATCATGAAGTTATTGCCATCTCACCCGGCGTGTCGGAGCAATAACTTCATGGTCAACGCGGAGGTTGGCCGGGGAGGGGGGTGGGGGGTGGGGTGGTTAGAGGATGGGGGGTGGGGTGTAGGTGGTGGCGGCGGGGTGGGACTGGGCGATTTTGGTGATTCTTGCGGTGAGTGCCTGGATCTGGGCGGGGGCGGCGCCGGTGAAGGCGGCGCGGTCGGCGACCAGGGAGTCGATCTCGGCGCGGGTGAGACCGAGGCGGGGATCGGCGGCCAGGCGGTCGAAGAGGTCGTTCTCTCCGGCTCCCTGCTCGCGCATAGCCAGGGCCACGGCTACCGCGTGCTCCTTGATCGCCTCGTGCGCGGTTTCCCGGCCGACGCCCCGGCGGACGGCCGCCACCAGGATCTTCGTGGTGGCCAGGAAGGGCAGGAAACGCTCCAACTCCCGGTTGATCACCGCGGGATACGCGCCGAACTCGTCAAGCACGGTGAGGAACGTCTGGAACAGCCCGTCGGCGGCGAAGAAGGCGTCCGGCAGGGCCACCCGGCGCACCACCGAGCAGGAGACGTCCCCCTCGTTCCACTGGTCGCCGGCCAGCTCGCCGACCATCGACAGGTAGCCCCGGATGATCACTGCGAAGCCGTTGACCCGCTCCGACGAGCGGGTGTTCATCTTGTGCGGCATCGCGCTGGAGCCGACCTGCCCCGGCTTGAAACCCTCGGTGACCAGTTCCTGGCCGACCATCAGCCGGATCGTGGTCGCCAACGACGAGGGTGCGGCGGCGGTCTGCGCCAACGCGGAGAGCACGTCGAAGTCGAGCGAACGCGGGTAGACCTGCCCGACGCTGTCCAGTACCCGGTTGAAGCCGAGGTGCTCGGCGACGCGCCGCTCAAGTTCGGCCACCTTCTCGGCGTCACCGTCGAAGAGGTCCAGCTGGTCGGCGGCGGTACCCACCGGGCCCTTGATCCCCCGCAGCGGGTAACGGTCGATCAGGTCGGTCAGCCGCTCGTACGCGATGATCAGCTCTTCGGCGGCCGACGCGAAGCGCTTGCCCAGCGTGGTCGCCTGCGCCGCGACGTTGTGCGACCGGCCGGCCATCACCACGTCCGCGTACTCGTGTGCGTGCCAGGCCAGCCGGACCAGCGTCGCCACCACCCGGTCCCGGATAAGCTCCAGTGACCGGCGCACCTGGAGCTGCTCAACGTTCTCGGTGAGGTCCCGCGAGGTCATCCCCTTGTGCACATGCTCGTGCCCGGCCAGCGCGCTGAACTCCTCGATCCGCGCCTTCACGTCGTGCCGGGTCACCCGCTCGCGCGCCGCGATCGAGTCAAGGTCAACATCGTTCAGCACCCGCTCGTACGCCTCGACCACCCCGTCGGGTACCGGCACGCCGAGGTCCCGCTGGGCCCGGAGTACGGCGAGCCAGAGCCGCCGCTCCAGCCGGATCTTCTCCTCCGGCGACCAGAGGGCGACCAGTTCGGGCGAGGCGTACCGGTGGGCGAGCACGTTCGGGATCGTCGTCACCCGCCCATTCTCCGGCACCCGTCAGCAGCTTCCCGAACGGGTACGGTCGGCGACCCTGACGGGGCTGTCACCGCCTCCGCCAACGCAGCACAAGCATCGAGGGTAGAATCACGAGCAGTAAACCCAGGGCACCGCCAGCCGCCAGTGGAAGAGCCGGCAGGGAACCTGCGGCCGACATTCTCGGCACCACGGCCGCCGGAGTGCTCGTGCTGTGCTGAGGTGGCGCGATCGGGCACGACGACGTGTACGAATGCATCGGGTAGAGATAACTTCGGGTAATCGTTCCTCTCGTAACGATCACCCAGCCGACTTCGGCGGACACCCCGTTGATGTCGACCCGGATTCCCTGAGTCCCGTTGGGCGCCTCAACAGCGGTCTTGGTGATCACGCAACTGGCGATCTTGCCGCAGGTGAGCGCCGCCAAGCCGATGACCTCGCCGGTCCAGATCGTGACCACCGGATCCGACTCGTCGGGAACGACGTCCGGACTTCCAGCGACCACCTGAGGACAGCCCGGCGGTTGAGGCGGAGGCTGACTCGGGGGATAGGGCGGCGGAGTGGTCGTCGGCGCACCGGTCGGTGCAGGTTGAGCTGACGCGATCCCAGCGCTATCAATCGCGCCCGCAAGTCCGACGAGGGCAACCACCATGAACAGCAGCAGCGGGAGACGTCGAAGTTGCAGAATTCCGCTGCGCCCGTACCGCCGAGCAAGCCGACGAATCCCGGGAATCTTCACCTGCCTCGACCTCCCCGGCTTCGGAAAGATGACTGATGCAGGTCACGACACCAGGACGATCGATCGCAGACAAATGTGAATGTCGACCATCTCCTGATCTCGAAAATTCCCGAGCGAACCCGTATCCTCTCGCCCTTGCCCCGAGCAGTCTGCCGACTGCTGCCTGGCCAGGTAACAGCTCGACCGCCTCAGGCAAGCCCGGTCAGGGTGGGGCGGGGCGGCCGGTGAGGGCGGTCCAGAGGGCGGCGCAGGCCGCCGACTCGGTGGCGAAGACCTGGCGTACGTCGTAGTGGCCGCGTTCGTAGGGGCCGATCTCCCACCCGTCCGGGCCGCGCCGCAGGAACCAGAAGTCGGGCGGCACGGGGACGTGCTCGTGCACCCCCTCCAGCTCGAACGCGTCGGGCGATAGCCCGGCGGCGAGCAGTGCGTCGCGCAGTTCGTGCCGATCCACTCCGTCACCTCTCCGAGAGCGAGTCCGAGAGCGAGCGTACGGGCGGCGGTCACCGTGCAGGGTGACCGCCGCCCGTAAATGGTTCCGCTCGGCGGGCTCGAGAACCGTCCCGGTCAGCACGCCTTGGTTTCGGTCTGACCGCCCTGGCGGGGCGCGGTGCGGTTCTTCGCGCTCGGGCAGGGGCCGCCCAGGTACTCCTCGACGAGGTAGCCGTGGTCGAGCAGCCATTGCACGGTCAGGTTCGCCCCGGCCTTCGGCACGTACGCCGGGTTGAGCTGGAACTGGGTGCCCATGCCGGGCTGCGCGAACCACGGTGCGATCGGGCCGGAGTCCACGTCGAAGGGCTTGACCACGCAGTACGTGTGGTAGTTGGCCAGCGGCGCGGGCGGCGTGGTGGCCGGTGGCGTGGGCGGGGTGTTCAGGCTCTGCGGTGCCAGCGAGCGCGCGTTGAACGGGGTGCCGAGCGGGGCCAGGAACGCGCCGCCGGTGAAGCCGAAGCGGTCCAGGCGGTACCCGGGCAGCATCGTCTGCCGCTGCTTGATCGCCCGCCCGTCGGGCCCGAGCACGAACCCGTTCTCCGGCGGGAAGATCAGCCGGGTGGGGTCTCCGGGCACTGTGTAGTTCTGCACCCACTCGTTCTCGGTCTGCGCGCCGAACCGCTGGTAGCCGGCGAGCAGCGGGCCGACCGGTGACGCGTACGGCAGTTGGGCGGGGCCGAACAGCCGGTTGCCGCCGTAGAAGACGGTGGTCTGCGGCGCGTCGGGGGGTGTGCCGGGGCGGCAGAGCCGCTTGCCGTCCGGCTTCGGCGCACCGGCAGCCGGCGCTGCGCCGGCGACGGGCGGTGCGCCGGCGACGGGCGGTGCGCCGGCAGCAAGCGGTGCGTCGGTGGCGAGTGCGGCCGGGGGGCGGTCTCCCGCGTCCTCGTCCGACTGGCCGGCGCCGTCGTCGGCCGGCGCGGCGATCCGCGCCGCGCTTGTCGGCGCCGCACCGGTCGGGGCGACGCCGGGGACGACGGCAAGAGCGGCGCCGGAGAGTAGGGCGACCAGCCATCGCGTACGTTTCATCACAAACCTCCCTCTGAAGGACAATCAGTTCCTTCAGGGTGGGGAGGTCAGTACATGAATGTGAGCGTTAGTGCGCATTTGTCCCCAAAAGGGGGCGAGCGCTCAGCGTTCGAGGATCGCGGTCACGCCCTGGCCACCGGCTGCGCAGATGGAGATGAGGCCGCGACCGCTGCCCTTGGTGGCGAGCAGCTTGGCCAGGGTGGCCACGATCCGGCCGCCGGTGGCGGCGAACGGGTGCCCGGCGGCCAGCGAGGAGCCGTTCACGTTGAGCTTGTCGGTGTCGATCGCGCCCAGCGGGGCGTCCAGGCCCAGCCGCTCGGCACAGAACTCCTTCGACTCCCAGGCGGCCAGGGTCGCCAGCACCTGCGCGGCGAACGCCTCGTGGATCTCGTAGTAGTCGAAGTCCTGGAGGGTCAGCCCGGCGCGGTCAAGCAGCCGGGGCACCGCGTACGCGGGTGCCATCAGCAGCCCCTCGTCGCCGTGCACGAAGTCCACCGCGGCCGTCTCCGACCAGGAGAACCAGGCCAGCACCGGCAGGTTGTGCTCGCGCGCCCACTCCTCGCTGGCCAGCAGCACGGTGGAGGCGCCGTCGGTGAGCGGCGAGGAGTTGCCGGCGGTCATGGTGGCCCGCTCGGCATCCGGGCCCTTGGCACCGAATACCGGCCGCAGCGCGCCGAGCTTCTCCAGGGTGGTGTCCGGGCGGAGGTTCTGGTCGCGGGTCAGCCCCAGGTAGGGGGTCATCAGGTCGTCGAAGAACCCCTTGTCGTACGCGGCGGCGAGCCGCTTGTGCGAGCGGAGGGCCAACTCGTCCTGCGCCTGCCGGTCGACATTCCAGCGCAGCGCCGTCTGGGCGGCGTGCTCGCCCATCGAGAGCCCGGTACGCGGCTCGGCGTTGCGCGGGATCTCCGGCTTGAACGGCTGGGCGGGGCGCAGCTTCGCGGCGATCCTGAGGCGCTCGCCGAGGGTGCGGGCGGAGTTGAGCTTGAGCAGGGTGCGACGCAGGTCCTCGTTGACCGCGAGCGGGGCGTCGGAGGTGCTGTCGACACCACCGGCGATGCCCACCTCGATCTGCCCGAGGGCGATCTTGTTGGCGACCAGGATGGCCGCCTCCAGGCCGGTGCCGCAGGCCTGCTGGATGTCGTACGCCGGGGTGCGTGGGTCGAGCCTCGAGCCGAGCACCACCTCACGGGTGAGGTTGAAGTCCTTCGAGTGCTTGAGCACCGCACCGGCGACCACCTCACCCACCTGCTGTCCGGCTAGGCCGAACCGGGCGATCAGCCCGTCCAGGGCGGCGCCGAGCAGGTCGGAGTTGGAGGCGCTGGCGTACCGCGAGTTGGAGCGGGCGAAGGGAACCCGGTTGCCGCCGATCACCGCGACCCGTCGAACGTCCTGCACGATTCGCCTCCTCGAAAGTGTTGCCCGCACCTTACTCACCAGTAGGCTACGCCTATGACCGACAGGTACGCGAGCTTCGTCCAGTCGGGCGCCGGTCGGGCGCTCGTCAAGCGCCTCGGGCTGCCCGATCCGCCGCGGCTGCGCCGGCACGCGCCCGGCGAGCCGATCCTCCCCGGGCCGGTGCTGCTCGGCGCCGCCACCGGTGGCCGGCTCGCCGAACCGGTCGGCAAGCTCCTGGCCGCCGCCGGGCTCGCCCTGCGCGATCCGGCCACCGCCGTGCCCGACCCGGCAACCGGTCGTACGCCCACCAGCGCCGCCCTGGTCTACGACGCCACCGGTATCACCGACTCGACCGGTCTGCGCCAGCTCTACGACTTCCTCCACCCGCAGGCCCGCTCGGTGCAGCCCAGCGGCCGGGTGATCGTGCTCGGCACCCCGCCGGCCGAGTGCGACACCCCGCGCGAGGCGACCGCCCAGCGGGCCCTGGAGGGGCTGACCCGCAGCATCGGCAAGGAGTTCGGCCGGGGCGTCACCGCGCAGTTGGTGTACGTCACGCGCAGCGCCGACGAGGGCACCTGGACCAGTCTGGAGTCGACCCTGCGGTTCCTGCTCTCCGGCCGCTCCGCGTACGTCTCGGGTCAGGTGATCCGGGTCGGCGCCGGCCGGGCGACCGCGCCGGCCGACTGGGACCGCCCGCTGGACGGGCAGATCGTGCTGGTCACCGGCGCGGCCCGGGGCATCGGCGCGGCGCTGGCCCGGGTGCTGGCCCGCGACGGCGCGACCGTGGTGGCGCTGGACATCCCGGCCGCCGGTGACGAGTTGGCCGCGGTCGCCAACGAGATCGGCGGCAGCGCCGTGCAGCTCGACCTGACCGCCGCCGACGCGCCCGCCCTGCTCGCCGAACACCTGGCCAGCCGGCACGGCCGGGTGGACGTGGTGGTGCACAACGCCGGCATCACCCGGGACAAGACCCTCGGCCGGATGGACGCGGACCGCTGGGACCAGGTCATCGACGTCAACCTCTCCAGCCAGGAGCGGATCAACGACCTGCTGCTGGAGCGGGAGCTGATCCCGGCCGGCGGCCGGCTCGTCGGAGTCTCCTCGATCGCCGGGATCGCCGGCAACCGGGGCCAGACCAACTACGCCACCAGCAAGGCCGGGGTGATCGGATTGGTCGACTCGCTCGCCCCCGCGCTGCGCGAGCGCGGGATCAGCGTCAACGCCGTCGCGCCCGGGTTCATCGAGACCCGGCTGACCGCCCGGATTCCGCTGGTGCTGCGCGAGGCGGGGCGCCGGATGAACAGCCTCTCCCAGGGCGGGCTGCCGGTGGACGTGGCCGAGACGATCGGTTGGCTGGCCTGGCCGGCCTCCGGTGCGGTAAGCGGCAACGTGGTCCGCGTCTGCGGCCAGAGCCTGCTGGGGGCGTGATGACCCGGCCAAGGCGCGGCGACGAGCCGGACGAGGAACTGTCGGTCGGCGAGCTGATCGACGGCCCGACGGAGATCCTCACGCCGGAGATCCTGTCGTCCGTACGCGTCGAGGACGACGAGCCGGAGGGCACGTCCGGTGCGCCGGCGACCCGCGAGCGGGTGGAGCTGCCGGGGCTGCCGGCGGCAGGTCCGCTCTACCGGCGGGCGTTGCTCGGTGCGGTGCCGGGGCTCGGCGGCCGGCGCGGCGACGGCGTACCGGCGCTGGAACTGGCCGTGGACGGGGTGACCGTGGGCCCGGACCGGCTGGCCGACTACGACCGGGTCTGCGGGTTCCGGCTCACCGACCGGCTGCCCGCGACCTTCCCGCACGTGATGGGCTTTCCGCTGGCGCTGCGGCTGATCACCGCAGCGGAGTTCCCGATCCCGCTGACCGGGGTGGTGCACGTCGGAAACCGGATCACCGTGCACCGGCCGGTCACCATCGCGGACCGGCTGGATTTCACCACCTGGGCGGAGAACCTGCGCCCGCACGACCGGGGTCGGCAGGTGGACGTCGTACTCGTCGCGTCGGTGGACGGGATGGAGGTGTGGCGCGGGGTCTCGACGTACCTCGGCCGGCAGCGCACGCCCGGCGAGGGCAAGCGGCGCGACCCGGGCGAGCGGCCCGCACCGCCGGCCGCCACCGCCCGCTGGCGGGTCGACCCCCGGGTCGGTACGGACTACGCGCGGGTTTCCGGTGACCACAACCCGATCCACACGTCGCGGTTGGGGGCGCGGCTGCTCGGCTTCCCCCGGCCGATCGCGCACGGCATGTGGAGCAAGGCCCGTTGCCTGGCCGCCCTGGAGAACCGGCTACCCGAGGCGTACACGGTGGACGTCGCGTTCAAGCTGCCGGTGCCGCTGCCGAGCACTGTCGCCTTCAGCGCCACATCGGAGGATGCCGGCTGGGATTTCGCGCTGCACGACGGACGGGGTCGGCCACAGCTGCTCGGCACCGTCCGCTGAGGACCCGAAAACCGGGGACGACAACCGGCGACGGCAACACCGGGAGGGTCGGGCACTTGCCCGGCCCTTCTTTCCGCGCTAAGTTGTTCTCACATAGAGATGTTCTCAGAGTGAGAGTGATTGCCGTGAACGAGCAGGACTTCCTCGCCGCCTACGACCCGAGCGCCTTCCCGGCCGTGGCGGTCACCGCCGACGTGGTCGCCCTGACCATCCGCGACGGTGCGCTGCACCTGCTGCTGATCCGGCGCGGCGAGCAGCCGTACGCGGGCCACTGGGCGCTGCCCGGCGGCTTCGTCCGGCCGGACGAGGACCTGGCCGTCGCCGCCCGCCGGGAGCTGGCCGAGGAGACCGGGCTCGGCGGCCAGCGCCTGCACCGCGTCCACCTGGAGCAGTTGGCGAGCTACGGCGGGCCCGACCGGGATCCACGGATGCGGATCGTCTCCGTCGCCCATCTCGCCTTCGCGCCCGACCTGCCGGAGGCGGCGGCCGGCACGGACGCCGAGGAGGCCGAGTGGGTGCCGGTCACCGAGCTGACCGGCCGGCAGCTCGCCTTCGACCACCGCCGGATCGTCGACGACGGGCTGGAGCGGGCCCGCGCCAAGTTGGAGTACACCCCGCTGGCCACCCGCTTCCTCCCGGCCGAGTTCACAATCGGCGACCTGCGCGGGGTCTACGAGACGGTCTGGGGGCACTCGCTGCACGCCGGCAACTTTCACCGCAAGGTGCTCTCCGTGCCGGGCTTCGTGGAGAGCACCGGGGCCAGCACCGAGCGCGGCGGCAGCCGGGGCGGCCCGCGCGCCCGGCTCTACCGGGCCGGTGACGCCCGACTGCTGCATCCGGCGCTGCTGCGCCCCGCCCGGGAGGAGGCGGCGCGATGAGGACCGAGGAGGCGATCCGCCTGGTCAGCACCGCCCGCGACGACGACGAGCTGTTCGGCGCCGACGAGCCGGAACGCCGCTACCGGGAGTTCGTCGCGGTGCTGCACCCCGACCGGCTCGGCTGGGTCGGGCCGGGTGTCCGCGCCGAGGCCACCGAGGCGTTCGTCCGGGTCACCACCCGTTGGCGGGCCCGCCGCGGGACCGTGCTGCGCGGCTACCGGTGCGGCCGGCCGGCGTACTCCGGTGACCTCGCCGACCTCTACGACGTCGGCGCCGACCGGCTGCTCAAGCTGCCCCGGGACCCGCGCGACAACGACCTGATGCGCCGCGAGGAGACGGCGCTGCGCCGGCTCGCCGAGCGGGGTGACCCGCGCTGGCTGCCCTACGTGCCCCGGCTGGTCGACAGCTTCACCCATCGGGAGGCCGCCAGCGGGGCCGAGCGGCGGATCACGGTGCTCGCCACCGCGCCCAACCTGCACAGCCTGGTCGAGGTGCGGCGCGCGTACCCGGACGGGCTGGACGCCCGCGACGTGGCCTGGATGTGGCGGCGGCTGCTGGTCGCGCTCGGCCTGGCCCACCGGGCCGGCGTGGTGCACGGCGCGGTGCTGCCGCCGCACGTGCTGATCGAACCGGAGGCGCACGGCGTGGTGCTTGTCGACTGGTGCTTCTCGGCCGAACCCGGCGGCGTCGTGCCCGCGCTTGTTCCCGACCACCAGGACTGGTACCCGGCCGAGGTCACCGACCGCCGCCCGTGCGGGCCGGGCACCGACCTCGCGATGGCGGCCCGCTGCATGACCTGGCTGATGGGCCGCCACGCGCCAGGCGAACTTCTCGCCTTCGCCCGGGGCTGCCGGCCGCGCTTCCTGCGCGCCCGCCCCGACGACGCCTGGCGCCTGCTGGGC
Organism: Micromonospora sp. PRAS1; assembly: GCF_059553435.1. Taxonomy (NCBI): domain Bacteria; kingdom Bacillati; phylum Actinomycetota; class Actinomycetes; order Micromonosporales; family Micromonosporaceae; genus Micromonospora; species Micromonospora sp. PRAS1. The sequence continues at coordinate 464,519 of NZ_JCANNB010000001.1, forward strand.
GAGCTTGACGAGGTGCTGCACCGGCTCTACGGGCCGCGCACCTTCCGACCCTTCACCCTCAACCCCTAAGGAGGCTGCCATGGGCAGCGGAATGTGGTCCACCGACGTGTACGACGCCGCCGACCGGTACCGCCGGGCCACCGGCACCAGCGCTTTCTCGTACAGCGACAGCGGTGCCCGGAAGGTGCACCCGGCACTGGATCCGCGCGACGCGATGCGGGAGAGCCGCGACTCGGCCGAGCACCCGCAGTCGACCCCGATCGCCGTGCTCTTCGACGTCACCGGCTCGATGGGGCACGTGCCCCGAACCCTCCAGGCCAAGCTGCCGCAGCTGCTCGGGCTGCTGCTGCGCCAGGGGTACGCCCGCGACCCGCAGATCATGTTCGGCGCGATCGGCGACGCCACCTGCGACCGGGTGCCGTTGCAGGTGGGGCAGTTCGAGTCCGACAACCGGATGGACGACGACCTCGGCCGGATCGTGCTGGAGGGCGGCGGTGGCGGCCAGATGATGGAGTCGTACGAACTGGCGCTCTACTTCATGGCCCGGCACACGGTCACCGACCGCTGGGACAAGCGGGGCCGGCGCGGCTACCTCTTCGTCATCGGTGACGAACTGGCGTACCCGAAGGTGAAGGCCGCCGAGGTGGCCCGGTTGATCGGTGCCGGCCCGCGCGAGGACCTGCCGCTGCGGCAACTCGTCGACGAGGTGACCCGCCGCTGGGACACCTACTATCTGCTTCCCGCCGGCAGCCACTACGCGGGCAACCGCAAGGTGCTCGACTTCTGGCGCGGCCTGCTCGGCCAGAACACCCTCGAACTGGACGACCTCGACGCGGTCTGCGAGACCATCGCGCTCACCGTAGGGCTCGGCGAGGAGGCAATCGATCTCGACGCCGGCCTGCGGGACCTCGACCGCGCCGGGTCGACGGCCACCGACACCGTCTCCAGGGCGCTGGTCCGGCTGGGCGGGGCCCGGCGGGCCGAGGTGGCGGAGCTGCCCGCCACCCGCGGCAGCGGCAGCGGAGTGGTCCGGCTGTGACCGACACCCTGACGGCCGGCGCACGGCCGACCCCGGCGGTCAGCCAGGCGCGGCCCGTCGCAGCCCGGGCGGCCGGGTCGGCCGGCGGTGACGGCGGGCAGCACGCGATCGTGGTCGACCTCGGGTACGGCGACGCCGGCAAGGGCACCGTCGTGGACTGGCTCTGCGCGACCCGGCCGGTGCACACGGTGGTCCGGTTCAACGGGGGCGCGCAGGCGGCGCACAACGTCGTCCTGCGCGATGGCCGGCACCACACGTTCGCGCAGTTCGGCGCCGGCACGTTCCGTCCCGGTGTACGGACGCACCTGTCCCGGCACGTGGTGGTGGACCCGCTGGCGCTGGCCGCCGAGGCCGACCATCTCGCCGCCGTCGGGGTGCCCGACGCGCTCGACCGGCTGACCGTGGACGGGGAGGCGTTGCTGGCCACCCCGTACCACCGGGCCGCCAACCGGGCGCGTGAGCTGGCCCGTGGTGCCGACCGGCACGGCTCCTGCGGGCTGGGGGTGGGCGAGACCGTCGCGTACGGCCTCGTCCACCCCGCCGAGGCGCCGAGGGTGGCGGACTGCCGCAGCCCGGAGCTGCTGCGCCGCAGGTTGACCGCGCTGCGGGACCGGCTCACCGCAGAACTCGGCCCGCTGGACGCCCCGCCGGTCGGCGACTGCCTGCCGGCGTACCGGGCCTTCGCGCAGCGGGTGGCGATCGTCGACCGGAGTTGGCTGGCCGGGGCGCTACGGGCCGGCCCGTGCGTGTTCGAGGGCGCGCAGGGGGTGCTGCTTGACGAATGGCACGGCTTCCACCCGTACACGACGTGGAGCACCACCACCTTCGCCAACGCGGAATCCCTGCTCGCCGAGGCCGGATTCGCCGGGGCGGCGACCCGGATCGGGGTGCTGCGCACCGTCACCACCCGGCACGGGCCGGGCCCGTTGGTCACCGAGGACCGGGCGCTGCCGCTGGCCGACCCGCACAACCCGACGAACCCGTGGCAGGGCCGCTTCCGGTTCGGCCACTTCGACGCGGTCGCCCACGCGTACGCCCTGGCCGTCGCCGGCGGGGTCGACGGCCTGGCGCTGACCCACCTGGATCTCGCCGAACGCGGGCTCGACCTGCGCTTCTGCCGCCGTTACGACAACCTGGCGCGGCTCGATCCGGGCCCGCCCGGCGACCTCGACCGCCAGGCCGCGCTCACCGCCCGCCTGCTGCGCGCCCGCCCCCGTTACGACGACGATGCACCCACCGACTGGCCGCGGTCCGTCGCCGAGGCGCTCGACACCCCCGTCCTGCTCACCTCACACGGCCCCACCGCCGAGGAGAAGGAAGGGCACCTTATTAACGCCTGGTGTAGAGGAAGGGCCCCTTATTAACAAGCTCCTACCGGAGCATGGGAGTCATGGAGGCCGCGCTCGAACTGCTCCGGCACACGCTCACCTCACCAACGGTGTACCTGCTGCTGTTCGGGCTCGCCGCCGTCGACGCGTTCTTCCCGCTGGTGCCGGCCGAAGCGGCGGTCATCACCGTCACCGTCCTCGCCACCGGAGGCGAGCCCAACCTGGTGCTGGTGGCGCTCGCGGCCACCTGCGGCGCGCTCGGCGGCGACCACATCTCGTACGCGATCGGCCGGGTCGGCGGGTCGGGTCGGCTGGACCGCTCTCCGGGCGACAGCCGGCGGCGGGCCGGGTCGGAGTGGGCCCGACGGGCGGTCGACCGGCGCGGCGGCATGATCCTGACGGCCGCCCGCTACGTGCCCGGTGGACGAACCGCCGTGACCCTGACCATGGGCGCGGTCCGCTACCCGCTGCGGTCCTTCCTTTTCTTCGACCTGATCGGGGCGGCCTCCTGGGCGCTGTACTGCGTGCTGCTCGGCATCTTCGGCGGATTGGCCTTCCAGCGTGACCCGCTGCGCGGAATCCTGGCCGGGATCGGCCTGTCGATCATGGTCACCCTGCTGCTGGAACTGGTCCGCTGGCTGCGCCACCGCGCCCACCGCCAGGCCCGCCGTAAGGGCCGTTGACCGGGTCGTCGAAAGGGGCCCTTACGCCCCGGGCGGGTGCCAGGTGGTGCCGGCCAGGAGTTGGGCCGCGCCGAGCCAGGCGGCGTTCATCATCCGGGTCGCGGTCTTCTCCGGGTCGGCCTCCGGGCGGTCGGCCAGCCAGTCGGCCAGCGACTCGGTCGCGCCGACCAGGGCGTACGCGACCACCTCCAGTTCGGTCTCGGCCACCTCGCGGCCCTCGGCGCGCAGCGCGTGGTCGAGCATCCCGGCGACCACCTCGACGATGCTCGCCCGCATCACCGTCAACTCGTCGGCGAACGTCCGCTCGGCCCGGGCCTGCCGGTAGAGCACCGCCCAGCCGTCCCGGTGCGCGCCGACGAAGCCGAAGAAGGCCCGCAGCCCGCGCCAGAGCCGCTCGTCGGCGGACAGGTCGGGGGCGGCGGCCCCGGCGATGGCCTCCATCATCCGGGTGCCTTCGCGGTGCAGACAGGCGACGAAGAGTTCCTCCTTGGTGCCCAGGTAGGCGTAGACCATGGGCTTCGAGATGCCGGCTCGCTCGGCGATCTCGTCCATGCTGGCACCGTGGTAGCCGTGCCGGGAGAAGACCCGGACGGCCGCGTCGAGCATCTGTTGTTCGCGTACGGCCCGAGGGAGGCGCTTGAACGCGGGCGTGCTGGCCACCTTGCGAGCATACCTACTGGTACGTAAGGTTACGCATGAGTAGCCATTGTCCGAGAGGTGCAACCCAATGACTGACTTCGACCCGGCCAACTTCGCAAACGTCGGCCCGAAGGAGTTCGCCCAGCTCGTCAAGAACACCCCGGATAGCAAGCTGGCCGAGGTGATGTCGGGCGACCTGCGCGGCAAGATCCTCGGTGAGGTCTTCGGGCGGATGCCGCAGCTGTTCCGCGCCGACCGGGCCGGCTCGACCAACGCGGTCATCCACTGGAACATCACCGGCGCCCCCGACGGCGGCACCGACACCTACGAGGTGGTCGTCGCCGACGGCACCTGCACGGTCAACGAGACCCCGCAGCACGACCCGCGACTGAGCCTGACGCTGGGCCCGGTCGACTTCCTGAAGGTCGTCTCCGGCGGCGCCAACCCGGTCATGATGTTCATGACCGGCAAGCTGAAGGCAAAGGGCGACCTGGGCCTGGCCGCCAACATCGCCAACCTCTTCGACATCCCCAAGGCCTGAGATGGCCGAATTCTCGCTCGACCTGAACGAGGAACAGCGGGATCTACGCGACTGGGTGCACGGCTTCGCCGCCGAGGTCGTGCGCCCGGCCGCCGCCGAGTGGGACGCCCGGGAGGAAACCCCGTGGCCGATCATCCAGGAGGCGGCGAAGGTCGGCCTCTACGGTTTCGAGTTCCTCGCCACCTGCTGGGCCGACCCGAGCGGCCTGTCGCTGCCGATCGCCAGCGAGGAGCTGTTCTGGGGTGACGCGGGCATCGGCCTCAGCATCTTCGGCACCTCCCTCGCGGTCGCCGCGATCTTCGGCACCGGCACCCCCGACCAGCTCGCCGAGTGGGTGCCGCAGTGCTTCGGCGACGCCGACTCACCGGCCGTCGCCGCATTCTGCTCCTCCGAGCCGGAGGCCGGCTCGGACGTCGCCGCGATGCGCACCCGGGCCAGCTACGACGAGGCGACCGACGAGTGGGTGCTGCGCGGGCAGAAGGCGTACGCCACAAACGGCGGGATCGCCGGGGTGCACGTGGTGACCGCCTCGGTCGAGCCGGAGCTGGGATCGCGCGGGCAGGCCGCGTTCGTCGTACCGCCGGGCACGGCCGGATTGAGCGCCACCCGCAAGCTGCGCAAGCTGGGCCTACGGGCCTCGCACACGGCGGACGTCTTCCTCGACGACGTACGGGTGCCGGGGCGGTGCCTGCTCGGCGGGAAGGAGGCGCTGGACGAGCGGCTGGCCCGCGCCCGGTCCGGGCAGCGCGCCTCAGGGCAGGCCGCGATGCGCACCTTCGAGCTGTCCCGGCCCACCGTCGGCGCGCAGGCGCTCGGCGTGGCCCGGGCCGCCTACGAGTACGCCCTGGACTACGCCAAGGAGCGCGTCCAGTTCGGTCGGCCGATCATCAGCAACCAGGCGGTCGCCTTCGCGCTGGCCGACATGAAGATGGAGATCGACGCCGCCCGGCTACTGGTCTGGCGGGCCTCCTGGATGGGCCGCAACAATCGACCATTCACCGCGGGCGAGGGCTCGATGTCCAAGCTCAAGGCCGGCGAGGTGGCCGTCTCGGTCACCGAAAAGGCCGTCCAGCTGCTCGGCGGGGCGGGTTTCCTGCGCGACCACCCGGTCGAGCGGTGGTACCGGGACGCCAAGATCTACACCATCTTCGAGGGCACCTCGGAAATCCAGCGCCTGGTGATCTCGCGGTCGATCTCGGGTATGCAGATTCGCTGATCGTCGGGCGGTCGCCCCGGTGACCGCCCCACGCGCTCGCCGGGCGACAGGCAGCCGCAGGTGTGACCGCCCGGCCGACCACACCGGCGAAGGAGGTACGCGGGCATGGATCTGCCGTTCATCGTCGCCACGCTGACCCGCCGTGGCCTGCTCACCCCGGGCCGCCCGATCCGCGTCGCGTCCCAGCTCAACGCGTTGCGCAAGTGGGGGTGGAGCCTCGCCGGTGAGCTTCGGCAGGCGGCGGCCCGGGATCCCGACCGGGTTGCCGTCATCGACGAACAGGGCGTCGAGCTGACGTACGCCGAACTGTTGGACCGCTCCGTACGGCTCGCCCGCGCCCTCCGCGCCGGCCTGGGCGTCCAGACCGGCGACCGGATCGGCGTACTGGGTCGCAACCATTCCGGCCTGATCGAGACTGTCGTCGCGGCCACCCTGCTCGGCGCGGATGCCGTACTTGTCAACACCGGTCTCTCCCCGGCGCAGCTGGCGACCGTGGCCGAGGAACAGCGGCTACGGGTGCTTGTGCACGACGACGAGTTCACCGAACGGTCCCTCGGGCTGCCGGCCGAACTGCACCGCCTCGACGAACGGGCCCGGGCGGAGCTGATCCGCACCGCGCTTCCCGGCGAGCTGGATCCGCCCGAGCGGGACGGCCGGATCATCGTGCTCACCTCCGGCACCACCGGGGCACCGAAGGGCGCCCGCCGGCCCATCCCGAGCGGCTTCGGTCCGCTTGTGTCCATCATCGACCGGATCCCGCTGCACGTCCGGGACCGGGTCATGATCGCCGCGCCGATCTTCCACACCTGGGGGTACGCGGCCCTACAGGTCTGCTTCGCGCTGCGCGCCACAATCGTGCTGCACCGGCGCTTCGATCCGGCCGCCACCCTGAACGCCCTGGTACGGCACCGCTGCCAGGCGCTGTTCGCGGTGCCGGTGATGCTGCAACGGCTGATGGAGGTGCCCGCGCCGGAGCCCCGCCCACCGCTGAAGGTGGTGGCCGTGAGCGGGTCCGCGCTGCCCGGCGGTCTCCCGTCGGCGTTCATGGACCGCTACGGTGACGTGCTCTACAACCTGTACGGCTCGACCGAGGCGTCCTGGGCCTCCATCGCCACGCCCACCGACCTGCGTACCGCCCCCACCACCGCGGGGCGGCCACCGCACGGCACCCGGCTGGCGATTCTCGACGACGCCGGTGAACCGGTGGCCAGCGGCCGGGTGGGCCGGATCTTCGTCGGCAACGAGATGCTCTTCGAGGGCTACACCTCAGGTGCCGACCGGGAACGTCACGACGGCCTGCTGAACACCGGCGACCTGGGTCGGGTCAACGCCGACGGGCTGCTCTTCGTGGACGGTCGGGCCGACGACATGATCGTCTCCGGCGGGGAGAACGTCTTCCCCTCCGAGGTCGAGCAGTTGCTCACCCAGCTTCCCCAGGTACGCGAGGCCGCCGTCATCGGCGTACCCGACCCGGAGTACGGCCAGCGGCTCGCCGCCTTCCTCGGGCTGCATCCCGGCGAGACCCTCGACGCCGAAGCGGTCCGCGAGTACGTCCGGCACTACCTCGCCCGCTTCTCGGTGCCCCGCGACGTCGTCTTCGTCAAGTACCTGCCGCGCAACGCCACCGGCAAGGTGCTCACCCGCGAACTGCGCCGCTACTACGGCTGACAAGCTCAACGCCGCTTCAGTGGAATGGCGGTGCCGGGGTGAGCGGGATCCCGCCATTCCACCGAAACGGCGTCGACTAGGGATGGAGAGTCAAGCCGGGCGTGCGGGCGATGTCCAGGATCTGATCCGTGGTGAGCAGCGGCTCAGCTGCGGTCAGGGTCGTCCTCACCTCGTTGCCGGTCACCTCGTGGTGCAGATTGTGGGTGATCACCAGCACCGAGGTCCCGTCGGCCCGGTTCGCCAACGCCCAGAGCTGCCCGCCGCCTGAGGCCCGCTCGTCAGCGCGCGCCATCGCCATCGTCGACGCCCCGTCCGGGAATTCCTTCACCTCGCAGCTGAGTTCGAGGACGTCGCCGATACACACCTGGCCCATCGCCTCCTGGGTGGGAAACACCTCCAACCGGAAGGACCCGGCGTCTTCCCCGCGCCGCAACGTCCCGTCGACCGTGTACTGCCAGCTCGGGTGGTACTCGAACTGCGGCTCGGTGCAACCGTCCTGCGCCGGTTCCAGGCGTACGCCGGGTGGCAGTGCGGTGCGCAGCTTCTCGCGGAGCACCCCGGTGAGCCTGGTCACCCCGTCCTCCGGTGATTCCGTGGGGCGGGCACGGCGCGGGTCGGACGACGGGGTCGGTGGCTGTGGTCCGGTGGGGCTGGCGCTGACGGCCGCACAAAGCGGCGAGGCCGGGTCCGTCGGCGCGGCGGCCGGGGGCGGCGCGGAGTCGGCCGGGCCGACACCAGCCTGCGGGCCGGCCAGCACGGCGGGCACCACCAGCACCGCCGCCACCGCTACCGCGCCCGTAAGCGTCCAGGCCCGGTGCCGCCGCCGACGTACGTCGGCCTCGATCAACTGGTCCACGTCCACCCGGGTGGGTGGTGCTACGGCCACTGCCGCGTGCAACTGCCGGGACAGCTCATCCATGGTTGGTCACCTCCTGGTCGACACCCACGCTGCCGACGAGTCGCCCGCGCAGCGTCTCGATTGCCCGGGCGGCCTGACTCTTGACGGTTCCAGGGGTACAGCCGAGTTCCCGCGCGGTCTCCTCGACGGACAGATCGCAGAAGTAGCGGAGCACCAGGACCGCACGGCGGCGCGGCGGCAGCTCGGCGAGCAGCGCGAGGATGGCCAGCCGCTCGGTCGTACCCTCGGTGAGCGGGCCGGCCACGCGATCCGGCACCCGGGCCCAGGAGTCTTCCCGCCGCCACGGTCGGCGACGCTCGTCCAACCAGACCCGCAGCAGAACCCGACGCACATACGCATCCGGGTTGTCCATCGCGGACACCCGACGCCAGTGCCGCAACAGCTTGACCAGCGCCGTTGACACCAGATCGTCGGCGGTGTGCCAGTCACCACAGAGCAGGTACGCCGTACGGCGCAGCGGATCCAGCCGCGCCGCGACGTACTCCCGATATCCCTCGACATCCACCGGCAATCCCGGTCACCTCCTCGCTCCATCGGTAAACGGGAGTCACGCGACGCGAGGTTGCCCGACCCGCTGGGCCGGTTCGAGCACACGGGAGACGTCAGGCGAGAGGTGGATGGTCTTCGACCTGTGGATGCCGCGATCATGACCGCCGCGTTCGGCGTCGCCGCAATGTACGCACGGCGCGCCGGAGGTGACGGCTGGCCGGCCTGGCTCGTCTTCGGCGGTTGGGCGGCGCAGGCGCGAGTGGTCAGACCGTGACCGACACGGTGACCGTTCCGATCAGGATCCGGTGGTCCGAGCAGGGGCCGCCACAACTGGTGGCGATGGCCAGGGAATCGCCCAGGTAGCTCCCGACGATCTTGTTCTGCCGGACGAATATCAGGTCGACCTTCTTGACCTGGCCGCAGGGCCCGAGGTCGCCGGCCTCCTGGGTCTTCTCGCCGTAGCCGTAGCAGGTCGACTCGGTGTCATCCAGTTCCCGGTAGGCACCCCGGTTGTTTGTGTTGTTCGGATGGTCCAGGCTGGCCGCGTACCACCCGTCCAACCGGCCGTAGTTGGGCTGGGCGTTGAAGTCCCCAGCGATGACGACCGTGTCACCGTTGCCGTGGAACGTCTCCAGCCGGCTCAACACCTCGCCCAACTGCCGCTCGTTGACCTTCTGGCCGTTGATCACCTCGTTCGAGGGGGTGATGTGGGTCGTACAGAACCGCATCCTGGGCCGGGCCTCCAACGGCGCGCAGAGAAGCTTGCGGGTCTCCCGGCTGCCGTCGGCGGCCAGGGCGTACCGGTTGGCCGAGCCGAGTGGCGCCTTGCTGAAGATGGCCAGCCCGAACGGTTCGCCCCCGCAGGCCGTGTCGTTGTGCGGCTCGAACCGGGAGAAGTTCTCCACGTCCTGCGGCCAGCCGGAGTTGCGCAGGTTGGCCTGCACCGCCTTGTACTGGCTCCAGCACAGCTCGTTGAGTGCGGCGAAGTGTGCACTGCGGTTGCGGATCGAGTTGGACAACGCCGGGATCAGGCCGTTCGTGGTCGAGCCCCGATGCATCGTCCAACCTGCCACGTTCCAGGTCCAGATGTTGTACGCGGCGTTGACGGTGGCCGCCTGGGCCGGTACAGCACCGGCGGCGAGCAGCAGCAGCGCGGCGACACCCACCGCAAGTGTCCTTCGGATCAGCACAACGTATCCCCCGTGTCGCCGGCAGCTGGATGCCTCGCCGGGCCTCGGGATTGTTGCACAACGCAGTCCACTCACGACCCACCGTACCGACCGCCGACGCAGCCTACGGCCGCTGTAAAGGAAGGGCCCCCTTTTAACGCCTGCGGTAGAGAAAGGGCCCCCCATTAACACTCGATCTTGTGACTTGGCGCCGGGTGTTAAAAGGGGGCCCCTGCTATACACGAGGCGTTAATAGGGGGCCCTTCCTTACCGCTCGGCGGTGCGGCCGATGGCGGCGGCCACGGTGCTGACGCGGTCGGCGAGCAGGCCGAGGGCGCCGACGGCCCGGTCCACCGGGTCGTCGCCGGCGCCGCCGAGGGCCCGGGTGCGCTGGAATGCCTCCTTCACCTCGGCCCAGCGGCGGGCCTGCTCGGGGGTGAGCCGACCGCGTAGTTCGGCGAGCTTGAGCAGGTTCGCCTCGGCACCGGAGGCCAGGGTCTGCGCCTCGCCGAGATAGTGGTCGTCGATCACCGCCTCCAGTTCGTCGTCGGTGAGCACCGGGACGATCCGCTCGGCCAGCTTGTTCATGTTCCGGTACGAGCCCTGAAGCTGGAACGGTGGTTCGGTACGGGCGTCGTCGGACTGCGCCGCCGAGGCGATGTACGCCTGGTTGTTCGCCAGCACCACCTGCTGCACCCGGAGCAGTTTGCGCAGCACCGAGACGATCTGCTCCAGCTCCACAGGCGGGTACGGGTGGGACAGCTGGTCGGCGCGGACGGAGTCGTCGCCTCGGGCCATCCGGACCAGCAGTTCCAGGTCGGCGCGGTCCCGGCCGGCAAGTGGTGCCAGTACCGGGTTGGCGGTCAGCGCGTTCTCGACGTAGCTGAGCGCGAAGACCTCCTCGCGGCCGGAGAGCACGTCGCCGAGGTTCCACACGTCGGCCCGGTTGGCGAGCATGTCCGGGATCCGGAACCGCTTCCCCGACTCGGTGTACGGATTGCCGGCCATGCACACCGCGAAGCGCTTGCCACGCAGGTCGTACGTGCGGGTGCGGCCCGCCCAGACGCCCTCCATCCGGCGCTGCCCGTCGCAGAGCGAGATGAACTTCTGCAACAGTTCCGGGTTGGTGTGCTGGATGTCGTCCAGGTAGAGCAGCACGTTGTTGCCCAACTCCAGGGCGAAGGAGATCTTCTCCACCTCCTGCCGGGCGGTCGCGTCGGGCGCCTCGGCCGGATCCAGCGAGGTGACCTTCGTGCCCAGGGCCGGCCCGTTCACCTTGACGAAGACCAGGCCGAGCCGGCTGGCCACGTACTCCATCAGGGTGGTCTTGCCGTAGCCGGGCGGCGAGATCAGCAGCAGCAGGCCGGACTGGTCGACCCGCTTGCCGTCCCCGGTGGCGCCGAGCTGTCGGGCCAGGTTGTCGCCGATCAGCGGCAGGTACACCTCGTCGAGCAGCCGGTTGCGGACGAAGGCGTTCATCACCTTCGGCCGGTACTCCTCCAGCCGTAGCCGGTTCCGCTCGGCGTCCACAAGCGCGTTGCGTCGCCGCTGGTAGTCCCGGTACGCCGGGACCAGCTCGGTGCGGAACGCCCGGGTCCGGGCCAGCGTCTCGTCCAGCCGTACGTCCAGTGTGGAGCCTTCGATGCGCGGATGCGCGCCGAGCAGCCCACCGACCGTCTCGGTCATGGTGGCGGTGCTCTCCTGGCGGGGCAGCTCGGTGCCGCACAGCTCGACGGCGATCGCCTCCGGCAGGTCGTACCCGGACAGGTCGCCGTCATCGGTGGCCAGGAAGGCGGTCAACCAGGCCGCCACCAGCTGGTGCCGGCCGGCCAGGTCGGCGCCGAGGGCGTGCAGGTCGTCGTCGAACTCCCGGGACGACCGCGACTGCGGGCCGCCGAGCGCCCGGCGGAACCGGTCCAGCATGGTCCGCGCTCCGCCGCCGGTGACGAACCGCACCGGCGGTGCGGACAGCTCCTCGAAGAGGTACTCGCCGGCCAGCCCGGTTCCGCCGGCCGGCACCGGCAGACCGGCGTCGTGCAGGAAGCCCTCGATCGCCTCGGCCAGTTGACCGCAGAGCCGGTCGGCGGCGTCCTCGCCCTCCGGGCGACCGAACCGCTTGCGGGCCCGGGCCAGCGAGGCGGCCCGGGCGGTCCAGGCCACCCGGGTCGGCTCCTCGGTGCCGTACCGCCAGAAGAGCTGCGCGGCGGCCCGGTCGGCCGGCGGGTAGCGCAGCAGGCCGGCACCGGCGTGCAGGCGCAGCAGCACCCGCAGGATCTCGGCGGCGTCGTGGTCGTGCACGCCGCGCTCGTACCCCTCGTCGTAGCGGGTCTCGGCGATCCGCCGGACCAGCTCCCGCAGCTCGTCGCCGGCCACCGCCGCGGCGTGCAGCGCGTCCAGGGTGAGCCCGTCGCGGCCCGCTTCGGCGGCGGCCAGCACCGTGCTGGCCAGGTGCTCCGCCCGGTACACCTGGGTCGACTCGGAGACCAGCAACTGGTCCCAGAACCGGCGGGTCTGCTGGAACTCCTCGTCGCGCACCGGGGCGCGGTAGTCGGTGCCGGTCACCGCAACCGCCATCCGGCCGTCGTGCGGCACCACCGCCACGTCGATCGGTTGGGTGTTCACCGCGAAGCGGTGCCGGCCAAGCCGGATCGTCTCGCCGCCGTCGGCGTACAGGTCGAGGCGGTCGCGCAGGCCGCGCCCGGCTTCCTGACGGGCGGCGCGGACCCGGCCGTCCAGCTCCTCGGCCCGGACCGAGTCGCCGAGGGTACGCAGCTCCTCGACCACCGTACGCAGCTTGCCCACCATCGGATCGGCCGCGAAGTAGGTGTTGATCTCGTCCAGCGAGCCCAGTGTGCCGGTGCGCCGCCGGACGCTTACCAGGATGCGGTCGGCCGAGGCGACCAGCCGGTCGGCCCGCCGGGACCGCTCGTCCAGCAACGCCTGCTTGCGCGACGAGAACGCCTCGTAGATGTCGGTACGCCGGGTGGCCAGCTCGGCGAGGAAGTCGTCGAACTCGCCGAAGCGGGATTCCAGTTCCTCCACCCGCAGCAGCAGCCGGCCGAGCTGCTCGTCGCAGCGTTCGGCGGTGTCCGCCGCCGCCAGCGCGCCGGTCACCGCCTGGCCGAGCAGGGCGAACTCGGCGGCGAAGCCGGCCCGCCCCTCGGCGGCGGCCAGTTCCCGGCGGCGCCTGTCCAGCACGGCCCTGGCCCGGTTGACCGCGCCCAGCACCTCGCCGACGCGGCCCAGGATGCCGGTGCGGACTGTGGCGTCGGCGATGTCCAGCCCACCCACCACGTCGGTGATGGTCTGCAAACCCTCGGTACGCGCGGCCAGCTCGTCGCCGACGGTGCCGGCCTCGGCCACCGTGCCGATCTCGGCGGCCCGCCCGGCGAGCCGCTCCACCTCCTGCTGGTAGCCGGTGAACGCCTCGTCCCGGCGGAGGAACTCCACCGCCCGCCGGCCGGCCACCGCCAGTTCCTCGTCCAGCCGGCCGGCCAGCTCGTCGATCCGGTCGTGGTCGACGTAGCGCAGCTCGCGCAGCGTCTCCAGGTGCCCGCGCGCCCGCCGCAGGCCACCGAGCTGGGCGACCCAGTCGTCGGCGGTCAGCGGTGCCTCGCCCCGGGCGCGGCGGGCCAGCGAGGCGATCTGCTCGGCGCTGGCGTCCACCTCGGCGCTGGCCCGCTCGGTGAGCGTACGAACCTTCTCGTGCTCCTCAAGCACGGCGGTGGCGGTACGCCGCAGCCCGGCCAGCGGGGTGGCCAGGTCACCGAGGTCGTCCTCGCCGAGCCAGTGGTAGTGGTCGGCGATCCGGGCGCAGGCGGCGATCAGCGCCTCGTACACCTCGGCGGTGGCGGTGCCGTCGACCATCCGGGTCACCGAGAGGGCGTCCGAGATGCCGCGTACCAGGTCCGCGTTGCCGACCCGTTCCAGCGGTCCGGTACCCGCCGGCTGGGTGGCCGCGTACGCGTCGGAGACGTACGGCGTCTGCCAGATCTGCATCGGGTGGACCCGGGTCGGCTCCTCGGAGACCGCCCGGAACACGACAAGGGTGCCGTCGTCGAAGAGCGAGAACCCGTGACACGGGATCGGTGCGGCCACCTCCTTGCGGATCGCGTTGTACGGCAGCAGCAGCGAGCGGCCGTCGGCGCGGGCGTGGAAGACGTAGAGCACGTCCTCGCCGTTCGGCGAGCGCACCACCCGCTCGAACTCCAGGTCGGCGACCTCGGCGTCGAAGGTACGGGTCACGCCGGTGGTCAGGTGGTAGCCGCCCGGGAAGATGATGCCGTGGTCGTCGGGGAGCCGCTGGCAGGCGACGCCGATGCCGTCGAGCCGGATCACCTCCCGGCTCAACGTGTTGAAGACCAGGTGCCGCCACTGGGTCTCCTTGTACGGCCGCAGCCGCAGCAGGATCAGCGGACCCACCCGGGCCCAGTGCACGTCGGCGTCGGCCAGGCTCTGCAACGGCTCGTCCACCGGCTCGCTGTAGATGCCCTCGCCGACCTCGGTGTTGTTCTCCACCTTGACGGTCAGCGTGCCGCCCACCGTCTCGACGAAGACCTCGCCGTCGATGGAGATGTGCGGATGCCGGCCGAGGACGTGGTCCTCGCGGGTGGTCTCGATCCACTCGAAGTCGTGGCTGGGCGGGAAGACGTGATCCCGTTCGCCCCGGCTGTCCAGGTATTCGGGTGTCCCGTCGACGCCCACCTGCCAGCGCAGCACCCGGATGTCCTCGGTACGCGGACCGGTCTGGAACACCGCCAGCAGCCGGCCGTCGACCCGGCGCAGTTGCAGCAGCCGGGCCTGCCGGTAGTAGCGGTACAGCTCGGCGAAGTCGCGGACGAACTGCGGGTGGCGCAGCAGGCCGGGCAGCTCGTCGTGGCCGGCCTCGTCGAACCGGAACGCGTCCGTACCGTCGCCGGACCCGCCGGACCCGCCAGCCCCACCGGGAGCGCCGGGACCGCCGGACTCGCGGACGAAGCGGTGCAGCGAGAAGACGTCGTCGACGGTCGTCTCCGGCTTCAGGCCGATGAAGACGTTGTAGCCGAAGAGCATCAGCCCGCCGACGGAGACGATGTCCCGGGGTACGCAGTTGTGCTCGGTGCGGATCCGCTCGGTGCTCAGCAGCCGTAGCTGGGTGCTGCCGAAGACCTCCAGCCGGCGGGCGTTTAGTTGCTCGGCTCGCTGGGCCAGCTCGCCGGCCTGCGCGGCGAGCCGCCGCCGCAGCACCTCGTAGCTGCCGTCGTCCAGCCCCGGCTGACCGCCGTTCGGTGCCGTATCCGCACCGGCCGGGGCCGGTCCGGCGTCGCCGGGCGTACGCCCGACAGCGGCCGGACCGGCGGTCGGCTCACTCACCGGCGCGCTGCCGCGAGCCGGTCAGGGCGGCTACCGGGGTCTCCGCCACGCCCAGGCGCTGCGCGGCCTTCAGCAGCTCCTGGAGTTTGCCCTGGTCGGCGCCGCCGGCGCGGATCTGCTGCGCGAGGAACGCCGACAGGGTGAGGTTCTGCACGTCGGCGCTGTTCAGCGAGCCGACCATCCGGGCCAGGTCGTCGGTGAAGCTGGCGCTGCCGTCCAGCCACGGCTTGGCCAGGCTCTTCGCCACGTCCGAGTGGGCGACGAAACCGTCAACGCTCTTGCCGAACGAGATCGAGCTGAGCAGCCGGTCGAAGAAGACGCTGTCGCCGCCGACGATGTCGATGTTCGCCTTCTCCAGGCCGGTGGCCACAAGCGTCGCCTGTGCCTCGGCGACCTGCCGCTGGGTGTCCAGCCCGGCCAGGCGGACCTCCTTCTCCAACTCCAGGCGCAGCCGGTACTCCTCGTGCTCCCGGGTCGCGTCGTCCAGTGCGGCCATCGCGGCGGCCTTCTCGGTGAGACCCTCGGCCTCGCCCTTCAGCTTCTCGCGCACCGCCTCGGCGGCGGCCACCGCCTTTTCGCGCTCCACAGCGGCCTCGGCGCGACCCACCTTCTCGATCGCCTCGGCGCTGCGCTCCTGCACCTGCACCTCGGCCAGACCGGCCGCGGCGGTCTCTGCCTGGATGCCCTCGGCCAGCCGGATCTTCGCCCGGGTGTCCAGCTCGGCGGCCTGCTGCCGGGCCTCGGCGAGCACCAGTTCCTCGCGGGCCTTGTGCTTGGCCGCCGCCTCGGCGGCCTCCGCCGCCTTGATGTCCTTGACCAGGTTCTCCTGCGCCTCTGCCTCGGCCTGGATCACCACCGCCTGGCGGGTCCGCTCGGCCTCCTCGACCACCCGCAGCCGCTTGATGTTCTCCTCCTGCTCGGCCACGGTCTTCTCCACCGCGATCCGCTCCCGGATCACCTCGGCGATGGCCCGCTTCTCGGCCTCGACCTCCTTGTCCTTGGAGATCGTGCTCAGCTCGGTCTCCCGCTCCCGACCGATGACCTCAAGCAGGCGGTCCTTCTCGATCCGCTCGGTCTCGATGGCGATGACCCGCTCGCGGTTCTTCTCCGCCACCGCGATCTCCCGGGCCCGGTTCTCGTGCTGGATGCCCAACTGCTCGTCGGTGCGGATGTTGGCGGTCTCGGCCCGCAGCCGCTCCTCGGCGCGTACCCGGGTGATCTCGGCCTGCTCGCGGGCCCGCACGGTCTCGACCTCGCGCTGCTGCTTGGCCTCCGCGTCCGCCTGCCGCCGCTCCAGTTCGAGGATCGCCTCCTTGGCGTCGACGTTCTGGCGGGTGATCTCCTTCTCCTCGTTGCGCCGGAACTCGTTGGTCCGGACGTGCTCGATCGCGGTCAGCTCGGTGATCTTCCGGATGCCCTGGGCGTCGAGGATGTTCTTCGGGTCGAGCTGCGCCATCGGCGTCTGCTCCAGGAAGTCGATCGCCGCGTCCTCCAGGCTGTAGCCGTTGAGGTCGGTGCCGATGACGCGGATGATCTGGTCCCGGAACTCGTCACGCTTGGTGTAGAGGTCGACGAAGTCGAGTTGCTTACCGACCGTCTTCAGCGCCTCGGAGAACTTCGCGTTGAACAGTTCCTGCAACGTCTCCCGGTCGCTGGCCCGCGCGGTGCCGATCGCCTGCGCCACCTTGACCACGTCCTCGATGGTCTTGTTGACCCGGACGAAGAAGGTGATCCGGATGTCGGCGCGGATGTTGTCCCGGCAGATCAGGCCCTCGTTGCCGGTCCGTTCGATGTCGATCGTCTTGACCGAGATGTCCATGATCTCGGCCTTGTGCAGTACGGGCAGCACGACCGCGCCGGTGAAGGTCACATCGACCCGCCGGATCTTGGAGATGATCAGCGCTTTGCCCTGTTCGACCTTGCGGAACAACCGACTGACCATGAACACCACGCCGAGCGCGACGAGCAGGACAACGGCGAGGAGTACACCTACTCCGGTGGTAATGACATCCATGACTGGGCGCGCGGGCGGTGCCGGCCGGCGGACTGACCGGGCAGAGGCGCCGCGCATCCTCCTTTCCAGGGGGTCGCAAGGGGCAGCATGGGACAGGCCGGCGATGGGGGTTTGCTCCGGCTGCCCAAGTGACGTCGGGGTGATCCGCGGAAGGCGCGTTCACCAGGGGCGGCTACTCGGGAGGATGTCTCAGGGGGTCGAAGGCGGGGCCAGCGGGCATCACCCAGAAGAACTCGCCCTCGGAGTCGTAGTCGTAGATCAACGCTGAGCTGCCGGCCCGCATCTTCTCCTCGCCCGGTTGCCGGACCTGCACCACCGCGGACGACCCGTCGGCGGCGGTCACCTCGGCCTGACCGAAGTCGGCGGTGACCGTGCCGGTGCGGACCACGCAGAGGCGGCCGACAAAACTGTTCCGGGTGGCGTCCGACTCGGCCGGGAAGAGCCGGCTCAGCGGCACCGCGACCAGTCGGGTCACCAGCCAGGCGCAGGCCGCGGCGACCAGCAGGACACCGATCGAGACGAGAATCCGGGTGCCGGAGCCGAAGCCGAGCCCGTCGAGGAGCGCGGTGCCGGCGAGACTGACGAACCAGGCGACCGCGACGAGCAGGGAGAAGATGACGGCGCTGGGCACACCACCGAGGCCGAGACCGGCCAGGACCGTGCCCGGTACGCCGTCGACGTCCAGGTCGTCGCCGAGATCCAGCACGCCGGTCAAGACCAGCAACCAGTAGCCGACGACGACCACCAGCAGGAAACTGAACAGCACGGTGGGAAAGCTCAGCGCCGCGCCGAGAAAATCGGTCACCGCGTCCTCCTCCCCGTGGCCAGCGGCTCTCGTACCGGCCGCCGACCACGATGATCGTGACACGGGGTGTCAACGCCTGATGGTGGCCGATCGGCTGATCCCGGCTGGCCTGACCAGCCAAGATCGCCGATCGCCGCGCGCTACCGATCGCCGCGCGCTACCGATCGCCGCGCGCTACCGATCGCCGCGCGCTACCGATCGCCGCGCGCTACCGATCGCCGCGCGCTACCGATCGCCGCGCGCTACCGATCAGGCCGCCGATCGCCGCGCGGTACCGATCGCTGGGCGGTACCGATCAGGCCGGCAGGACGATCCGGCCCTCGATCGCGGCGGCGGCGATGTCCGAGCGGTGGTGCGAACCGGCCAGCTCGATGCCGCGTACCAACTCGTAGGCGGCGTCGCGGGCGGCGGACAGATCCGGGCCGGTGGCCGTACCACAGAGGACCCGACCACCGGCGGAGAGCAACGCGCCGTCGGCCTCCCGGCGGGCGGTGCCGGCGTGGATGACCCCCGGCCGGTCCGCGCCGGTGATCACATCACCGGTACGCGGCTTCGCGGGGTAACCCTCGGCGGCCACCACCACGGTCACGGCGGCACCGGAACGCCAACGCAGCGGCGGGTGGTCGGCCAGCGTGCCGGTGGCTGCGGCGTGCAGCAGCCCGGCCAGCGGAGTCTCCAGCAGGGCCAGCACCACCTGGGTCTCCGGGTCACCGAAGCGGGCGTTGAACTCGATCACCCGAGGGCCGGTCGCGGTGATCGCCAGCCCGACGTAGAGCAGGCCGGCGAAGGGCGTGCCCCGGCGACGCATCTCGGCCAGCGTCGGGTGCACCACATCGCGCATCACCTCGTCGACCAGGCCGGGCGGCACCCAGGGCAGCGGGGCGTACGCCCCCATGCCGCCGGTGTTCGGCCCGGTGTCGCCGTCGCCGACACGCTTGAAATCCTGTGCCGGCAGCAGCGGTACCGCGGCCTCGCCGTCGGTGACCACGAAGAGCGAGACCTCGGGACCGGCCAGGTACTCCTCGATCACCACCCGGCCGCACTCCCGGGCGTGCTCCGCGGCGCGGGCGCGGTCGTCGGTCACCACGACGCCCTTGCCGGCCGCGAGCCCGTCGTTCTTCACCACGTACGGCGGACCGAACTCGTCCAGCGCGGCGGCGGTACTCTCCGCGTCCGTGCAGCTGTAGGCGCGAGCGGTGGGTACGCCGGCGGCGATCATCACGTCCTTGGCGAAGGCCTTGGAGCCCTCCAGCCGGGCCGCCTCGGCCGACGGGCCGAAGACCGCGATCCCCTTGGCCCGGACCGCGTCGGCCACCCCTGCCACAAGCGGCGCCTCCGGCCCGATCACCACCAGATCCGCCGCAACCTCCACGGCGAGCCCGGCCACAGCCCCCGGATCCGCGACGTCGACCTGCCGCTGCTGCCGCGCGATCCCGGCGATCCCCGGATTACCCGGCGCCGCGATCAACTCCGCAACGGACGCGTCCCCGGCGAGCCCAAGCGCAAGCGCATGCTCCCGCCCTCCACTACCCAGCAACAAGACCCGCACAACCCGGCATCCTACCCACCCCCGCCCCGCCCCCCGTTCTCGCGCACCGCCAACACAATCGCGGCCCGTTGATCATGAAGTTATTGTCGCGACACGCCGGGCAGGGTGACAACAGCTTCATGATCGACCGCGTTGAGCAGCGAGCATTGCTTGCCGGACGGTCCACGGGATGTAGTCAGGGCGGAGGGTGTCCGACCAGGTGAATCGGAGAACGGTCCAGCCTGCGGTGAGCAGGCGATTCTGCCGGCGGCGGTCGGCGAAGACGGCGTCCGGGGTGGCATGGACGTCTCGGCCGTCGGCCTCCGCGACGATCCGATGCCGACGCCAGCCCAGGTCACCGACACCGAGCAGGTAGCCATCGTGGTCGCGCACCTCAAGCTGGAGTACGTCGGGCGGCACCTTGCCGTCGACACAGCGCAACCGAGACCGCGTTTCGAGCGGTGACTGCGCCCGACCGTCCGCCTCAGCCAGGTGCTCCCGCGCGGCCACCGCACCGCGCCGCCCTCGAACAAGCCGGTGCAACTCGGACAGATCGCCGTCCGAGATGAGTTGCTTGTTCAGCCCTGAGTCGAGCAGGCACACAGCTGAGTAGCGGTCCAGCCGCAGGATCAAGTCAGCGACCGTGCGTACGGGACTGGTGGCCAGCATGCCGTCGACCTGCACGAGATGCCTCGGCTCGATAGCCAGTTGATGCACGGCCACCTGGGGAAGATCTTGTCGGTTCGGCCTCGCGGCGAGGCCCGGGACCGAGAGGTGGATCTCGTCCGTTATCCGAGGTCCGGCCAGCCGGTGCAACTCGGCGGCCGTTGTCAGCACTGCCGCAGCCGCCGGCCCGAAGGATGCCAGCGCCGCCCGGATCTGCGCCCGACGAGGAACTGGGTCGTACAGATCGGCATCGACCAGGTAGGCGCCCCTGGCCACCGCACGCCAATGGCCGGCGCGACAGAATCTCTGCACTTCGTGCACGCTGAACCCGGCAGCCCGCGCCTGCCCAAGAGTGACTATCCCGTCCTGGGCGGCAGCCACCCGTCGTACCACCGTCAATGCATCCACGTCGACCGACTGTTCCGGTCCACGAAGATCGACTAAACCCCCTGTGGATAACCACCGCGCCCTTGTGGATAACTCCATCCACCATCGGATTGATCATGAAGTTATTGCCCCCGACACGCC